>NZ_JAUOEV010000007.1:0-180319 GCF_031932135.1 Shewanella vaxholmensis
CTGCTCCATCCCGCGTCCGATATCTATCTGTTTTGCTTTACTATTGTGCTTTAAATTGGTTGCGGGAGCAGGATTTGAACCTACGACCTTCGGGTTATGAGCCCGACGAGCTACCATGCTGCTCCATCCCGCGTCCGTCTTCAAAGCGGGGCAGACTATAACGGCAGCGCCTTGGCATTGCAAGGACGAAGATCGAAAAAGGTGGTGAACGCTTAAATATAAAGCGGAGTGGGGGGCTTTCATACGATTTACGTATAAGTTGGGGATTTTTCGTCGATTATCTTAGGTCAAGACTGTGACTAAATGGGACTTGGGCTAATAACTGTTTATCTTTTATGTATCCGAGCAGGTATAATGTCGCTTTGATTTTGACTGCGTACTGATTATCCCATGCTTAATTTTTTTGCCGCCGCCCCTAAGGGCTTTGAATATAGCTTAGCCCAAGAGCTGACAGAATTTGGTGCGACTGAAGTAAAAGAGAGTGTTGCTGGTGTATATTTCACGGCCTCCTTAGCTTTAGCGTATCGTATTACTTTATGGACACGCTTAGCCAGCCGCATTGTGTTGGTTATCTATAAAGGCAGCTGCGAGTCGGCAGAGCAACTCTACAATGCCGCTTATTGTGTCGATTGGCCGGCACACTTTTCCAATAAGAGCACTTTTAGTATCGATTTTCATGGTACGGGTGGTTTTATCAATAATACCCAGTTTGGCGCCTTGAAGATTAAGGATGCGATTGTCGATCGTTTCCGTGACGATGATATTGAGCGTCCGAATGTGTCTCGTGTTGATGCTGATTTTAAAGTTGATGCACATTTCCGTAATGGCGTGATCACGATAGCAATGAACTTCTCGGGTCCGTCGTTGCATCAACGTGGCTATCGTTCGACCACAGGTGAAGCGCCATTGAAGGAAAACTTAGCCGCCAACATGCTTGTACGCAGTGGCTGGCAAGCGGCGCCTTCGACTTTGCTCGATCCTTTCTGTGGTAGCGGTACTGTATTAATTGAAGCGGCTTTAATGGCGGCCGATATTGCCCCAGGTCTGCAACGTAGCCGTTTTGGTTTTGAACATTGGCGTCGCCATGATAAAGCCGTGTGGCAAGAAATCGTTGAAGAAGCGAAAGCGCGTGCATCATTAGGCGTGAAACGTTGCGAGATTAAATTCTACGGTTCAGATATCGATTCGCGTTTAGTCGCGTTAGCCAAACGTAACGCCGAAAATGCCGGTGTACTGGAGTTAATCGAATTTAAAGTTGCGGATGCTTTAACGATAACGCCGCCTGCGGAAAGCGGCTATTTGATCACTAACCCACCTTATGGTGAGCGTTTAGGCAATGTGTCTGAGTTATTGCAGCTTTACTATCAGCTGGGCGACAAGTTTAAGAAAGAGTTTGGCGGCTGGAAAGTGGCCATGCTGTGTAGTGATATCGAACTGGTGTCATCGCTAAAGCTTAAAGCCGATAAACAAATGAAGATGTTTAACGGCGCGCTTGAATGTGCTTTTAACATCTATACCTTACATGCCAACAGTACTCGCCGTGATACGCCAGTGCTACCAGATGGCGTCGACATTGCTGATATTGCCCCCGCTTTTGCTAACCGCATTAAGAAGAATGCCAAGTTATTAGAGAAATGGGCGAAGAAAGAAGGCATCGACAGCTATCGTATTTACGATGCCGACATTCCTGAATATAACGTCGCAGTTGATAAGTATTTAGATTACGTGATTATTCAAGAGTATATGGCGCCAGCGACTATACCTGAAGCCGTGACTAAACGTCGTTTAAGCGATGTGTTATTAGCACTGCCATCGGCCATTGGCATCAATCCGAACAAGATGATCATGAAAACCCGTGAGCGTCAAAAGGGCACGAGTCAATATCAAAAGCTGGATGAGCGTAAGTTAGAGCTTATTACCACCGAATATGGCGCTAAGTTCAAGTTGAACTTAACCGGTTATTTGGATACTGGTTTGTTCCTCGATCACAGATTGACACGTCGTTTAGTCGGTCAAAAGTCTAAAGGTCGCCGCGTACTAAACTTGTTCTCTTACACAGGTTCTGCTTCTGTGCACGCAGCGCTAGGTGGTGCTAAGTCGGTAACGACAGTTGATATGTCTAATACTTATATCGCTTGGGCGAAGGACAACTTTGCCCTCAATGGACTGCAAGGTAAGCAGTATGAGTTTGTTCAATCTGACTGCATGCAGTGGATCCGTGATTGTAATGAACAGTACGATTTAATCTTTATTGATCCGCCAACCTTCTCAAATTCTAAGCGCATGGAAGATTCGTTTGATGTGCAACGGGATCATGTGAACTTACTGTCATCCTTAGTGAAACTGCTCAGTCCAACGGGCGAGCTCGTGTTCTCTAACAATAAACGTAAGTTTAAGATGGACATAGAGACGCTGACAAAGATGAACATTAATGTGAAGAACATTGATGATGTGACTTTACCTATGGACTACAAACGCAATCCACATATCCATAATACCTGGCTTATCACCCATGCCTGAGTTGACTCAAGCAGAATTAGATAACAGGCCTTATCTGCTATATCACACCGATGGCTGCCATCTGTGTGAACTGGCCGCGGCGTTATTGGACGCGGCTGATATTGGTTATCGGGCCATAGATATATGTGACGATGAATACCTCGCGCAGCGTTACGGCGTATCGATCCCTGTGCTTAAAGCTTGGGATGATAGAGAGTTACATTGGCCATTTAACGCAACGCAATTACAAGAGTTTACAGGAGCTTAGTTTGAGTCTGGTTCGTATCAATAGTGGCTCTTTAGCCTATGGTTACACTCCGTTGTTACAAAAAGCGGATTTTACTATTCAACGCGGCGAGCGCGTGTGTATTGTTGGCCGTAACGGAGCTGGCAAGTCGAGTTTATTAAAAATCTTATCCGGCGATGTGTTGTTGGACGAAGGTGAGTTCAACATCGCTGGTAATGTGACCGTGAGTCGTCTACAGCAAGATCCACCTAAAGCTGAGCAAGGTACGGTATACGCGTATATTGCGGCAGGGTTAAAGGAAGTGGGTGAGGCGCTTGAGCGTTATCATCAACTGTCCCACGATGTTGCCCATGCCTCCCCTGAGCAAATGGATCGTATGCTGAATGAGATGCAAGGTCTGCAAGAAACCTTAGATCACTATAATGGTTGGCAGCTCGATTCGCGCATTCAACAAAACTGCGAATTATTAGGACTCGATCCTGATAAATCCTTGAGCGAGTTATCCGGTGGTTGGCAGCGTAAAGTGGCGTTAGCCAGAGCACTGGTCAGCGAGCCTGATCTCTTGTTACTCGATGAACCAACCAACCATTTAGATATAGACACCATTGAGTGGCTTGAAAAGTTCTTACTCGATTATCAAGGCGCTATCGTCTTTATCAGTCACGATAGGGGCTTTATTGCCCGTATGGCGACGCGGATTGTCGATTTAGACCGTGGTGTTGTGACCTCATGGCCGGGCAACTATCAAATGTATCTTGATGGTAAGCAAGAATGGCTGCGGGTTGAAGCTGAGAAAAATGCCTTGTTTGACAAGCGTCTCGCCGATGAAGAAGTGTGGATCCGTCAAGGCGTTAAAGCTAGACGAACCCGTAATGAAGGCCGAGTGCGTGCGCTAAAGGCCCTACGTGAAGAGCGCAGTGAGCGGTTAAACCGTCAAGGCAATGCTAAGATGGCGGTATCGGATACCGAACGCTCTGGTAAGTTAGTGTTTGATGTAACCGATCTTAACTTCAATCTGCCCGATAAAAATTTGGTTAAAAACTTTAATACGACGGTTATCCGCGGCGATCGTATTGCGCTGATCGGTCCGAATGGTTGTGGAAAATCAACCTTGATCAAGCTGTTAATCGAAAAGTTGCAACCGCAATCGGGCGAAATTAAAGTCGGTACTAAGCTTGAAATCGCTTATTTCGACCAATATCGTGAAGCCTTAGATCCTGAGCAAACGGTTGAAGATAACGTTGGCGAAGGTAAAAAAACCATCACGATTAATGGCCAAGACCGCCATATATTAAGTTATTTGCAGGACTTCTTGTTCTCACCTATGCGTGCCAGAACCCCTGTGAAAGCGCTGTCGGGTGGTGAAAAAAACCGTCTGTTGTTGGCTAAGCTATTAATTCGTCCAGCGAACTTAATCATACTCGACGAACCGACCAACGATCTTGATATTGAGACCCTAGAATTGCTAGAGTCGCTACTCACTGAATATCAAGGCACACTTTTGTTAGTGAGCCATGATAGGGCATTTATCGATAATACCGTCACCAGTAGTTGGTGGTATGCGGGTAATGGCCATTGGAGCGAGTATGTGGGTGGTTATCAAGATGCTGTGAATCAGGGGGCAAAGTTTTATTCTGAGGAACCTAGCTCGCAAAAGGCGGTCGAAGCTCCTGCGGTTGCAACGAAAGCGGTTGAAGTTAAGGCTGCAGAACCTGCGAAATCGGTAAAAAAACTGTCTTATAAGTTACAGCGTGAGTTAGAGTCGTTACCCACTGTGATGGAGCAATTAGAGGCTGAAATTCTCGCATTGCAGACAAGCATTGGACATGCAGACTTTTATAGTCAGGCGCAGGATAAAGTTAATCTGGTATTGAGCCAGTTGGCGGATAAAGAAAAGCAATTGGAAGTTTGCTTCGAGCGTTGGGAAGAGCTTGAGTCACTGAAGTAAACCAATAATAAAAATGGGAATAGAATTAATGAAGTCAAAGTTGGATAAAGCCCTTTCCTTGGTTGCCCTAGGTGTCCTTGGTGTATTAAACAGTGCCCATGCTGCACCTGTCTATGAAATCGTTAACCTTGATGATTATGATCTGCCGCTCTCTGACAGCTTCCAAGGTGCCCGTAATGGTTATGCCTTAGGCGTTAATGCTAACGACGAGTTGGTCGGTATCATCAAAGGTAAGAAAAAACTTAGTACATCTGATGTGGAAGGCGGAGTTATTGATGTCGAAGATGGTATAGCCAAAGAGGAAACTATTACCTATTCAATTACTTCGGCGATTATTGCCAATAACTTTGCTTTTATCGCAGCACAAAATGGTGCTTATGGCGCATGGAAGCCAACTTTTGACAGTATCAATGGTACTACACCACCGAGTGATACTTCGATTGTCAACTCAGTCGATACTTTTTACTACGGTATCAATGATGCGGGCGTTAAAGTAGGTAGTATGACTGCGCCTGAAAAGAAAACAGAGAATACAGCCACTGCAGATGTAGCCGATGATTATTGGTATTACCGCGACTACGAGTTTCGCGGTGTTGCGAAATCCGGCAATATTGAAATTCCACTGGAACCGCCTTTTACGAAATATGTAAAAGATGATAAAACGGTTGAGTTAGGCGGATGGTCTGCGGCAACAGCCATTAATAACAATAATTTAGTAGCGGGTTATGCCAGTATTGATATCAGTAAATATGGTAGTGATCGTGTCAATTATTGTTTAGGAACGGATAATACCTTGCCGTTGGATATTTGTGTGCAACGTGAGCAATATCCGAACTCTACGGGGACACGTAATATTCAATATCAGACTCGTGGCTATGTATGGCAAATCGAGAATGATGTAGCCACAGGCACTGAGTTGCCTCTAGGTTTAACGCCTAAAGCTGATAATACCTTGACCTTTACTGCTCAAGCGCTCGGTTTGAATGATAACGGTGTCGTTGTTGGTCGTTCACACGTTTATCGTAATAATGATACAGATAAGCTGCGTCAAGATGCAGCCTATTGGTCTAAGGACACCGAAGGGAACTATCAATACCATTGGATCCCTATGGGAGATTCAATTTCAAGTTCTATCGCCTATGATATTAATGACAGTGGGATTCTTGTTGGTAGTTACCGTAGTTATATCCAAGGCTATTTACGTGATAAGTTTTTCGTATTTGATACCAATACGCCGGAAGTTGCCTATGTGACTCCGAATGATTTTGGCTCAACGGCAACGGATCTTTCAAGTAAGCCAAAAGATATTAACAATAAAGGCCAAGTTGTTGGTTATATTGAAACGACTTACGACAAAGAAAAGCCCCGTCCTAAGGCAGGTTTCTTGTATGAGAAATCAACAGGTGAATTCAGCAATCTTAACAACCTGTTAACTTGCGAGTCTAAGGGTTATGAAAAGGGCGCGGATGGTAATTGGAGCCGTCATAAGGTTGAATTTACTGATGGCACAGGTAAGTTGTTGACTTATAACAGTGATATTCTCGTTGTTGAAGCGACCAGCATTAATGAAGATGGCACCATAGTGGGTACTGCCTTTATTCGTAAACCTTCGTTTCAGTTAGATTCTAAGGGTAATATTATTGTTGGTGAAAATGGAATGCCGTTATTTGAACTCAGTGGTAATGGTAATCCAGTTACAGCCTATGTTCCGCGTATGGTCGTGTTAAAACTGGCCTCTAGCGGTGAAGCTTGTACTGTAGTTGATGACAACACTGATAATAGTAATTATGAACGTCAAGGTGCAGCAACCCTAGCTTGGTTATTTGTCTTGCCATTAGTGTGGTTCCGTCGTCGAATTCGTTAAGTTTTAAGCTTCAATTCAGACTTAAAAAATCGAGGCGAAATGCCTCGATTTTTTTTAATCATGATCTCAATAGTTTAATAAATAGTCGATAAAATGGACGATTTTTTGATTGATCTTGGCGTCAAAAAGCACTATTCCTATGTGTGAAGCTTTTGCTTCTATTTTATGTAGAACAGAGGACGCTTGCATGAAAAGACAAAAACGAGATCGTTTAGACAGAGCTTTTTCAAAAGGATTCCAAGCTGGGGTTGGTGGACGCTCTAAGGAGCTCTGTCCATATGCAAATCTTGATTCGCGATCGCAGTGGTTAGGTGGTTGGCGTGAAGGTGTGGATGGCCGAGTTAATGGGCTATTTAATAAATAATTGAGTTTTACCTCACTAATTAAATAGCCCAGAATAAGTAAAGTAATGCAGCATATTGCCCTCAGATGAGGGCATTTTTATATCTGCAGTACTTATATCTTCAGTGTTTTGGAGTAAGGCGGATTAGAATGTAGAGGTATCGCTAAAGACACCGACTTTAAGATCGATTGCACTGTAGATCTGACGGCCATCCACTTCAAGAATTGCATCGGCAATGCCCATTACCAGTTTACGGTGAATAGTACGCTTGATATTGAGCTTGTAAGTGACTTTCTTCGCGCCAGGTAATACTTGGCCAGTAAACTTCACTTCACCGACACCTAGTGCACGCCCTTTACCTTCAGCGCCTTCCCAGCCTAAATAGAAGCCAACGAGCTGCCACATGGCATCTAGGCCTAAACAGCCTGGCATCACAGGATCGGTAATGAAGTGGCAGTCGAAAAACCATAAGTCTGGATTAATATCGAGTTCAGCGACAATTTCACCTTTGCCAAACTCGCCGCCATTATCATTGATAGTGACGATTCTATCTATCATCAGCATGTTATCGACAGGTAGACGAGGTGAGTTTGGACCAAATAATTTCCCATGGCCACAGGCGATGAGTTCTTCTTTATTGAAACTGTTTGCTTTATTCATTGTTTTACTACTCCAGCAATAAGAGCCGCCAAGATTAGCGAACACGTGTAAGCTAAACAACTCCGATCAGCTAATTAGCGGCGAAAAAATCCCAATTTTGCGAGCAATCTTGTGATTAGACCGATTTCCTCCTCTCCATTTCCTGCGAGCTTATCTAATCGTTCCTGTACGAGGCCGTATAATGAATCATGAGGGAAATCATTATCTTCATCGGCAACACCCGCGGGCATTTGCATTAATAGCTCTACAGCCTGATCCATATGCTCAATGGCATAGATATGAAACAGTCCTTTGCCTACAGCTGTAATCACTTTGGGATTAAGATTTAGCTGTAGCACGTTCGACTTGGGCATAATAACGCCTTGTTCTCCGGTAAGTCCGCGGCGCTCACACAGATTAAAAAAGCCTTCAATCTTCTCGTTGATACCGCCAATCGCTTGCACATTACCAAATTGATCCAATGCGCCGGTAATCGCCAGTGATTGAATAATGGGCTGCTCGGCAATCGCCGACATCAAACAACAGTACTCTGCGAGTGATGCACTATCGCCATCAATTTCTTGATAGGATTGCTCGAAAACGATATTGGCGTTCAGATGTAAAGGTGCGTCTCGTCCAAAGATACGGTATAAACAGGCTGAAAGGATCATCATGCCTTTGGCATGTATATTCCCGCCAAGTTCAGATTTTCTTTCAATATCGGCTACTTCACCATCACCGTAGTGAACCGATGCCGTGATCCGCGCAGGTTCACCATAGCTATAATCGATAGCATCAATCACAGTTAAGCCATTGATTTGGCCAACCATAGCACCCGAAGTTGGCAGATTTATGAAATTGTCATCGAAGCTTTGGCCTGAATATTCTTCCGAACTGTTATGCCGATAGTTGGCTTGGGTTAACGCGTGCTCAATACTGCTTGCATTGATACTTGGTTTACCACGGTAGGCTTTTGCTTGCACCATGAGTTGGGCAAACTCGAGCATAGACAAACTGAGACGACGTTGATGTTCGGTTAACCGTGCACTATAACGAAAGAGTGGCGCTAAGCTGGATTGTTCAAGCGTGACATCCACGCTTTGGGCAACCGCTTGCAGCCATGTGACGTATTGTGACTCTTTATAACGCACCAAGTCGATTTCGCTGGCGAGTTCAGCTAGTAGTGTAAAGTGACGTTGAAATTGCCAATCCTCTGTTCTGACTTGGCTATAAATCATCCCAGCACCAACGAGGACAATCTTACAGTTCAGTGGAATAGGACTTAGGCTGCTGCTAATTTGATATTCTTTATGGGTAAGGATTTGCATCACTAATTCCCATAAACCTTCACGTTTCCACAGTGACTCGGCGCAAATAAATACATAATGGCATTGGGCAAGGGCGCCAGCTTTATACTGACTCGTTGTCCCAGTTTGCACCATACGGCCAACTAAATCAGCGCGGCGAATATTACCACTAAGGTAGCAATAGTGAGTGGTTTTCTCTGCAATACTTCCTTGATTTTCCAGTGGCTTATCGGACTGCCACTGAAATGTTACCGCCTTATCAATCGGACGTGTCGCCACTAAATACGCAGGGGATAGAGGTGCTAGGCTATCGATACAAGCTTTGATGATTAACTGGCGGTCAATACTCGGGAAATCGGCTAAATATAAGTGTTGATCGACAATAGCTTGGTGGAGTTTAAACGCATCCACAGTGCGCTCTTGCCCTAAGAGTAATGCGCTTAGATTAGCATCCGTTTCAGAAAGGGTTGGCAGGCTAAATTCAGGTGCGAGTGAAGACGTGGGTATCAAGAGTGAATTCATATAAGCATTTACCGTGAAAAGTTACAGTGATTTTACCATACCAAGACGACAAGTCTCTCACTGTATAGGTGTTTTTACGTCTGTTTGCCCGATTATTCGTTAAAACGGGTGATGTATTTGCCGTAAAAAACACCTGAGTGGATATAAGTTGAGCATTTGATTCAAGAATTAAAAATTGAGGTTTACAAGCTAGCGGTATGCTTATATTATTTTCGGCGTTCGGAGGGGTGGCAGAGTGGTTTAATGCACCGGTCTTGAAAACCGGCGTGGGTTTATAGCCCACCCAGGGTTCAAATCCCTGCTCCTCCGCCATATTTTACGAGAAAGGCCATCAGTAATGATGGCCTTTTTTGTTTGCATGATTTGAACCAAGGTTCCTCATTCTAAGCGCAGCTCCTGCGCCATATTCAGGAGATAGGCTATCAGCAATGGTGGCCTTTTTTTGTTTGTGTGATTTGAACCAAGGTTCCTCATTCTAAGCGCAGCTCCTGCGCCATATTCAGGAGCTAGGCTATCAGCAATGGTGGCCTTTTTTGTTTGTGCAATTTGAATCCCATGTTTTCATTCAAAGCTGCGTTACTGTGGCTGATTAGCGGCATTTTAGTCCGCTCTTTCTATTTATGGTTTACACTCAAATCCGTGGCCAACTTAATGGTTTTTATGGCCTTTAAAATTTGCACTAGGATGGTGCGACGTATGATTCTCGACAATCTTGGATCATACGGCCGAGCAATTCTCCCATCTGGGTGACTTATTTTAAGTAGAGAAAGCTATGTGGTTACCAACACGTATTTCGCAGCGTCTCACTATGGGCAGCATAGTACTGCTTTTACTGACCGGACTCGCCGTTTTTGGTGTGATGTCACTGAGGGGGCAACCTAGAGTAGTGGCGGCGAGTCAGGAGTTAATTGAGCAAACCGGTAGCAGTATCGTGAGGCAACTCGCACTTAAGCTTGCCAGCATTGAGGGTATTACTTTAAGCCTTGCACGCCTTGCAGAAGTGCTACCCCACGAGCAAGCTCTTTATCTTAATTCCTTACCTAATCTAATTGATAACAATGGCGATCTCACTATTGCAGGCGGTGGGATCTGGCCAGAGCCAGATAAATTTGTCGCTGGCAGCACCCGTCACAGTTTTTTCTGGGCCCGTGGTAGCGATAATTTACTGGCTTATTCCGATGACTATAATGCGCAATCTGGCCCTGGCTATCACAATGATCCTTGGTATACAGGGGCACGCACGAGTTCAGTATCCCAGTGCCTATGGTCTGAAGCCTATCAGGATACCGTGACGAAAGTGGCGATGGTGACATGCAGTGTGCCATATCGTCTGACGGGGACATTTGCTGGGGTCGCAACAATAGATTTAAAACTTGATGATTTAGCAAAATTTCTAACAGAACATGGCAATGTAACTGACGGCTATGCTTTTGCTTTAGATCAAGCGGGTAATATCTTGCATTTTTCTGAAGCGAATAAGTCCGACATTATGCTGCGCTTTACCGATCTCGTCGGGCAGTTACCTTGGCTTGCCCCCGTTGAAGCTGCGCTTAAACAAACCTCAATTAATAACGTAATTTCCGTGAGTTTAGATAAGGATGGAAGACTCAATCAGGCGAGCGAGGTAAGCCTTTTTGTGATGCCTGATACCGGATGGGTGATTGGTCTTGTGACGCCAAAGACCCGAGTCACAGGGCTTGCCCGTGAGCTGACCTTTGATATTTTGTTGTTTTTATTACCCTTGCTCGCCATTTTACTTTATTTGGCGTGGTTGTCGGGTAAAAAACTGTTGGCGCAGCTTGAGGAAACCACAGATCAAATTGCTTCCCTTGGGAGCGGTAATTTGGGCGCCAATGTCGAGCTGCAAATTCAGCGGGATGATGAAATTGGTGCTTTGCGTCGAGCTGTAAATACCTATGCGGGTACACTGAGGGCAATGCTAGATTTGATCACCCAAGAGGCGAAGAAAGTTCAGTTTGAGGCAACGCAATTAAGTGGTCTGAGCCATAGGTTAGCCCAACGTGCAGAACAGCAGCGGCTTGAGAGTGCGCAACTCGCCGCGGCGATAACACAAATGTCGTCAAGCGCGATGGAAGTGGCGAATAACACTAACGATTGTGCTGCAACGGCGCAATCCTCTTTAATTGTGGTGCGGGAAGGGCAAACCCGAGTGGCATCCAGCAATGCTTCGATTGAGGCATTAGCGGGGGAGATCGCCAATGCGACCAAGGTGATATCCCAGTTGGCTCAAGATAGCCAGAAAGTGGGCGCCGTATTGGATGTGATCAAGGCGATTTCAGAGCAAACTAATCTGTTAGCGTTAAATGCGGCAATAGAAGCGGCAAGGGCGGGGGAACAGGGTCGCGGCTTTGCGGTTGTTGCCGATGAAGTGCGAACTCTTGCTGGTCGTACTCAAGATTCTGCCAATGAAATCAGTACCATGATTAATGCTTTACAATCAGCATCTCGGCTTGCGGTACAAGCGATGCAAACGGGCGAGTCCCGCACTGTCCACGCAGTTGCTGAGGCTGAGGGAGCGGCCAGTTCTCTATCGAGTACTGTACAAAGTTTCGATGATATTTCGCAGCGAGCCCAGCAAATTGCTTTAGCTGCTCAGCAACAAAGCCAAGTGACTCAGGAGATCAATGAGCTGGCGGTGAGGATTAATAGCATTAGTGAAGATAACTCACTTGATGCGACCGCACTCGATGCGTTAAGTCTTGAAATGCAGAAACTATCCGACCGTTTAATCAATATTAATCGAGCTTAAGCCTAATATCCTGATAAAAAGTTATGTAGTGGATCGCCTTGTTAGTGGTGCTTTAACTGACCGGAAATTCAAAGCATAAGTCGAATTACGCGATTTTTTAAGCAAATTGGATGTAGATTGACCATGTGGATTGCTATTTTAAATTAAGAGTTTACAGCGGAGTAGGAGATAGCTATTATCTCGCTCGTTCGGAGGGGTGGCAGAGTGGTTTAATGCACCGGTCTTGAAAACCGGCGTGGGTTTATAGCCCACCCAGGGTTCAAATCCCTGCTCCTCCGCCATATTTTACGAGAAAGGCCATCAGTAACGATGGCCTTTTTTGTTTGTGCAATTTGAACCAAGGTTCCTCATTCTAAGTTCAGCTCCTCCGCTATATTCACGAAACAGGCCATCAGTAATGATGGCCTTTTTTGTTCGTGCAATTTGAACCAAGGTTTCTCACTCTCAGCCACAAGTTTTCTGTTTTTACTTTGAAACACGTTTTTTAATCAAAAATTGAATTTGAAATAACCAATTAACACGATTAAGTATAAATTTAAGTTTACAGTGGCAGTAGAGATCGCTATTATCTCGCTCGTTCGGAGGGGTGGCAGAGTGGTTTAATGCACCGGTCTTGAAAACCGGCGTGGGTTTATAGCCCACCCAGGGTTCAAATCCCTGCTCCTCCGCCATATTTAGTTAAAATGCCGCTAAGCAATTAGCGGCATTTTGCATTCATATCGTTTGAACCCTTGGGTTGCTGATTTGAAGCGCAGCTCCTACGCTATATTCACGAAACAGGCCATCAGTAATGATGGCCTTTTTTGTTTGTGCTGTACTACCGATCCAACAAGCATTTAGGCTGATAGCGCTTTGTGTATTGCTTCGTTTTTAAACGCTTTTTATTGGTATGCTATTCTGGAATCCTTTCTTTAAATATCATCTAGTTAACAATGTTGAATTTATGCTTTGCTAAATGGGGTTGTTGGGCTAAATTAGCCTTATGAACTCGTTATCCGTCTGCTGTGTTGCTTTGTTTAACGCGCGGATCGAGCTGTAAATTGTAAAAGGTGGGTTAAGTTGATTTCGATATATTTGGTTGACGATCATGAGCTTGTGAGAACTGGGATCCGCCGCATCTTGGAAGATGAACGTGGGATCAAAGTGGTGGGCGAAGCCCCTGATGGTGAGACTGCGGTGCAGTGGGCTCGCCAAAACGAAGCCGATGTGATCTTAATGGACATGAATATGCCTGGGATGGGCGGACTGGAAGCCACTCGAAAAATTCTGCGTTATCAACCCCATGCTAAAATTATTGTGTTGACTGTGCACACGGAAGATCCATTCCCGAGCAAGGTCATGCAGGCTGGCGCTTCGGGTTATTTGACGAAAGGGGCGACGCCGCCGGAAGTATTGCAGGCAATACGTCAGGTGTCTCGCGGCCAGCGTTATTTATCTCCTGAAATTGCCCAACAGATGGCGCTGAGTCAGTTTAATCCCGCCGATGAAAACCCGTTTAAGTCTTTGTCTGAACGTGAGTTACAGATCATGTTGATGATCACCAACGGCGAGAAGGTAAACGATATTTCTGAGCAGTTGAACTTAAGCCCTAAAACCGTTAACAGCTACCGTTACCGCCTATTTGCCAAACTGGGGATCAGTGGTGATGTCGAGCTAACGCGGTTAGCTATTCGCTATAAGATGTTGGATGCTGGCCATTTTTAATGGAAAGTGGATTGCGTTGGTCGATGACTTTAATCTAGCGAGTTCTTGGGTTATATGTTCCTATGTTGTCTGTGTTAAGTCTGCAAAACTGTGGGTGTAAATGATGTCGAATGAATTTAACGCCCAAAGTTTTTTACGTACGGTTTCATCCTCCGCTGGGGTTTATCGCATGTATGACGTTAAGAATGACGTCATTTATGTGGGTAAAGCCAAAGATCTCAAAAAACGGCTTACCTCGTATTTTCGTAAAAACCTCGCTAATGTTAAGACCCAAGCCTTAGTCTCGCATATTCACCATATTGATGTGACGCTGACCCACAGCGAAACCGATGCTCTGTTGCTTGAGAATGATTACATCAAGCAATACATGCCCAAATACAATGTGTTATTGCGTGATGACAAATCTTATCCTTATATACTGCTAAGCCAGCACGAACACCCAAGACTTGCCTATCATCGTGGTCCGCAGCGGGAAAAAGGCCACTATTTTGGCCCTTATCCTAACGGCGGCGCCGTGCGTGAAAGCCTGCATTTAATGCAGAAGCTGTTTCCAATTCGTCAATGTGACGACCTTTACTACAAGTCTCGCTCACGGCCCTGTTTGCAATATCAACTTTCCCGTTGTAGCGCGCCCTGTGTGGGTAAAGTCAGCAACGCCGATTACGACGAGCAAGTGAAACTCGCCAGCCTGTTTTTAAAGGGCAAAGATCAGCAAGTGATCAGCGCCTTGGTTGACAAAATGGAGCTTGCGGCCGAGCGACAAGCCTATGAGCAAGCTGCACGATTTCGCGATCAGATCATGGCGCTGCGTAAAGTCGCCGAACAACAGGAAGTATCGAATAATAAAGGCGATATGGATGTCATCGGTGTGCATTATTCGTCGGGCATCGCTTGTTTCCATTTGCTGTTTATCCGCGAGGGTAAAATCTTTGGTAGTCGCAGCTATTATCCTTCCGTGCCCGCCCAAACCGATATGGACGAAGTGCTGCGCTCTTTCATCCTGCAGTTTTATTTAAATGCGGATATTCAACGCACCATCCCAAAGGAAGTGGTGATTAGCCACAACTTTGAAGAATTACATGAACTCGAAGCGGCAATTTCAGAGGCGTTAGATAAAAAGTTTTCGATTAAGACCAATGTACGCGCCGACAGGGCAAGTTTCTTACGGTTAGCCGTGACCAATGCGACCAATGCCGTGGTTACGCGCTTGTCCCATAAAAATACGGTCGAGCAGCGTTTTGTATTACTCGAAGAAATCCTTGAATTGAGTACGCCTATTCAACGGATGGAATGTTTCGATATCAGTCATACCATGGGGGAGAGCACGGTTGCCTCCTGTGTGGTGTTCAATCGGGAAGGGCCGCATAAAGGTGAATATCGTCGCTATAATATCGAGGGGATTACACCGGGCGATGATTACGCGGCAATGAAGCAAGCGGTGAGCCGACGCTTCGATAAGATTGAGGCGGGCGGTAAAATCCCTGACATTCTGTTTATCGATGGTGGACTCGGGCAGCTGCGTATCGCCCAGAAGATAGTGGATGAAAAGTTTGTCCATTTAGATAAAGCGCCGCAGCTCATTGGGGTGGCGAAAGGTGAGGGCCGTAAACCTGGACTCGAAACCTTGATCTTAGGAGATACCGAAACCAGCTTTTCCCTCGAAGGTGATTCGCCTGCGTTGCACCTTATTCAACATATTCGTGATGAATCCCATCGATTTGCAATCACTGGCCACCGTAATCGTCGCCAGAAAACCCGCAATACTTCAACACTGGAATCGATTCCTGGAATTGGTCCTAAACGTCGTAAAGCTTTGTTGCAGCATTTAGGTGGCTTGCAAGAAGTGAAAGGAGCAAGTGTGGCGGAATTAGTCAAAGTACCAGGGATCAGCATAGAAATGGCACAAACCATTCATGATGCATTGCGAGGGTGATAAAATTAAGGCAAGATTGGCGCTGCTTTTGACTAACTGGTTTGATCATGCCGTTTAACTTACCTATAGCATTAACTCTTTTCAGGCTTTTTTTACTGCCCATTTTCGTGGTGCTGTTTTATTTACCCTATGACTGGACCCCTTTTGTTGCCGCCTTTACCTTTTGGCTCGCGGCGTTAACGGATGCATTAGATGGTTATGCTGCCCGTAAATTGAAGCAATTAACCCGTTTTGGCGCTTTCCTCGATCCAGTCGCTGACAAGTTGATGGTGATAACAGCCTTAGTGCTGTTAGTCGATCAATACGCCAATATCTGGTTGACTATGCCTGCACTATTTATGATTGGCCGCGAGATTGTCATTTCAGCGTTGAGAGAATGGATGGCTGAGATAGGTAAACGTGGCACTGTCGCCGTGTCTTGGATTGGTAAATATAAGACTGCCGCGCAAATGGTGGCGATTATTGGCCTGATTTGGCAGTACAATCCTTTAATGACCAATGCCGCGTTTGTGCTGTTATATATCGCTGCAGTATTAACTTTTTGGTCAATGATGAGTTACATTTTAGCCGCTTGGAAAGATCTGACTGCTGAATAGTGCAATAAAAAATCAAAGAGATTATTTAGTGTGCAAGCAGTAAGTTATCGATAAAACAGCGGTTGACACTGGGTAGTAAATCGGTAGAATGCCACCCCGTAGACAAGAGACGATGTGAAAACAAAATCTTAACGCTACTGAATATTGAAATGTGATATTCGCTCAGTTGATAAGGTTAAATACGATACCTTGTTGATTTGAGTCAATAGCAAAACACAATGCGACATTAGCTCAGTTGGTAGAGCGATACCTTGCCAAGGTATAGGTCATCGGTTCGAACCCGATATGTCGCTCCAATATTCTTGAAGTCTGATTCTGGTTAATCCGAGTTAGCAACTATGGCGCGATGGCAGAATGGCTATGCTGCGGATTGCAAATCCGTCGATCTCGGTTCGACTCCGGGTCGCGCCTCCATAGATTAATGTATTAATGACACGATTCCCGTTGTTAATATTCAGAGTTTGCCCGAGTGGTGGAATCGGTAGACACAAGGGATTTAAAATCCCTCGCTGGTAACAGCGTGCCAGTTCAAGTCTGGCCTCGGGTACCATTATTTTTGATGATAATGGTAAAAATAAAGTCCTAAGCATTAATAGGGGTTTATTAAAGATTTAGTTGTTGTATTAAGTGTTAGTTATATAGCGTTAATAATATTTTTGACATGATTCCCGTCATTAATATTCAGAGTTTGCCCGAGTGGTGGAATCGGTAGACACAAGGGATTTAAAATCCCTCGCTGGTAACAGCGTGCCAGTTCAAGTCTGGCCTCGGGTACCATTATTCTGTATGAATAGCATAAAGCCTCAACGAAAGTTGGGGCTTTTTTGCATCTGGATTTCCACATTTAGTCAGTGTTGTCCGCGAGAGATTTAAGGCCAAACTTGACTAACACGCTTGGCGTGCCGCTGCAGATAAAAGCTTAAGTCTGGCCTCGGGTACCATTATTCTGTTTGAATAGCATAAAGCCTCAACGAAAGTTGGGGCTTTTTTGCATCTGGATTTCCACATTCAGTCAGTATTGTCCGCGAGAGATTTAAGGCCAAACTTGACTGACACGCTTGGCGTGCCGCTGCCGATAAAAGCTTAAGTCTGGCCTCGGGTACCATTATTCTGTATGAATAGCATAAAGCCTCAACGAAAGTTGAGGCTTTTTTGCATCTGGATTTCCACATTTAGTCAGTGTTGTTCGCGAGAGGTTTAAGGCCAAGCTTGACTGACACGCTGGGTGCGCCGTTTCCGATATAAGAGATTATCTCAATGTGTTGAACTAATCTCGCTTGCCTTAGTTAGCAGGACTCCTTGCTGCGGGTTAGTCATGGGGCGGAGTGCTGAAAACCATTGCATCACGTAACGGCGGTACGTTTGAAGCCGATAGCATCATTTTGAAGCAAGCCAGTAGCTATGTTGATTTAACTCTTCTTGTGCCGAGAACTCAGAGCAAAAGCTGTGATATTATTTCGGCGAAATAACAGGTCGTGAGTTTTTTGCTTTGGTTTAACTTATTTATGCTTAGATAAATCTAGGAATGAAAAACTTATCAATAAAATCTCTCGATAAACGCTAGGTATAAAAAAGCGCCAGTAAATACTGACGCTTTAATTAACTCTAGCTTTTTATTAACGCAATAGGCTTAGTTGATGTTCGTTCGGTAATGGTTCTAATAAACAAAAACCTATTGCCAATCGTCGCTATTCCAGCGGTATAACCAAGTCGCTGCGAGGGGTTTATCGTCTTTCTTAAGCTGTAATCTCAGTTCCGCTACATTGGTGCTTTCTGGTTCGAAGCTGACAAATACCCGTGCGCCATTGATGTCAGGGTGAGCAACAATCCGAGTAGACAGGATTTTGCCTTTGCTGATACTGGCGTCGATACTAATTTTATCAATATCTTGTGGCTTGATATTACTAAAGTCGACGAGTAACTCTTTACCCTTGCTGAGCACTTGTCCCTTCGAACTGCGGACCACCCGCGCTTTTGACGCGATCGAAGGGCTGTCGTTTGACGCCGTCATACGATAGGAATATTTATAGGGTTGATCTTTTTTCAGGCCGCCTTGCGGCTCCCAATAGGCAACTATGTTGTCGTTGGTTTCTGCACTCGATGGGATTTCAATCAACACCAGCTGACCCTTGCCCCAATCATTGAGTGGCTCAATCCACGCTGAAGGGCGAAGTTGGTAGTTTGCACTCAGATCTTGATAGTCTTCGAACTTACGGTGGCGCTGGATCAGACCAAAACCTTTAATATCTTCATCGGCAAAGGCGCTGACTTGCAGTTTGTTGGGGTTATTTAGGGGGCGCCATAGACGCTCGCCATTACCGCGATCGATTTGCAGACCGTCGGAGTTGTGTACTTCTGGGCGGTAATCGGGTTTATCCGAGTTATCTAATCCACCAAATAGGAACATAGAGGTCAGTGGTGCAAGGCCAACATGTTGAATATCTTTGCGTGGGAACAGGGTTACATCCACTTCGACACGTGATGGTGCGCCAGGGTAAATACCAAAACGATAGGCCCCCGTGACACTTTGGCTGTCTAGCAGGGCATGCACCACAATCGCCGTTTGGTATTTGGATGGTCGTTCAACCCAAAAGCGCTTAAACAATGGATATTCTTCGCCTTTAGGTTGGGCGACATCTATTGCTAAACCGCGATTAGACAGGCCATAGGTTTGCCCTTTAGACAGAACGCGAAAATAGCTCGCGCCTTGGAACATGATGAATTCATCTTTTACTTCATCGTCATTGATGGGGTAATGCAAACGCACGCCAGCATATTGACCTAATTGGGTGATGAGTTTTTCAATGGCGTCACTGGGCACATCGAACGAGGCCTCAGTGAGCTCTATCGGTATCGCTTTGCTGTTTTCGACCACGTCGATATCGACAAGGTTTTTATAGAGAAAACCCGGAGCAAAAAGCTGTACCGAAAATTTAGTGGGTGTACCGCCCCAAATCGCGGCATTTTCTTGATAATTGATTTTGCCATAGGTGGCAAAATCAAGATCGATCAGCTCTTTAGGCGCTTTCTTGGCTTCTTTAAATGGCTTTTGCGACAGTTGTTGCGCGAGTTCGACTACAGTATCGTGGGTAAAATTTTTAGATTTTTTTTCTGGGACAGGCGCAGGTGCTGCGCTTGTCTCTGCGGCATTGACGTTATTGATGCCGACGACGTAGACGATGGCGGTCAAGATGAAAAAAGGTAGTTTTTTGAGTAATGCCGGATAACCGGTAGGGTAATTCATCATATGATTCATTCGCAAAATGGAAACTCCTTACTAAAATGACGCTGATCCATAGGCAGATATGCAATATGTTTCAGTCTAGCTAAAGATGTTTGAACTATTTAATCCCTAATTATTAATAATTTGTCTGCGACAAAGCCCTAAGTTGTTGGATTCGAATAGCTGTGGCGAGCAGTAATTTTACCTGCGAAGTTTGATATTTGTAACATAAATTATGACGGATGCTATTTAGCCGTTGTATGCCACATTACTCTGTTGATACCTCAATCAAATGAATGTGCCCTCTATTAAACTCTTGGTTGCTTAGTGAATTCAGTAATGAAGGTTAATTTGATAACAACCGATATAGTTCAAACGATGACTTAAAGAAAACAATATTAGTGGCTGAGGCTCACATTATTTTGTGAGCCTCAAAAAAGTGACTCTGAACATGCCTTTCAGAGCGATGGCTTGAGTAAGTTTGAGAGATCGCTGCCCACAGGGATAGGTATTTCTTGCTGTTCTCCGCAGAACAAATACGCAGGTTGGTTACCTAAGAGTGAGAGTTTGTCTCCCTGACGCCACAGGGCTGAGCCTTCAACTATGCCGACCACAGGGGTTAATGGGTCGACTTTAGTGAATTCTAATAACCGCTGTGCACGGGTTTCACCGTTGTGGCCCGGTGCTTGGTAATTGGAATAATGCGGATTGAGCTGGAACGGCACTAAGTTTAATGCCTTGAACGACGGCGGCTCAATGATGGGCATATCATTCGTGGTGCGAATGCTCAGTCCCGATACGTTAGAACCCGCACTCCAGCCGATATAAGGTTTACCAAGGGCGACTTGCTCACCAATCAGCGTAACCAGATCATAGCGATATAGTTGGTGCAACAAATGAAAAGTGTTACCGCCGCCGATTAAAATCCCGTCGGCATCTTTTATCGCTTGTTGAGGATCGGGATGCTGATGAATGCCACTGATATCGAGTTCAAGCTCACTTAATCCTGTCACTACAGACGCTAAATAAGTGTCATAACTCATGCTGACGCCAGCATAGGGGATAAAAATCCATTTTTGCGCGTTGGTGGTAAGCGGTTTAATAAAAGGGATCGCGTGGGCAAGATAAGGTGTATCACCGACACGAGAGCTGCTCAGTAGTAGGGCATTGATTGTCATTTTGTATCCTGAAATCTCGGAGTGTGCAGGCATGTTAACAAAGATTAATCCCGATAAACATAGAGAAATAAAGCAGAATTGCGCTGTAGCGCCGATAGCCGCTAGATTTAAGTTTCGATTAATATAGTGACCCTAGACTCTCGAACCATGAAAGACAGTGCCTTTATACGAGAAAGATAACCTAATTTAAAAACTCTTTTCTTTTACCACTTGAATTTCGATGATTTGGACATATTATGTCTTTGAACAAAGTTAAATGGCACATTCTTGCCCTAAAGGAGCTGAAATGAAGCGTATATTTTTATTGATTGCGACTAACCTAGCTGTGTTGCTAGTAGCCTCAATTGTAATGTCTATTCTAGGCGTGAACACGTCTACTATGGGTGGACTGCTGGTGTTCGCTGCCATTTTTGGATTCGGTGGGGCCTTTATCAGCTTAGCCATTTCAAAATGGATGGCGAAAAAGACCATGGGTTGTGAAGTGATCACCACCCCACGTGACAGTACCGAACGTTGGTTAGTGGAGACGGTTGCCCGTCAAGCTAAACAAGCGGGAATTAAAATGCCAGAAGTGGCGATTTATCAATCACCCGACATGAACGCGTTCGCTACAGGCCCAAGCAAAGACAATTCATTAGTGGCTGTGAGTACGGGTCTGTTATATGGCATGAGCCAAGATGAAATCGAAGGCGTATTGGCCCACGAAGTGAGCCACGTTGCTAACGGTGACATGGTGACCTTGACACTGATCCAAGGTGTGGTGAACACCTTCGTGATCTTCGCGGCCCGTGTGGTTGCTGGCATTATTAACAACTTTGTGTCGAGCAATGATGAAGAAGGCGAAGGTTTAGGCATGTTTGCTTACATGGCCGTGGTTTTCGTGCTGGATATGCTATTCGGTATCTTGGCTTCAATCATCGTCGCTTACTTCTCACGTATTCGTGAGTACAAAGCCGATGAAGGCGCGGCCCGTTTAGCGGGTAAAGGCAAGATGATTGCTGCGCTTGAGCGTTTACGCCAAGGTCCAGAAAGCACGGCAATGCCTGCACAAATGTCTGCCTTTGGTATTAACGGCAAACGTTCAATGGCGGAAATGATGATGAGTCATCCTCCATTAGAAAAACGTATTGCAGCGTTAAGAGCAAGCTAATAAAGAGTGAGTTAGGTTTAAGTTTTAAGACTCACTTGAGATTAGATCTATGACTCTCAATATCGGGCTCAAACTTTGGTTTGAGCCCGATTTTTTTATGCCTGCAGCAAATTGTGTTGCGCGGTTGCCGCAAGGGCGCGATAGACCAGTGTCGTTTGCTTCGCCTTAATATTCCAATGCTGCCAAAAGAGTGGCACGCGCATGCGCCGCTCTGGCGTGAGCTCAATCAGTATCCCTTGATCGATTAATGGCTTAGCTTGCAGATGACCGACGAGTCCATAACCTAAGCTTAAGTTAATCGCTTCTAAAAAACTTTCTGAAGAGGGAATAGTATGCTGCCACCATTGCCCTGGCGTCATATTGAAATATTGGGCGAGAAACTTCTCGTGCAGCTTATCTTTGGTGGAGAACACCACTGCTGGCGCCTTCGCTAACTGGGCTTGGCTAATGCAGTTAAACTGCTGAGTGTTGCTAAGTGACTGAGTGTCGCTCGGCTCACCAAAATAGCGCGCGGCAAATTCGGGCGTAGCCACACACAAATATTCCATGGTGCCTAAAAACTCACTGCTGCAACCCGCCATCGGCACTTCGGTTGTGGTGACACAGCCGACTGCTTCACCATTTTTCAATAGATGATGGGTGTAAGACTCATCATCGACAATTAATTCCAATAACCAAGCGTGGCGACTGAACATGCCAGCCAGCGCGGGTAAAAACCACGTGGCTAAGCTATCGGCATTCACAGCAATACGCACTGTGGTCGGATGGTTGGGATCGTCGGCGTCCATCTCGGCTCTTAATTCACTCTCAAGTAATTGCACCTGCGAATAGTGGCGCAGTAGGCGTTTGCCTGTGGGTGTCGCGACCACAGGATTGGAGCGAATAAGTAATGACTGACCGACTTTTTCCTCAAGCTGCCGAATGCGTTGCGACACCGCCGACTGGGTGATGTGCAGCACTTTAGCGGCGCGGTCGAAACCGCCTTCCGAGACGACAACGGCGAGGGCTTTGAGATTGGCGTATTCCAGCATAATCATCCTTAATCGATGTGCATTTGATGGTTATTAATTTTACTTATGATACATAAAAAACATTAGTTATATTAATTTTGTTGTTTTGACTATGCTAGCGCCTTCTTCGAACATGAGAGGTGGTTATGCAAGCGGCATTTATACAAGGTATGGGAATTGGTGGCAGTTTGATTATTGCTGTGGGCGCGCAAAATGCCTTTGTGCTTAAGCAAGGTATCAAGCGCTCGTACCCGTTACCGATTGCCTTGCTCTGCTCTATCATTGATGCGCTGATGATCACTGCGGGTGTGGCGGGGCTAGGGCACATCATTGAATCTTTCCCGACCATTAAGCATGTGGCGAGTTTCGGTGGCGCCGCGTTTCTACTCTGGTATGGCGCGAATGCGCTCAAGGCATCGTTTGTGGCCAAGGGCATTGAGATGGAGCAGGCTGATAATGCCGATACCTTCAAAAAGGCCGTGTTGACCACGCTTGGGATCAGTCTGCTTAATCCGCATTTGTACCTCGACACTGTGGTACTACTCGGTAGTATTAGCACTCAATTTGATGATTTACATCGACCTTGGTTTGGCGCAGGCGCGGTGTTGGCATCGTTTATTTGGTTTTTTGGCTTAAGTTTTGGTGCGCGTTTGCTGGCGCCCATTTTTACTCGCCCAGCGGCATGGCGTTATCTTGACCGTTTTATTTGGTTAACTATGTGGAGTATTGCCGCCGCGATTATTTGGCCCTATGTGGCAGGATAAACCGACGTTGTGATGCCATAGAATGCGGGCTAGCTGAATGCTTTTGCGGTTTTTTTGCTCGGTTAGATCGTATCTTGTGATATGAAAGTGAAAATTTTTCATGAAAAAGGTCCTGATTTCAGAACCTTTTTCATGAAAAAGGTCCTGATTTCAGAACCTTTTCGTTATCGATTGCCGATTATTTATTCAGTCTTTTGACATCAACCCACGACATTTACACTTTTGTGCCGATTAAATCAGCAGCTTGAAGCCTTGTATTCGTCGCCATATCTGTCATTAACCTGCGATTTGCGCGAGCACGACTTCATGGTGATCTTTGGTTTTAAACTTATCGAATACGTGGGCGATAGTGCCGTCGGTATTGATAAGGAAGCTTAATCTGTGGATGCCATCATAGGTTTTTCCCATGAATTTCTTTTCACCCCAGACCCCAAACGCGTCGGCGACACTGTGGTCTTCATCGCTCAGTAAAGTGAAGTTGAGTGCTTGTTTCTCAGCAAATTTGGCCAGTTTAGCCACAGGATCTGGGCTAATGCCAAATACTGTCACATTATGGCTATCGAGCGCGGCTTTGCTGTCACGTAGACCGCAGGCTTGCACTGTACAACCCGGCGTCGCTGCTTTAGGGTAAAAGTACACTAAAACAGGACCTTGCTTGAGGCTGTCCGCCAGTGAAACTGAGTTGCCATGTTGATCTTGTAGGGTAAATTGAGGCGCTTTTGCCCCAGCCGTTATGGTGTTCATCTATTATCCTCTGTCCTCTAAAATGGCTGTGCCTTCCATACGACGAATAGTGCAATCTAAGGTCATATCTTGGGCGAGTTGATAGATACTCTGTTCGAGCTTTTCTAGTTCAACTTTTTCAGGAATATTAATGGTCAGCGACACGTTTTGGGTTTGTTCACTGTCAGGCAATTCTTCTGAGAAAGAGCGCACCGCAGCCAGATCTAATGACCTGTCGGCAAGGAACTGGGTAATGCGTTTAATCGTGCCACGCTGGTCTTTACCTGTGAAGCGAACTTCAAGGCGAGAAAGGTAATTTTGTGGTGTGTGTTTAGAGGTGCGTTTCATCACCGTCAGCAGTTCTAACTCAACGCTGAGACTGGGGAGCATGCTTTCAATTTTCGTTATTGATGCCCACGAGCCTGACAACATCATGATAAGGGTAAATTCGTTACCAAATAATGCCATACGGCTGTCGACGATATCGCAGTCACAGTCACTGGCAAGACGAGCTAGTTTACTTACGAGTCCAGGACGGTCGAGACCCATCGCTGTTACGACCAGGAAATTGGTCATGAATTTTCCTCACTTTTTCGATATCATAGAGCGAAAACTCAGGGTTGAAGCTGAGTTTTTGTGCGGGATGTAATGCTACCATAACTAATTCAATTTGAGAGCCCCGTTAATGCTTGTCATTAGTGGTTGGCATCAGTACCATAGCGAATCCTGAAATCTTGGGGAAAGTCAGATGATAAACGGAAGCATCGTAGCCTTAATCACGCCAATGAACAGTGATGGCTCAGTAGATTTTGCAAGTCTTGAAAGGTTAGTCGAATTCCATATTGACCAAGGCACAGATGCCATTGTGGCCGTTGGTACTACTGGCGAGTCAGCGACTCTGCCTATGTCTGAGCATGTAACGGTCGTTTCACAAACCGTTAAATTTGCTGCGGGCCGCGTTCCTGTCATTGGTGGCAATGGTGCCAATGCCACATCTGAAGCCGTTGAGCTCACCAAGTCCTTATCTAAGGTGGGTGTTGCCGCTATGCTTGGCGTAACGCCATATTATAATAAGCCAACTCCTAAGGGATTGATTGCACATTATAAAGCCGTGGCTGCCAGCACTGATATTCCACAAATTCTTTATAATGTCCCTGGCCGTACTGCCGTTGATATGTTGCCAGAAACCGTTGCCGAGTTAGTCATTGTGAGCAACATTATTGGCGTGAAAGAAGCGACCGGTGATTTATCCCGTGTAAAACGTCTGCGCGAACTGTGCGGCGACGATTTCCTCTTGTATAGCGGCGATGATGCCACTGCCAGAGAGTTCTTACTCTTAGGCGGCAATGGTGTAATTTCAGTGGCGAACAACATAGTGCCACAAGCCTTTAAAGCTATGTGTGATGCGGCGCTTGCCGGCAATGCTGAGCTTGCGCTGAGCATAGACACACCGCTGCGCGGTTTATACAGCACACTCTTTTGTGAAGCCAATCCTATCCCAGTTAAATGGGCTGCCCATCGTATGGGTTTGATTGAATGTGGCCATATTCGTTTACCTTTGACTGAACTTTCTGAGCAATGTCATGGTCTGTTGATAGAAGCAATGACTCGTGCCCAGATAGAGGTTAAATAATTAATGTTAAAGAAAGTCACCCCACTGATCTTAGTTGCTGCCGTTGCAGCCTGTAGTTCGCCACTCGATCGCCGTCAAGCGAATGGTACTGAAGACTATGTTCAGGCTGAGCAAGCGCCTTTGCTTAAAATCCCTGCTGGATTAAAAACACCGCCCTACAATAAAGAATTTGATGTGCCAGCATTGGGCCCTAAAGCCAATGCTACTGTCTACGGTAAAAATTTGGATATCCGTCCGCCACTGCAAGTACTGCCTATGGCTGAAGGTACTCACGTGGAAGAGGGCAGCGACAACATTAAAATCGTGGTCGAATCTATCGACAATACAGTGGACTTGAAACAAGAGATCTTTAGCAACTTAGATGGTTTCTTGGCCCAAAAAGGTATCGCTGTTCGTAGCCGTGATTTTGATAAAGGCAACATAGAAACCGATTGGATCGAAAGTCGCGAAGTGATCGAATCAAACATGTGGGGTTCAGATAAAGTTTATCTGTTGCGCCAACGCTACCGTTTTGATGTGGAAACACGTCCACATGGTCGCACTGCCAATATCGTTATTCACTTAGTTGAACACGAAGAGTTTTACGACGATAAAGCACAAAACGTGTTATTAAGTGGCGAAGATAAACAAAGATACACGATTGATATGCTGAACAGTGCGATTGCGTACATCAGCGTTAAGCGCGACCATGCGATCCAAGCGAATCGTTTGAAGCAAACCTTAGGTATCAATGTTGATTTAGTCACGCCAGAAGAAGGCAAAGCCTACTGGTCTGCTAAAGCCCCTTACAAACAAGTGTGGGATCGTCTGCGTATCGTGCTGCCAGAAATGGGCTTCGAAATTGCCGATATGGATAGCGCGAAAGGATTGTACTTTATCAAGTTTGACGATAACTCAGGTTTCTGGAGTTCATTGTGGGGCGAAGATAAGTTAGCGCTAAAAGAAGGCAGCTACCGTTTACTGCTTGAAGATGGCGATACGCCTGAAGAGACTAAGATCTTCCTCCGCGATGCTGAAGATCAGCCATTGAGCGATGAAGTCGTTACCAATGTGTATCAGTCACTGTCAAACCTGATGAAAGAAGAACGCAAACTGCGTTAATTTCAACGGTTGATGAGAGAAGGGCGAATTATCGCCCTTTTTTATTGGCTGCGATTTATGGATCGGGGTTTAGCTCTGAGATGGATCAGGTTTTGATGGTTATCTAAGCAAACGGTGTTTTAGGATTTAATTGTCTCTATATCAATATTTATCGAGTGGTTTTAGTGTTAAGTTCTGTTTAATCTGTTATCTATGGTAAGAATCACTAATTAATCTTGTTATCGTACTGCATTCTGGTTGTTGTGCCACTGATATCGCCAAAGACACTTAATTACAGCTATTTTGCGCTATCAGCGTAATTTGTAAGAAAAAGTAAAACGTATTGATGCGATGATGTGAGTGAGTAAACTAGCCGTCATTAATGCGAGTCATCCCTTGGAAGCCCGATGAAAAAAATTATTCTAATAATCGCCCTATTGGCTGCGGCATGGTTTGGATATCAAGCCATGCAACCGCAAGAGATTGCCAAAGCGCAAGTTAATCTTATGCCCAACGTGGTGATTGCCACCGCCGCGATGGCACCTATTCGCGATGAAGTGGAAGCCATCGGCACCAACAAAGCCGCGGAATCAGTGACTATAACCCCTAAAGTCACCGACATAGTGACAGCGATTAAGTTTGATGATGGTGACATAGTTAAGAAGGGGGACTTGTTAGTCCAACTGCAAAATGCGGAACAGATTGCTAAGGTAAAAGCCGCGCAAGTTAAAGTCAGTGATAATCAACGTGAATTCAACCGTATCAGTTCGTTAGTCACGAGCCGCACTGTGGCAGAGTTAGAACGCGACAGATTACAAACCCTTATCGATACCACCCGCGCAGAGCTTGAACAGGCGCAAGCATCACTCAATGATCGCAGTATTCTTGCGCCTTTTAATGGCCGTTTAGGTTTACGTCAAATCAGTGTCGGCAGTTTAGTGTCGCCCGGCACTGAAATTACCACGCTCGATGATATCTCTAAGATTAAACTCGATTTTTCAGTACCTGAGCGTTTTATTCAAGATTTAGCGCCGGGCAAGAAAGTTGAAGCCAAAGCCGTGGCCTTCCCTGATTTTACCTTCAAAGGCGTAGTGACTTCGATTGATAGCCGCGTAAACCCAACGACGCGCACGGTGATCGTCCGCGCCGAAATTCCCAATCCTGAGCTGCGCTTATTACCGGGGATGTTGATGAAGGTCAAACTCATTAAACGTAGCCGCGAAGCCTTGATGTTGCCTGAATCTGCCATTATCCCGATCCAGAATGATCACTTTGTTTACAGTGTTAATGCCGACAATGTGATTGAGCGTAAACAAGTCACTATCGGGATTCGTACCCGTGGTTGGGTTGAGATCTTAGACGGTTTAGTCTTGGGCGAAAACGTGGTGATCCGTGGCTTATTGAAAGTCCATCCTGGGGATAAAGTGCAAACTGAGTTCGCGGAAAAGTTTAGTTATCTTGCGGATACGAGCGCGGAGCCAAGTGTATGATCCTCACTGATCTCTCGGTAAAACGTCCCGTATTTGCCTCAGTGATCAGCTTGCTGCTGGTCGCCTTCGGGCTTGTCTCCTTTGATAAATTACCCCTGCGTGAATACCCAAACATCGATCCGCCCGTGGTGTCTATCGACACTAACTACCGCGGCGCCAGTGCCGCCGTGGTAGAAAGCCGCATTACCCAATTGATTGAGGACAGGATCAGCGGCGTCGAAGGCATTCGGCACGTGAGTTCATCGAGCAGTGATGGCCGTTCATCCGTCACCTTAGAGTTTGATATTAGCCGCAATATTGAAGATGCGGCTAACGATGTACGCGACCGTATTTCTGGCTTACTCGACAATTTACCCGAGGAGGCCGATCCCCCAGAAGTGCAAAAAGCTAATGGCGGCGATGAAGTGATCATGTGGCTCAATTTGGTGTCGGATCAAATGACGACCCTCGAATTGACCGATTACACCAACCGCTATTTAGCTGATCGCTTTTCTGTGGTCGATGGTGTGGCGCGGATGCGTATCGGTGGCGGTAAAGTGTATGCGATGCGGATATGGCTAGACAGACAAGCCTTGGCATCGCGCAGTTTAACAGTTGCCGATGTGGAGTCAGCGCTTAGAGCCGAGAACGTCGAGTTACCCGCAGGTTCGATTGAATCCAAGGAGCGGCATTTTACGGTGAGGCTCGAGCGGGGTTATCGCACCGCCGAAGATTTCGCAAATCTAGTGATCACCCAAGGGGAAGACGGTTACTTAGTTAAACTGGGGGATGTCGCGCGGGTGGAAATCGGCTCTGAAGAAGAGCGGATTATGTTCCGTGGCAACAAAGAGGCGATGATAGGTTTAGGCGTGTCTAAGCAGTCAACCGCCAATACCTTGGAAGTGGCGCGTGCGGTGAATGCGCTGGTCGACAAAATCAATCCAACTTTGCCAGCGGGTATGTCCATTAAGCGCAGCTACGATAGCTCAGTGTTTATCGAAGCCTCGATTAAAGAAGTGTACCAAACCCTGTTCACTGCGATGGTCCTAGTGATTATCGTGATTTATCTGTTCCTTGGCAGTGTGCGCGCCATGTTGATCCCCGCGATCACTGTGCCTGTGTCCTTGCTTGGCACCTTTATTGTGCTGTATGCGCTTGGTTATACCATCAACCTTTTGACCTTGTTGGCGATGATCCTCGCCATCGGCATGGTGGTGGACGATGCGATTGTGATGCTGGAAAACATTCACCGCCGTATTGAAGAAGGAGATTCGCCCTTAAAAGCGGCCTTCCTCGGTGCACGTGAAGTGGCCTTTGCGGTCATCGCGACCACCTTAGTCTTGGTCGCCGTGTTTATGCCAATCACTTTCCTTGAAGGCGACTTAGGTAAACTATTCAAAGAGTTTGCTGTGACCATGAGTGCAGCGGTGCTGTTCTCTAGCCTAGTCGCTTTGACGCTCACACCTATGATGTGTTCTAAGTTGCTCAAGCCTAGCTCGCAGGATTCTTGGTTGGTGCGTAAGGTTGACGGCATCATGACCAAAGTGTCAAACCGTTATCAATTATCGTTAAAGTCTGCCATGGCCCACCCGTTATTGATGTCGATTTTGGTGTTGATAGCCTTGGGCTCAAGTGCCTATTTAGCTCAAAAAGTGCCGCAGGAATTTGCACCGCAGGAAGACCGAGGCTCGTTATTCTTGATGGTCAACGGACCGCAAGGCGCGAGTTACGAATACATAGAATCCTACATGAATGAAGTGGAAAACCGCTTGATGCCGCTGGTTGACACGGGTGATATTAAACGTCTGCTCATTCGTGCCCCCCGTGGTTTTGGCCGCGCTGCGGATTTCTCTAATGGTATGGCCATCGTCGTGCTGGAAGATTGGGGCAAACGTCGCCCCGTTAAAGAAGTGATTGCAGACATTAACAAACGGCTTGCCGATCTTGCTGGGGTGCAAGCGTTTCCTGTGATGCGCCAAGCTTTTGGCCGTGGCGTCGGTAAACCCGTGCAGTTTGTGATTGGCGGCCCAAGCTACGAAGAGCTGGCCCGCTGGCGCGATATTATGATGCAAAAGGCGGCACAGAATCCTAAATTACTCGGTTTAGATCACGACTATAAAGAGACTAAGCCGCAGCTTCGCGTCGTCATCGACAGAGACAGAGCGGCGAGCCTTGGGGTATCGATTTCAAATATTGGTCGTACGTTGGAATCCATGTTGGGCTCACGCTTAGTCACGACCTTTATGCGTGACGGTGAAGAATACGATGTGATCATTGAAGGCGAGCGCGGTAATCAAAATACCGCAGCGGATCTGCAAAACATCTATGTACGTTCCGAGCGCACTCAAGAACTTATCCCGCTGTCGAACTTAGTGACGGTGGAAGAGTTTGCCGACGCCAGTTCGCTTAACCGTTACAACCGTATGCGCGCTATCACCATAGAAGCCAGTTTAGAAGATGGTTATAGCCTAGGTGAAGCCCTTGATTATATGAATCAATTGGCGCGTGCTTATTTGCCAGCAGAGGCGGTAATTAGCTATAAGGGCCAATCCCTCGATTATCAAGAGTCGGGTAGCTCTATGTACTTCGTGTTCTTGCTCGCGCTGGGGATTGTATTCCTCGTGCTGGCGGCGCAGTTCGAGAGTTACATTCACCCTATGGTCATCATGCTGACTGTGCCGCTGGCGACCGTGGGCGCCTTAATTGGTTTGTGGCTCACGGGGCAGAGTCTTAATATTTACAGTCAGATAGGCATTATTATGCTGGTCGGGTTGGCGGCCAAAAACGGCATCTTGATTGTCGAGTTTGCGAACCAATTGCGGGATAAAGGCGTTGATTTTGATAAGGCGATTATCCAAGCCTCGGCGCAGCGTCTACGACCTATTCTCATGACAGGCATCACCACCGCCGCTGGCGCTGTACCTTTGGTCATGGCCGCAGGCGCGGGCGCTGAAACCCGTTTTGTGATTGGTGTGGTTGTGTTGTCGGGGATTTTACTGGCAACCCTATTCACTATCTTCGTGATCCCCGCCGCTTATGGACTCTTTGCCCGTAACAGTGGATCGCCCGAAGCCATAGCCCAACAGTTAGAAAAAGAACTAGCCCAAGACTAACGCCTACATCGGCTGATGTTCAAAGCACACATATAAGGCGCTTGGTATTCATCAAGCGCCTTATTTTTAGCCATTCGAACCTCGTTTTAGCCCTTGCCCTTGAAAAGCAAATTTGGAGCCCCATTTAGTAAACACTAAGCGTTACTTTTACCAAATTGCGTAACAAATAAAGGAAAATTTCATGTCACAACAAGAAACTCATGGTTTTCAAACAGAAGTCAAACAGCTGTTGCATTTGATGATCCATTCTTTGTATTCCAACAAAGAAATTTTCTTGCGTGAACTGGTCTCCAACGCTGCGGATGCAGCGGACAAGCTGCGTTATCTGGCGTTGACCAATGACGCTCTGTACGAAGGCGACGGTGAACTGCGAGTCCGTATCAGTGCTGATAAAGAAAAAGGCACTGTGACCATCGAAGACAACGGCGTGGGTATGACCCGTGACGGCGTAATTGAGCATTTAGGCACAATCGCTAAGTCGGGCACCGCTGATTTCTTTAAAAATCTATCGGGCGAATCCTCAAAGGATTCACAGTTAATCGGCCAGTTCGGTGTCGGTTTCTATTCAGCCTTTATCGTGGCCAAGAAAGTCACGGTTCGCACTCGCGCTGCCGGTCATAAGGCCGATGAAGCTGTATTGTGGGAATCAGAAGGCGAGGGTAACTTCACCGTTGATACCATCACTAAGGCGAGCCGTGGTACTGAAATCACCCTGCACCTGCGTGATGAAGAAAAAGAATTTGCCGATGATTGGCGCCTGCGTTCAATCATTACTAAATACTCAGATCACATCTCTGTACCGGTCGAAATGTGGCAAGAGGGTACGCCAGAGCGTGATGGTCCAGATGGCGAAAAAATTCCTGCGACCGAAGGTCAATGGAAAGTAATGAACAAAGCGACGGCTTTGTGGATGCGCAGCAAAGCTGACATCAGTGACGAAGAGTATCAAGAATTTTACAAACACATTTCCCACGATTATACCGACGCGCTACTGTGGAGCCATAATCGGGTAGAAGGTAAGCAAGAATACACTAACCTATTGTATATTCCTGCAAAAGCACCTTGGGATATGTGGAACCGCGACCGTAAGCACGGCCTGAAACTGTTTGTGCAACGTGTGTTCATCATGGATGACGCTGAGCAATTTATGCCATCTTATCTGCGCTTCGTGCAGGGCTTAATTGACTCAAACGATTTGCCGCTGAACGTATCCCGCGAAATTCTGCAGGATAACCATGTGACCAAAGCGATGCGAACAGGTATCACCAAACGTGTGCTTGGCATGCTGGAAAAACTGGCGAAAGACGATGCGGAAAAATATCAACAGTTCTGGGCTGAATTTGGTCAAGTGCTGAAAGAAGGGCCAGCGGAAGATTTCGCCAACCGCGAACGTATCGCAGGCTTATTACGTTTTGCCTCGACCCATACGGGCAGTGCTGCGCCGACTGTGTCACTCGAGGACTACATCAGCCGCATGAAAGAAGGCCAAACTAAGATTTATTACATCGTTGCCGACAGCCATGAAGCCGCCGCTAACAGCCCACATTTAGAGTTGTTACGTAAGAAAGGCATCGAAGTCTTACTGATGTCAGAGCGTATCGACGAGTGGCTAATCAACCACTTAACTGAGTACAAAGAGAAACAACTGCACTCAGTGACCCGCGGTGATTTAGAACTTGGCGAGCTGGAAGATGCCTCTGAAAAAGAAGCGCAAGAAAAGCTTGAGCAAGAATCGGTAGCTTTAGTTGAACGCATTAAAGCGGCATTAGGCTCGACTGTTGCGGATGTGAAAGTCACGTCACGCTTAACCGACACCCCAGCCTGTGTCGTGGCGGGTGAAGGCGAAATGTCGACTCAGATGATCAAGCTGATGCAAGCTGCCGGTCAACCAGTGCCAGAAGTGAAGCCGACATTTGAGATCAACCCAGCGCACCCATTAGTGTCGCGCTTAAATGATCTTCAAGATGAAGCCGCCTTTGCGGATTGGTCGAATCTGCTGCTGCAACAGGCACAATTGTCTGAAAAAGGTAGCCTTGCGGATCCATCGGCCTTTATCAAGCTGATGAACCAAATGTTACTGGCTAACATGAAGTAAATGATGATCGGGGCCCTTCTTTGAACGGCCCCGATATTGTTTCTAGTGCAGGAAGAGTGGTTTAAGCCTAGAGCAGAGCACTCCACTTCCGTGTTGCATCAATTCAAAAGGTGGTCGACATTCTGACATTGATGCGCCTTGAATTGAAGCACCCTAGGCGCTCTGAAACTCGACTCTTCAGGTTGCTTGGGTATACAAGCTGTTAAGACAACGATTTTAAAATAGCGCGTTGAAACTGAGTGCTAACACTCAGTTTTAAAAGCATAAGGCCTCCTATGTTTGAGGCCTTAAACGTTAAGGGAATACTATGGACAATATCCTCAGCCTGACTAAAGACAATATTCAGCAAGTGGTTGATGCCTCGATGCAACAGATCGTGGTATTAGCATTTTGGGCACAGCCGCAGGAACAAAGTGTGGCTATGCTGCACACCTTAGAGCAAATTGCCGCGCAAAATGCGGGTCGATTCGTGCTCGCTAAAGTTGACTGTGAAGCAGAATTAGAAATTGCCAATTACTTTCGCATTCAAAGTCTACCGACCACGTTAGTATTGGATAAAGGCCAGCCTGTCGATGGTTTTGCTGGCCTGCAAGATGCGGCGCAAGTCACAGCCATGCTGGACAAACATTTACCGCCTATGTGGCAGTTACAGTTAGCACAGGCCAAAGCATTACTCGCCCTGAGCCAAGTAAGCGCAGAGGATCTTGCCACTGCTGCCGTGTTGCTTAAAGACGCGCATGCAGGCTCAAATCAAGCGGGTGAGGTGAGTTTAGTGCTTGCCGATGTGTATCTGATGCAGGGCGAATTAGTGTTAGCGCAAGCCATGCTTGAGAAAGTCGGGCTTGCCGACCAAGACGGTTACTACCAGAGTTTAAAAGCTAAGCTCGCACTTGCCTTGGATGCAGCGGATACCCCTGAAATTCGCGATTTACAGCAAAAGTTTGAGCAAAATCCAACAGATTTAGTGTTATTACTCGAGCTGAGTAAGGCATTGCATGCCGCCCACCGCGATGATGAAGCATTAGATCTGTTATTCGGTGTGCTCAGTAAAGATTTAGGTGCTGAAAATGGCACAGTAAAACAAGTGTTTATGGAAGTATTAACGGCACTTGGCCAAGGTAATCCCATAGCCAATCAATACCGCCGTAAGCTCTATACCTTGCTCTATTAATGATAAAAATGCCTAAGGAACGGCAGTTTATTTGCGGTTTCTGAGGCTAAAGTCGAAGCTAAAACCCTTCTCAATGGCGGCCAGATGTGCGAAGATCGCCGCCCTAAGAAGAATATCAATGCGAAAAGAGGACTCTTGAGATGCGCATTATCCTATTGGGCGCCCCAGGTGCCGGTAAAGGTACCCAGGCCCAGTTCATTATGGAACAGTATGGTATCCCACAAATTTCCACTGGTGATATGTTACGTGCCGCGGTAAAAGCCGGTACTCCACTGGGTTTGGAAGCGAAGAAAGTGATGGATGCTGGTCAACTGGTTTCTGATGATCTGATCATCGGTCTGGTTAAAGAGCGTATCGCACAGGAAGACTGTGTTAAAGGTTTCTTGTTAGACGGTTTCCCACGTACTATTCCACAAGCGGATGCGATGGCGGCAAACGGTATTAGCATTGATCACGTGATTGAAATCGATGTGCCAGACGAAGAAATCGTTAAGCGCATGAGCGGTCGCCGTGTTCACCCAGGTTCTGGCCGTGTTTACCATGTGGTTTTCAATCCACCTAAAGTGGAAGGTAAAGACGACGTAACGGGCGAAGATTTAGCTATTCGTCCAGATGACGAAGAAAGCACAGTGCGTAAACGTCTTGCGATTTACCACGAGCAAACTAAGCCTCTGGTTGAATACTACGGTAAAGTGGCTGCAGCTGGTCAAACTCAATACAACAAGTTTGACGGTTCTCAATCGGTTGCGGCAGTGAGTGAGCAGCTTGCCAGCGTGTTGAAATAACCGAAAAAGCATAATTTACGAGAACGAGTTCTCATATTAGAAAAAAGCCTGCCGATGCAGGCTTTTTTTATGGGTATCGCAATGTTAGCCTCCAAGTGAACTTCATTAACCATGAGCCTAACGTTGAATCCTTCCCCTGCTTTTGGTGTGTTATTGGTTAACCTCGGCACGCCTGATGAACCTAGCCCTAAGGCCGTAAAACGATTTTTAAGGCAGTTTTTAAGTGATCCGCGTGTCGTTGATTTATCGCCGTGGATTTGGCAACCGCTGCTGAACGGCATTATCCTCAACACCCGTCCGGCGAAAGTCGCCAAACTCTACCAAAGCGTGTGGACGCCGGAAGGCTCGCCCTTGATGGTGATAAGTGCACGCCAAGCACAAAAGCTGGCGGTGGACTTAAGTGCCACGTTTAACCAGACCATTCCTGTTGAACTGGGTATGAGTTACGGCAATCCCTCCATCGATGCGGGATTTGAGCGCCTGAAAGACCAAGGGGCAGAGCGCATTGTTGTGCTGCCTTTGTATCCCCAATATTCCTGCTCGACGGTGGCAAGTGTATTCGATGCCGTTGCCCGTTATCTTAAAACCGTGCGTGACATGCCGCAGGTTCGCTTTAATAAAGACTATTTTGATCATGATGCTTATATAGCGGCGCTGGCGCATTCAGTGACACGTCACTGGAAAACCCATGGGCAGGCCGATAAGTTACTCTTGTCATTTCATGGTATTCCTCTGCGTTATGTGAAAGAGGGCGATCCATACCGCGAGCAGTGTTTTGTCACGGCTAAACTGTTGGCACAAAAACTTGAGCTGAGCGAGTCGCAATGGCAAGTGTGCTTCCAATCGCGCTTTGGTCGCGAAGAATGGTTAACGCCCTACGCCGATAAACTATTGGCCGAGTTACCTGCACAAGGGATCAAAAGTGTCGATGTGATTTGCCCAGCTTTTGCGACCGATTGCCTCGAAACCTTAGAAGAAATCTCCATCGGCGCTAAGGAAACCTTTTTAGATGCAGGTGGCAGCGACTATCGGTTTATCCCTTGTTTGAACGACGATGAGTTACACATTGAATTATTACGGCAATTAATCCAAGAACAAGCGGTATCTTGGGCCCATACCCAAGCTACCTGAAGATACGAGTTTCAGAGCGCCCAGGGTGCTTCAATTCAAGGCGCATTAATGACAGAATGTCGGCCACCTTTTGAATTAATGCAACACGGAAGTGGAGTGCCCTGGGCGCTCCGTCCCGGCGGGTTTTAACGCACTTTATGCTGCGTTGGTTATTTTTAACTTAGCCCGCTAGGCCTGCAAATAACCGCCTTGCCTAAAGTGCGTTAAATTCCCGCTGAATCCTGCATCTTCAGGTTGTTTGGGTATTGGAGCACTGGCTTCGAACTGATTTTGTGATAGAATCTGCGCCCTTCCGGCTAAGGGGTGGTTTTTTTGTCTCGCTAGCCTAGACTCAATATTTTTAGGATGCTGCTTGGCTTGACCGCCTCGGCAGACGCCAATTAGCATGGATGCCAGGAAAAGAGAGCCACTATGAAGTTTCCCGGTCAGCGTAAATCAAAACATTATTTTCCGGTTAAAACCCGAGATCCGCTGCTTGAACAGCTGACTCAACAGCCTCAGCCGTTTGCGACCTATATCAGCGGTATTGATCAAACTTTAGTGGATATCGAAGCGAAAGTGGAGGACGAATTGCTGAGCCGTTATGGCTTACCAAAAGGCAACTCGACCCTGATCAATGATGAACAGGCCCACAGACTCTACACTGAGTTAAAAATTCATGGCTTGATTAGCGATGAATTTGCTGGTGGCACGATTGGCAACACAGTGCACAATTATTCTATTCTGGCCGATGACCGTTCAGTGTTATTCGGGGTGATGAGTCAGAATATCGAAGTGGGCAGTTACGCTTATCGCTATTTATGTAATACCTCTTCTAAAGTCGACCTTAACTTTCTACAGCCTGTAGATGGCCCTATCGGTCGCTGTTTTACCTTGATTTCTGAGTGTGGCGAGCGGACATTTGCGATTAGCAAAGGCTCGATGGATAAACTCACGCCTGAATATATTGATAAAGATGTAATACAGGGCAGCTCTGCCTTAGTGCTGACCGCATATTTAATGCGCGCCAGCGATGGCGACCGTATTACCGATGCGGCCATGTGCGCCATCGAATACGCAAAAGCCGCCGAGGTGCCGGTAGTATTGACCTTAGGCACGCGTTTTTTGATTGAAGAAGATCCGCAATGGTGGCAAAACTTCATCAAAGAACATGTCACCATTTTGGCGATGAATGAAGATGAAGGTGAAGCCTTAACCGGTTCACGGGATCCTCTGCTCGCCAGTGAAAAAGCCTTGGAATGGTGTGACATGGTATTAACTACAGCGGGGCCTATCGGGCTTTATACTGCGGGTTATACTGAAGATTCTGAAAAGCGTGAAACCGTTCATACCTTGTTGCCGGGCGCGATCCCAGAATTTAACCGTTATGAGTTCTCCCGTCCAAAGCTTAAGAATGACTGTGAAACACCGATTAAAGTGTTTGCCCACATTTCACCTTATATGGGCGGTCCAGAGAAAATCGGTAACACCAATGGCGCTGGCGATGGCGCATTATCGGCGTTATTACACGATCTGGCGGCCAATACTTTCCATAAGACTAACGTGCCGGGTTCGAGTAAACATAAGCGCGATGGCCTGTGTTATTCCTCGTTTTCTCAAGTATGTAAGTACGCTAACCGCGTCGCCTATGAAGTATTAGCCCAGCATAGTCCGCGTTTATCCCGTGGTTTACCTGAGCGCGAAGACAGCTTAGAAGAATCCTACTGGGAAAGATAAGCCAGTACCTGTATTGGTATTAAGCTGACTGATTTACGCTAGGGCAATAACGGCAAACCGTTGTTGCCCTTATTTTTATGGCGTTTATCAACAATCAATCGGCCAAGCGCTAATTTTAACTACAGGCAGTTGCGAATAAATGTTAACGTTAGTCGGGTTCAGATAGTCCAAATACAGCGATTATTTAAGGTGGAATTTTCGGTGAAAGCGCAAATCTTAAGAGAAATGAAGGTACTCACGGCCATAGAGCCAGAGTTCGAAGTGCAACGTCGGGTCGCGTTTATTAAAACCAAACTAAAAGAAGCGCGCAGCAAGGCATTGGTATTAGGGATCAGCGGTGGGGTGGATTCTTCTACCGCTGGGCGTTTGTGTCAGTTGGCGGTGGACAGTTTAAACCACGAAAATAGCCAAGGCGGTTACCAGTTTATCGCCGTGCGTTTACCCTATCAGATCCAAAAAGATGAACATGAGGCGCAATTAGCCTGTCAGTTTATTCAACCTTCTAAATTGGTCACAGTGAATGTGCATCAAGGGGTTGATGGTGTGCACAGCGCTACCGTTGCTGCGTTAGCCGAAGCCGGATTGCCTTTACCCGATGTGGCGAAAGTGGATTTTGTGAAGGGTAACGTTAAAGCTCGTATGCGCATGATTGCGCAATACGAACTCGCCGGGCTCGTGGGCGGGCTTGTGGTGGGGACAGATCACAGCGCCGAAAATATCACAGGTTTTTATACCAAGTGGGGCGATGGTGCCTGCGATTTAGCGCCGTTATTTGGTCTTAATAAGCGCCAAGTTCGTCAACTTGCCGCTTATCTTGGTGCGCCAGAGTCTTTAGTGCATAAAGCGCCGACCGCGGATCTAGAAGATAATAAACCGTTACTCGAAGATGAAGTCGCACTGGGGCTAACCTATGCCCAAATCGATGATTTCCTTGAGGGTAAAGATGTCGGCAAGGCGGTTGAGGACAAGTTGATTGGTATTTATAAGGCGACGCAGCATAAGCGTCAGCCTATCCCAACGATCTACGACTAACGCTAAATCGTACACGAATAAGCACTCGCTTGAACTCAGTTCACGAGTGCTTTTTTATGTCTTTTTACCTAGTTGCTGAGCTAGTGGCAGCCTTTACAGCTGTTGGCGTCGCTGTAACGAGGAGACTGGCTGCGATTATTCATTAAAGCTGGCTATCCTGCAGGGGCATCTCACTGGGGGATGTTGCAGAGGAATGTTGCTGAGACCTGTGACAGTGGCATCTGGTCGCAACATTTAGCCACGGCATCTTGTTGTAGGGATTATGGCACGACTAAGTGTTGCCGTGTCAGAGCGATCAGCTGGTTTGGGTATTGGCGATAATCCAAATAGGGCGTGAGTAAACAATGCTGCCCCTGCGAAGATGGAAGCGTCATCGCGGTTATGGATTTGTTTTGGGCGGTTAAATGCTGCGCATGGATATCGCTTGCAGACATGGTGAGTCCTAAACACTTTGCAGCCACTTGCCCCGCGATGAGATGGATCTTCGTGTTTGCCATCAACTCAGTGCCGCTTATGCAGATCAGTTCATTTTGCTTGAGTAACACTTGGTCACGATAGCTGCGCCAATCCTCTCCGACCGCGCTGATTTTTGCCATAATAGTGAAGATCTTACGCCAATGATTGCCATTTAACGCTATCAGAGTCGCGACAGCGTCTGGTTGAGTGTAATGCCAGTTGTCAGGTATCAGCGGCGCAGTAGGAAGATAGTAGGCGAAGCTAGCGTAGGGATTACCGATAATCATCGAGAGCGTATAAGTTTCGTTGGAATAAGGCGCTTTCGATCCTAACCCAATTAGGGCTTATGCAGTTAATAAAATAGCGCGGTTTATGGCTGTGGATGTTATTACGGTAAAAAATTTGAAGGATGTTTTTTTCTAACCGTATAATTGGCTTGCTCATTTTATCTTATTGTTATGTAGGAACAGCCATGAAGGCCATCATCATAGGTTCGACAAAACACCTATTCTTAGCCGCATTGTATGCGAGCATTGGCATAGCGCTGGCGTTACTCGCGACCGGGATTTACTTTCTCAATGCGCGCCCTGAATTGTCGTTATGGCATACGGTCGAGCTAGATAATGAGTTCCATTACAATACTAAACTCGCTAGTTTTAATGAGTACTTAGCGCTAGAAGAGCGCTTATTCGCCGAAGTTGAGCGCAAAGTCGTCCAAAAAATTCCTGCCAATGAATTCTCTCCCGTGAACCGCTATGTCAAAAATAGCTTATCCGATCCTGCCCATTGGCCCCAAAATTGGAATCGCAGTTATGAATGGCCCGTAGCCGATGCCGAGTTTGGGATATTGCTGCTCCACGGCATGTCAGACTCGCCCTATGCCTTATCCAATGTGGCAGCGCATTTTAAAGGTAAAGCCCATGTTCTGGGTTTAAGATTGCCAGGGCATGGCACCATTCCGAGTGGCTTAACTGAGGTTTATTGGCAAGATCTTGTCGCCGCGGTGAACTTAGCCACAGCGCATATGCGGCAATCTCTGAAGTGTAAACCGCTATTTGTTGTAGGCTTTTCGACCGGTGCCGCCGTAGCGCTTAACCATGAATTAGAACGTATCAGTCAAGATAAGAACCCAGATTATGCTGGGATGATTTTTATCTCTCCCGCCATAGGGTTAGCGCCATTAGCGGCGGCCGCGCGCTGGCAGAGTTGGATAGGCCGGTTGCTGGAACTGGATAAACTGCAGTGGAACAGCATTCAAGTGGAGTACGATCCCTTTAAATACACTTCTTTTGCGGTCAATGCGGGCGATGTGGTGTATCAATTAGCGCTACGTAACCAAGGTTTATTGGCTGGATTAACTTTGCCGCAAAGGGCACAAATTCCATCGATACTCACTTTTCAGTCGGTAGTGGATGCAACCGTTTCAACCTCGGCTGTGGTGAATAATCTGTATCAAACGTTACCAGAAAAAGGCCATGAGCTCGTGCTGTTCGACATGAACCGACTCGATGTGAATGCCAAAATGGTATCTAATGATCCGCTGGCGGGCTTGTTGGCGAGTATCAATAGTCCTGCGCTGCATTATCGCGGCACTGTGGTGGAAAATATCAGTCACGAAACCACGCAAGTTCAAGCGCGTAGCTTTGGTTTAGCTGCGCAGGGTAAAGTGGTCACAGAAGGCAATGAACAAGTGCGTGCATTAGATCTGTATTGGCCCGCCGGCGTGTATTCCTTGTCCCATGTTGCGTTACCCTTTGGTGTGGATGATGGCCTCTATGGCGCGATCATTCAACCTGATTCACATCGGATCCAAATCGGTGCCACGGCTTCACGGGGAGAGCGCGGTTTATATAGCGTGTCGGCATCGGAAATGTTGCGCCAGAAATGGAATCCCTTTTTCCCGTATCTACTTGAGCGCATGGATGAGTATCGACTCGCCCATATGCACTAGGATTTTGTGATTGATTAACCGCTCAGCTAATCTGGCCTTAACCTTCTTTACCTTTGAACGACTGCCTCTTCAACAGCTTTCTCCTAAACAAGCGCCAGTTAAACAATCAGGCTGCAAACAACCCGATCACGTCCCTGTTCCTTTGCCAGGTACAAGTTATTGTCGGCCTGTTTAAGCCAGTACTCTAAGGAGTCGCTATAGGTGGCATTGGCAATCACAGCGCCAATACTCGCCGTGACATTGAAGCTTCGATTATCCTGCGGATTGATTATCACAGTATCAGCGAGTTGCTGTTTAAATTCATTAAGATGTGCTTCGACTTTCAGGGCATTACACATAGGCAAAATCAGTAGAAACTCTTCGCCGCCGTAGCGCGAGATTAAATCAATATCCCGTTTGAAGAGCGAGGTTAAGAGTTTAGCAACCACTTTTAAACACTCGTCGCCGCCCAAATGACCATAAGTATCATTGATTTGTTTGAAGTGGTCCAAGTCCATTATGGCAAGTGTCATGGCATCTTGACCCCGCTCGCACATCTGTTGGATGAGCGGGAATTGGTGTTCGGTATAGCGGCGATTATAGAGATTCGTCAGCGGATCGCGCTCGGCTAAATCCTTTAATTTCACATTAGCGGCCTCTAAATCTTGGGTGCGCTGCTGTACTTTTTGTTCAAGTTCTTGTTGGTGTTCGAGTAAGGTTTGCTGGTTTGAGGCCAAACTTTCATACAAGCTATAGATCTCTTTAGGGGTACTTTTATCGAGTAGATCATGCTCAAACTTCTCGTCGCTGGCTTTTTCTTGCTTAGCGGGACCGAAATGCTGCGCTAAAAGCGACAGAGGTTCGGTCAGTAACTTACTGATGGCTTTAGTAATAAAAAAGGCGCCGACTAAGGAGCAAAACAGCAAAATTACCGTGTTGACATATTGGCGTTCAGCCAGTTTTAAAAGCGGCACAAAAGGTTCTAAAACATAGAGTTGCCACCCATTGTTTAACTTATGCTGGGCATAGATGTACTCAGGGGTATTTGAATCTAGATTATGCAGGTTCATCAGTTGAAGCCGGGCGCGATATATCTCGCTGCCTTTGCTGAATGACAAGGGGGTGAACGGTGCGAGTCCTAACCCTTGGGAGGCATAAATCAGATTATTGTTCTCATCGGTCAGTAAAATAGATTGCTGCTCATGGTGCAGGTTTTGTTTATCTATGCTGGAAAAATAGCGTAAATCTAAGCTGCCTTCGACTATCCCTCTGGCTTGATTGGGAGCATTTGGACTAAAAATGGGGGCACTGATGGCAACGATTACGTCATTACCAAAACCTCTACCGATAAATGCGGGTGATACAAAGGTTTTATGGTTATAAAACGCTTGGATAAAGTATTCCCTATCCATCACAGAAGGGATTTCTGCTAGGCGGTCTAACTCAACTATATTGGCCATTGGACTGGCTGCGAGTAAGTTGCCTTGTTCATTCGCAATCAGCATGGTTTTAAAACCTTGATTACTATCGTGTATGCTTGAAAGTAATGCCTGCCACTCATTGATGTCTGCATTCGACAGGCTCAAAAACTTGGCGGTACTAGCGATGACTTGGGTGTTGTAAGCGAGATAGTTGTCGGTTGCATGGCTCAAATGGGTTGCCGTATCGTCCAGATTGCGATTAATCATCACTTGTTGTTTATCAATAAAAAAGTGATTAAAGGCTAAGGATGAAACTAATAAACTTACAGTAATGATTAAGGTAAACAAGTAACTGAGCTGCGAGCTAAAAGTGCGCCGGTTAAGATTGGTCAGCTTGCCTTTAAAATGCCATAGGCTTGGAATAGCAACCACACAGAGTTCGCCAATTGCAGCGTAAATCATGCCATTAACGGCTTGTTTTATCGCGGTAAAAGGAATGTGGCTGGCGGGCATTTTAGCAATGACAGCCACATAAATGGCTAACAGCGGGATCCCCAATAATACCCAATAACTCACACTGGCATAGAGTATTTGAATATCTCGGCGCCTTGCAAAACCAAGCCATAATGCTTCGAGTAAAAACAGTAAATACACGTGGGGGCTCGACCACACGATCATGAGCCCCGTTGCGGTAAATAGGGCGGTGATCAACGCATACCAAGGCCCTAAGAGTATTGCCACTATCACCACGGCCACGTTGCCGAGAATCAATTGCACATTAGCGAATAGAGGGATGGGAAAAAGATTCAGAGCTAAGCCGAATACCCCAAAAATAATGGCCAGTCTGAGATGGGTGGTTTGGAAGGCGGGTAGATGCAAAGAAAAGTCCCTTTAGAAAATGGCTTGTGTTAACTGTCTGTGATTATGGCACAAATAAACCCAACGCCTCTATCCCAGTCATTCAATTACCTCCCCAAACAAAGCTATAACGTAAATAGATTGTTGAAGCTGATGATAGAAATGGATTGTCGAAACGGATTGTCGAAACAAATAGTGCCATTAGATGATTTCGCTGAAGATAGGTCAATTCTCGTCAGTCGCAGGCTGACGAATGCTATAACCAATGGATAAGGCCATTTCCGAACGGTTATCGATGAAAATTGTGTCATTCAGAACATAAACTAAGCAGTTGTTCAAAGAGATCTCATGAAGCCCTTGCGCAGTTGCAAGGCAATTGCTACAGTTCTGGCTCACTTAAGATAAACCCCATAAACAGTATCTTAGGTGATAAGTGATTTAAAAAATTAGCTTGAAATAGCCAGTACGTTATAACGGACTAAGTCAGCGCTAATAATACAATTCACTTAAACAATTTCGGTATGTAGCGCAGCCCGGTAGCGCACTGTCATGGGGTGTCAGGGGTCGGAGGTTCGAATCCTCTCATACCGACCAAATTCTAAATAAAAAAGCCTGTAAACTTAATAGTTTGCAGGCTTTTTATTTTTATGCGATTTTAAAGTTCTTTTTAAGCATGCCAAAAGACTTAGGTATATGCATGGTAAAGTGTACTAGCTTGAATCATGAAAAAACATAACAAATAGGGGCAGGCTGCGCATAGCTACGGCTTTATTCCAGTGTTGAATCATCCCGAGGTTTGATTGATAGGGGTGGGGTAATGGATAAGTTGTATAGTTAAATAGAAATTTGCTGAAAGCTTTGGGTAGTGCTTAGAAGATTCAGGAGTGGCATTTATTGGGAGTAAAAAATTAGTTGGACACATTTTTTGTTCCCATCTTATGGTTGAATAAACTGCATTAAAAAACCAAAATACCACGCCAACAATGAAGCCCAAGTATAACCCCAAACTGCCATCAATAGAGCTGCGGAAGCCAATCTTGGATGAAAAGCACTGGCGATAACCGGTGCTGATGCAGCACCACCAATATTACATTGGCTCGCGATTGCTAAGTACATAATAGGTAAGCGGAGAAGTACAGTAAAAGTAAATAGGATGACTATGTGTATAGCGAACCATATAAGACCAATACAGACATAATAGGGTGCGACACTTAGAGCGCTAATATCAAAGTTTAATCCCATTAGCATTATCATTATATAGATAATAAAAAGAGCTATATGCCGAGTTTCTTTGACTAAGACATGCCTTGCATTTGTCAGTGAAAATGATAACCCTAAAAAAGTAACAATTAGTACAGACCAAAAAAAATCAGAGGTGAGATTATATTTAAACAAGTATGGGAAGCTGTTAGCGATGCTGTTAGCAAGGAAAGACGATAAATTTTCACTAAAAAAAATCACAGTTAAAAAAGTACAGCTCAATATCATTATCCAATAATAGGTTGTTTGCTTATCTAATGGCTTACTCTTGATGTCATTAGGAAATATTGGTTTATAGGCTTTATTTGCTTTTAGGTATTCATCGATTTTATCTTGGCGTTCAGCAATGAAAAGTAATATGACCATCCATAAGCTGGAAAAAAGAATATTAATTGCCATCATTACTGCAAATACGGCATCACCAACATCGTGTATTTCTTTTATTGCCAATTGATTCGCGGTTCCTCCAAGCCAGTTTGCCATCAGTGTTGACATGCCTTTCCATGCCGCGTTGTCTCCCTGCCAAACGAGTTCGTATGGGAAGAATATAGAACCTAACCATAGGCTTAATGGGCCGCCAATACAGATGCTGACAGCACCTAGTACATACATGCCGAGAAGTTTTTTTCCTACTAAACTTAGAGTAAAAAAATCAGTTCCTAAAATTAACAAAAATAAACAACCGGGCATTAAATGTGTTTTTGCCATTTCGCTAAGCTGACTATTACTCGCATCTATAAAATGTAGCGAACTAAAAATGGCAGGTAGGGCATAACACATTAGCATTAAAGGAAAAATTAGATAAAAATGCTTAAAAAAATTTATTGAGGATGTATGCGTGTAAAATAAACCGCATAGTAAAAATCCTAAAAAAAGTCCTATTTCAAGATCTGACGAAATCACTTTAATTCACCGTGGGAGAGTTGTTTGCATGTGCTATTTTACAGTAGCTTGCTAAAGGCTAAGAAGTTCATGCTTAATGCAGATAATTCTTCCCCTTCACGCTGAATTGACCAATAATTTCTTTTGTAATCCCATCCATCAATCGGTAACAAGATAAGGTCTTTTCGTGCTAATTCGGCATCAATTGCTAGCAGAGGTAGCACGCTCAAGCCTATACCCGTTCCAATTGCTCTTTTAATTGCACCAATTGTTGACATGCAGATTTCATCGCGAACGTGAATATTTAAGCTTTTTAATAACTGAATTGCACGAATTCGAGAGAACGATGATTCATGGTCGAATATCCACAATTGTTCACTAAGCCAAGGTTTTGTATTTAAATCATTCGCAGCAGGATGAGTTACACCACTCACAATGCAAAGATTATCTTGTAACCAATGCTCACAAATGAGATTTTTACTCGCGGGTTTAGCATCAATAAAGCCTAAGTCTAGTTCTCTTTCTGAAACCATTTTTTCAATCACTAAACTATTATCAATGACTAGTTTTATTTTTACATCGGGATATTGCTTCTTAAATAATGGAATTTTTTTAGATAATACATAGTTACCAGCAGTCTTACTGCTCCCGATAGTTAATGTCCCTTTAATACCATGCTCAGGGAATGAAAATATATTTTCTAATTCTTTTCCTTTAGATAGCATTTCATTAGCATAAGGTAATATTATTTCCCCGTGCGCATTAACCACTAAACCACCTGAGATGCGCTCAAATAATCTACAGCCTAAAGAACTCTCTAATTCTTTAAGCGCCATACTTACTGCCGGTGTTGACATATGAAGCACTTTTGCCGCTTTTGAGATCTGTTTCTCAGAATGTATGGCTTTAAAGATCATCAATTGTCTTAATGTTATCCGCATCATATGCTCCGCGAGGGGGAAGTCAGTTTACAAGCAGTATAATAGTTTGAATTGATGAATAATTAACATGATGAATGTCTAATTTTCATAAGGCGGCCAAAATGGCCGCTTTCTTTGGATAGGTTAAAATAGATATTTTGTGGATACAGACATTAGAGTGTCATCAAACTTAGTATGCCCTTTTGCATCCGTGTAATAACCATCAAAATAGGATATGCCTACTCCAAAAGTTAAATCCTTCTGAGCCTTGAAATCTACACCTAGAGAATATTGATTAGCATCACTCTCTTTTAGTGTTTTTAGATCTGCTCCAGTATTTTTTGTGATTTTACCAAGCCCTGCATCATCTTTTAAATATTGAAGCTTTATATCATATTTATCAATAGGAACGTTCAAACTTAATAGATAGGAATTCCCTTTAATATTATCATAAAGACTAGACTCTGAATGCTGGTACATGGCTCCCAATTTTACTGATGAAATAGCAACACCACCAACCAGTCTTGTTGCCTCTAGCTGATTTAAACCATCTGCATAGGCTATTGAGATGTAATGATTATTACTTTTAAGTGATGCGTCGCCGAGGGATAAGCTAACTGCATAATTGTTCTGTTTGTCAGATAGTTCAGGATTCTTTTTATTGAAATCCTTATCAAAAACATAACTAACACCCATAGTCATACCTGCAACTTTGGCACTTTTTAATGTTACCGAATCACCAAGTCTATCGTTGCCTGCAATGAGCATATTCATATCGCTTGAGGTAATGTTAAATAAATCCACTTTCCCTTCAGCACTTTTAAAAACGGTATCATTTCTTCCGAAAACAGCCGAACCATAGCTAGTTTTAAAACCTAAGTAAGAGTTTCTAGGTTTAAAAATGTTGGAGTCATCATTGTCAAAACTTTCTATCCCTGCTTCAAATTTATATAACAGGCTAAAATTCTCATACACACCATACTCACCTTTAACACCTAAATATGATGCATAGTTTTCAAGGGAAACCCCATCAACTTTTTCATTACCAGAAAGACCGTTGTTCGAGTTCGCAACACCAAGCCATAGTCTTCCATAGAAATCTAGTGGCTCAGATAAAACCTGATTTGAACAAATTAAAATAAGACCAAAACCAATATATTTAGCTGTTTTCATTAACATCACCTTTTTAGAATGTAAAAGCAATGTCATGTTAAAGATTTAATTGGACACGTCTCCGCTTTGGATCACATCCAGTCAACAAATAAATCGAGTTAAGAATAATTTAATGTCTGTTAAGTTATTTTTAATGAATTCGATTTATTGCGTAGTGTCACTATTTTAAATGAATAAACAACTATCATCATGGGAAATCTTACCAAAATAAAAACTGGAGAATTGTATGAAGGTAAAATACTTGAGTGTTATCATTTTTTCTATGTTAACATTTTCATCATTAGCTGCGGATAATAAAAATGATTTGGCTTCATTTCATAAGAGCATGAATGGTTGCAAAACATGCCATGCATTACCCAATAAAGTAAGCGATAGTGAGACATTTGAAAATAAACAATGTAAATCTTGCCATGGTGATTATGAGAAGTTGGCGAACCCCAAACTGGAAATTGACCCACATTCTTCCCACTTAGGTGATATTAATTGTACGTCTTGTCATAAAGGGCATGAGCAACCAAAGTTATATTGTAATGAATGTCATTCATTTAAAGGGCTCGATATGCCTTTTAATAAAGCAAAATCCAAAGAACCGTGGGACAAAGGTTGGGATAATGAAGCAATAAATAAAGCGATAGCTGCAGGTCCTAAAGAAACAACGGATGTGATTGTTGTTGGAGCCGGTAGTGCTGGGTTTAATGCTGCGATTGCAGCTAAAAAGGCCGGGGCGAACGTTATATTGCTTGATAAAGCACCATTTAGTGGTGGCAACTCTATGCTCGCTGCAGGTGGATATAATGCAGTAGGGACTGTCCAGCAAAAAGACCATAAGGTCGATGATAAAATCGAATGGTTTGTTGAAGACACTATGAAAGGTGGACGTTACGCGAATGATCCAAAGTTGGTGCAAATACTCGCTGAGCAATCTGCTGATGGTATTAAATGGCTAGAATCTTTAGGCGCCAATATGGATGATTTAAAACGCTCTGGCGGCGCTAGAGTCGATAGAACACATCGTCCATCTGGTGGGTTAAGTGTTGGTCCACATATTATTGATGTACTTAGAAAAGCATCGGATAAAGAAGGGGTTGATACAAGACTCAACTCTAAAGTTGTAAAACTTGTCGTTGATGAAGACCAAAAAATTGTTGGTGTTGTCATCCACGGTAAACACTCTGGTCACTATATGGTTGCAGCTAAGTCGGTTGTTTTAGCCACAGGTGGTTATGGATTTAATAAAGAAATGGTTGCATTTTATCGCCCAACATTTAAAGGAATGACCAGTTCGAATAACATCACTTCTACAGGTGATGGCATTGAACTTGCCAAAGCGATTGGAGCGAGTATGACTGACATTGACTGGATACAAGCTCATCCTACTGTTGGAAAGGACAGCCGTATTTTAATCTCGGAAACGGTTAGGGGAGTAGGGGCCATTATGGTGAATAAAGATGGCAATCGTTTTATCAGCGAATTAACGACTCGCGACAAAGCATCTGATGCCATTCTAAAGCAACCTGAACAATATGCTTGGTTAGTCTTTGATAATGAGCTTTATAAAAAGGCAAAAATGGTTCAGGGGTATGACCATTTAGGCATGCTGGAAAAAGCAAATACAATTTCAGAGCTTGCAAAAATCACAGGTATGAAAGAAAGCGCGTTAGAAAATACGGCTTCAAACTACAACCGTTACTTTAAGCAAGGGAAGGATGAGGAGTTTGCCCGCGAACAAATGTCATTACCACTGGCGAAAGCTCCTTTTTATGCAGTAAAAGTGGCTCCTGGTATTCACCATACTATGGGTGGTGTTGCAATTGATACAAAGGCAGAGGTGCTGGATATTCAGAGTAAACCATTGATCGGTTTATTTGCTGCTGGCGAAGTAACGGGTGGTGTGCATGGTTATAATCGTTTAGGGGGAAATGCCGTCGCAGACACCGTTATTTTTGGTAAAATTGCAGGTGCAAATGCTGCCAAGCATGCTCTAAATACAAAGTAACGCTAAATCAGTGAGAGACTCGTTATTGTCTCTCACAACATCTCAAGTTTTATTCATCGTAAATATTAGCAATAAAATTATTGCTTAAGTTAAAGTGCTCCCCTGCTATTTTTTGAGAGGCTAATTTAGCCTCTCTTTTTTATTTGTCGGCAGAATTAGATTCGATGGATTTTGCTCACTTTTCGATGGCTTCATCTTTTTAGATAACGCGGGAATATTGGCGAAATGTACTTACTCTTTCCATGAATCGAATAATACACTGTCGGCGAGTCCAGCATCGTACCATTTCTTAGAGAACCGATTACAGATATGAGCGTCGGAACCATAAGCCGGATACGCAGTAACGATTACTATCACTGAACCTATATTTCCAGTGTTTAAAATTAATACACATATATTGATCAGCTTTAATGCTCAATAGGATGGTGTTGTTAGACTTTCCTACAGAGCATCAAAGCGGGTGAGGCTATTTGGCTGTATTACGCCGCGCAAGCCAGGCACTCAAGCGCTCTTGTGTGCCGATGACAAAGACAAAAAACGCCGGTACGAAGAATATTGCCAGCAAGGTACCACTGAGCATGCCACCGAATACGCCAGTACCGATTGCATGTTGAGTTTCGGCGCTGGCACCGCTCGCAAGCATTAAGGGTATTACTCCGAGAGTAAATGCCAATGACGTCATCAGAATGGGACGTAGACGCAAGCGTGCAGCAGTCACTGCAGCATCTATCAGCGTATGGCCCTCGGCGTGCAATTGGCGGGCGAACTCGACGATGAGAATGGCATTTTTTGCCGATAGGCCGATGATGGTGATCATTCCCACCTTGAAGAACACATCGTTAGGCATATCACGCAACATTACAGCCGCTACCGCGCCCAGCAGCCCCTGCGGTACGACCAACATCACCGACAGTGGGATCGACCAGCTTTCGTACAATGCAGCGAGTACCAGAAATACTACCAGAGCGGACAACAACATCAGCAATGGTGCCTGTGCCGCCGATTGGCGCTCTTGCAATGATGCCCCCGTCCACGCTACCGCGAACCCTTGCGGCAATTGCGCCACTAAGCGTTCCATCTCGGTCATCGCTGCGCCGCTGGAAACGCCAGCTGCAGCACCCCCGGAAATACGCATAGCAGGGAAGCCCTGAAAGCGCATCATTTGCTGTGGCGACTCTTTCCATTCAGCCGTCACTACTTCCCGTAGAGGCACCATGCCACCACTTGAATTACGCACGCGGAGGCTGAGCACGTCGTCCAATTGCATTCGTGCCGTAGCGTCGGCCTGCAGGATGACCTGCTGCATACGTCCATTATTTGGGAAATCATTGACATACAGTGATCCCATGGCCGCCGAAAGTGTGCTGCTTACCGCGGCGAAGGACAGACCCATAGCCTCGGCTTTTGACCGATTGATATTCAGGCTAATGCTCTCACCGGGCGGCAGGCCATCTGGGTAGACATCGCTGACCACCTTGCTCTGGGCAGCTAGTGCCAGCAATTGTGCCTGTGCAGCTATCAATGCAGCCTCGCCCCGATTGGCTCTATCCTGCAGGAACAGAGTGAAACCGGAGGATGTGCCCAGCTCGTCAATGGCTGGCGGCATCATGGTCATCACTGTGCCTTCAACGTTATCAGCCATAGCTTGCTGCGCCAGTGCCGCTTCTTCGGCAGCCGTAGCACCATTACGCTGATCCCAATCTTTGAGCATAGTGAAGGCCATGGCTGCATTGGGGCCGGAGCCTGCAAAGCTAAAGCCCAGCACTACCATATTTGCACCCAGCGTTGGGCGCGATGCGACGTGCGCCTCGTAGGCTTTGACCACATCCAGCGTGCGCTCGCTGGTAGCGCCTGTGGGTAATTGGATGGAGGTCATGAAATAGCCTTGATCCTCTTCTGGTAGAAAGGACGACGGCAATTGCCCAGCAGCGAGGATCAGCACTGCGCAGAGTACGGCAAATGCCGCCATCATACGTCCACTGCGTCCAACCAATCGTGCTACGCGTGCACTATAGCCTGCGGTGAGTTGTTCAAATCCACGGTTGAAGGCGCCGAAGAAACCGCCTTTTTGATGGTGAACAGCACTAACTGGGCGCAGTAGCGTGGCGCATAGTGCTGGCGTTAGGGTCAGTGCGAGGAAGGCCGAAAACAGAATAGACACCGCCATCGACAAAGTGAATTGTTGATAGATCACTCCCACTGAGCCGCTACCGAAGGCCATGGGGATGAATACGGCGGTCAGCACTAGCGTGATACCGATCACCGCGCCGGTAATTTCCTTCATCGCCTGTGAGGTTGCCTCCCGCGGCGACAGTCCTTGGGTAGCCATCAGTCGCTCAACGTTTTCCACCACCACAATAGCATCGTCAACAATAATGCCAATGGCCAGCACCATGCCGAACATGGTCAGCGAGTTGATTGAGAAGCCTGCCAGTAACATCACCGCGAAGGTACCGAGTAGCGCTATGGGCGCGACGATAGCTGGTATAAGTGTGTAGCGCAGGTTCTGCAGGAACAGGAACATCACCATAAATACCAGCGCCATAGCTTCAAACAGGGTATAGATTACTTTTTCGATAGACACTTTGACGAAGGGGGCGGTATCGAATGGCACTGAGTAGTTCATGCCAGCAGGCATACTCAGCGCCAGTTCGGCTAGACGTTCACGTACCGCAGAAGCTGTGCGTACAGCGTTGGCTCCTGGCGAGAGCTGGATAGCAGCACTGGTCGCCACCACACCATTTTCACGGTTAGAAAAACCATAGGACTGAGCGCCAAGCTCGACCCGTGCCACATCAGATAGCACCAATTTTGCGCCATCGGCACCGGCACGTAGGACGATAGCAGCGAACTCCTCGGGTGTGCTGAGTTGTCCTTGCACTGTTAAGGGGACCGTCAGTCGTTGTCCTTGTAAGACAGGTTCATCACCGAGTCGCCCTGGGGCTATTTGTGTGTTTTGCTGCTCGATAGCTGTAGCAAGGTCGTTCATTGTCAGGCCATAGGCGGTGAGTTTATTCGGGTCTACCTAGACGCGCATGGCTTGCTCGGCACCGAATAATTGCACGCGACCAACACCGTCGATTCGGCGCAGCTCCTCGACAATATTGCGTGCTAAATAGTCGTTTAGCGCGATTTCGTCGAATTGGCCGTTTGGAGATGTCATACCAATCATCATCAAAAAGCTTGAAGCGGCCGATTCAACCTGCAGACCGCTCTGCCGTACAACTTGAGGTAGGCGTGGTTCGACAGCCTTAATACGATTTTGCACATCAACTTGCGCCATTTCCGCATCAGTGCCTGGTTTGAAGGTGGCGGTTATTTGTGCACTGCCCGAGCTGTCCACCGATGATTCGAAGTACAGTAGGTTTTTTACCCCCGATAGTTCACGCTCGACAAGGCTTACTACAGAGTCATTAAGTGTCTGTGGCGTGGCTCCAGGATAAGCGGCATAAATGCTCACCGACACGGGTGCCACTGATGGGTAGCGGGAGATGGGTAATTGTGGAATGGCGATGACGCCAATCAGTACGATAAATAAGGCTATCACCCAAGCAAATACTGGGCGGTTGATGAAAAACTGGGGCATGGCGACTTCTCCAAATTCAGCGCACGACGGCGCTAAGTTGCTGAGGAACGACAGAGGGTTGCCAAGGTCGCGCATTCACTTGTGCTGCAGGGCTTAGGCGTTCGATACCTTCAACAACTATTTGCTGCCCAGCGGTTAGGCCGAATACTACGTGATAGCGACCTGCCACCAATTCATCGACCTTAACGGCCACAGGTTGCACTTTAGCTTGCTCATCAAGCACCCACACTTGGGATTGACCAGCCTTGCGAGTCACTGCCTGCTGAGGCACGTTCAGAGTCGTAGGATAGTAAGCTTGTGGAATGCGAGCTTTTACAAAGAGACCGGGCAACAGACGATGCTGCGGGTTATCTACCAGTACGCGCAGCAGTACATCGCCAGTACCTGCATCTACCTGAATACCTGAAAATAAGATATGCCCTTGCATGCCAAGAGGCTCGCCACCACTGCCTAGGATCTCAACAGCCAACTCTGGGAGCCCTGAGCTTGCCAGCTGACGCATCGCCTCCAGCATTGATGCTGGAAGACGTACATCAACGTACACTTGGTTGATTTGTTGGATCCTCGCCATGGGTGTGGCATCGGTGGGTGAGACCAATGCACCTTCACTCACTAATGCTTCATCTATACGTCCGGAGATGGGTGCCTCTACGCTGGCAAACTGTAGATCTAACTGACGCCGTGCCAGCGTCGCTTTGGTTTGGGCTACATCTGCGGCAGCCTGATCGCGCAGGGAAATAGCATCGTCATGCATTTGTTGGCTGACGGCCTTGGTTTGTATCAAAGAGGCTAAGCGATCGGCTTCTTGACGAGCCCGAATCCATACCGCTTCGGCACGCTGTAACGCTGCAGCAGCAATATCGACATCAGCTTTAAATGGCGCTGGATTTATTTGAAATAGCACAGTGCCAGATGTTATCTCGGCACCCTGTTCGAATAGACGACCTTGCACTATGCCGCTAATTTGCGCGCGGATCTCAGCGCTGCGAACCGCAGCGACACGACCGGGCAGATCTTTAGTCACCAATAGTGCTTCATTTTCTAATGTCATCACTGACACTTGAACCGGAGCAGTTGTCTCTTCATCCTGTACTGCTGAATCACAACCTACCAATCCCAACACGGCAATTCCTACAAATAACACAAAGCTTAAGTGCCGCTGTTTGATGTACATAACCTACTCTCCTCAATGTACAGCGATCTCACTAATGGCGTTTTATCAAACGCTAGAGAACTAATGCTGAATTATGACGAGTCAGTATTGCGAATTATTCGAGACATTGTGGAGAATGTATGGAGGGGATGATAAAGTTCAGCAATTTTAATGTTGAGGCAATCCATGGCTAATCTCAATGAGCCCGTAAGTTCTATGACTTCGGCACTGGTGTTAATTGCAGAGGATGAAGCAGAGATTGCCGATATCCTTATCGCTTATTTGCAGCGCAGTGGGCTACGAACTCAACATGCTATCGATGGTATCCAAGCGCTAGCTATGCACCAAGCATTTAAACCCGATCTATTGCTGCTCGATGTACAGATGCCGAATCTCGATGGCTGGAATGTACTGAATGAAATTCGCTCCCGTGGTGACACGCCGGTGATCATGCTTACCGCGCTGGATCAGGATATTGATAAATTAATGGGGTTACGCCTCGGTGCTGACGACTACGTGGTTAAACCATTCAATCCCGCCGAGGTGGTGGCTAGGGTGCAGGCGGTACTGCGACGCGCTCGCACTAACACGCCTATAAATACCCAAATGTTGCGCGTCGGCCAGTTCCAAATCGACTTAGACAGCCACGAGGCTAGCGTAATCTGTAACGGTCAGCAGCAGGCACTGGATCTGACCTTGACCGAGTTCAAACTGCTCGCTTGCTTGATGCGTACACCGAAACGTGCTTTTAGCCGTGAGGAGCTGTTAATTAATTGCTTGCCTGAGGGCGATACTCAGGAACGAACGGTAGACAGCCATATCAGTAAGCTGCGTAAAAAACTTGAAGCCCTCGAAATTCAAGGAGTGCCGCTCAGTGTCTGGGGGGTTGGCTATCGCTTTGGTGGTGAAGTATGAGGCAAGCAGCGGGTTTGCGCAGGCAAATTATCCAGTCCTTAGCGGTAATGACGTTAGGCATCATTTTCCTGTCAGTGTTTGGATCCTATGTATTCTATGCCATTGCGGTGGCCTACCTGCCAGGCAGTATATCTGAAACCTGGATGCCTTCTCAGATGGAAATGCTATGGATAGTTTGCACTATCATAGCCGCGTTGGGGATGGCGCTATTTGTTGCCATTCGCCTGTCACGGCGCATTCTTACTCCTCTGAACTCTGTGGCATATAGCCTACGCGAAGTCGCCCAAGGCAAGCTTAACGCGCGTGCGCGAATGGACCAACATGCGATGGGGGAGACGGCGCAATTGGTGAGTGACTTTAATGCTATGGCCGAGCGCCTAGAGTATATGACTCGCGAGCGGGAGTTTTGGAACGCGGCAATCGCTCACGAACTTCGTACCCCAGTCACTATTCTGCGTGGTCGGTTGCAGGGGTTAGCGGAAGGTGTTTTTAGCCCCAGCAGTGAGCTCTTCGAGGGGCTATTACGGCAGGTTGAAGGCCTTAATCACCTGATCGAAGATTTACGAGTGCTGAGCCTCAATGACAGTGGACATCTAGAGTTACAGCGGGATGAGGTCTGTTTAGCCGATGAACTTAGTGCGGTGATTGAGACTTTCGCTGCGGTGTTAGACGCTAAGGGACTCATACTGAAGCAGGAACTTGATACAAGACTTAAAGTTTACTGTGATGCTATACGAATACGGCAGGCGCTGATGGCGCTGTTGGAAAATGCACGCCAGCATGCTGATCCTGGCACTTTGACTGTACGATTTTACCGCTCGGGGGCAAGCTGTTATCTCAGCGTCGAAGATGAAGGCCCTGGTATCCCTGATGAGGCAGCAAGCTACGTATTCGAAGCATTTCGCCGAGTAGATCCGTCTCGCTCTCGAAAAAGTGGTGGCAGTGGACTCGGTCTCGCAGTGGTTAAAACAATTGCTGAAGCTCACGGCGGCCACGTGGACTGCCAGCCATCGGGTCGTGGAGGAACAATATTCGTTCTTTCTTGGCCTGTTAGAGCTATGTCTTGATACTGGAATTGTACTCATCAAAAGTGATGTGCTTAGTCATTTCTGTACGTATGGTACACCTCGATAAAGCTAAATTTCTGTAACTATTTTATGGTCAATACTTAAATTATTATCTGCAGATGAGTTGATGAATCTCATGTTGCCTTGTTTTCTTTGGATATTAGAAGGATTGATAGAACTGTTGCCAAGCACCACGATATCTATGCACTCGCTCACAAGTTGCTTATTCTTGCAACTTCATTTGTCCAGTGTTAGTAGTCGGTGATTGCTAGTGCGAGTGAGAATACCGTACGTTTTATTAGCATTGGTTGTTGCTGGTATGTTACTTATCGATAAGTGTATTACACCATTAGAGTTCAACAGTACTTCAATGCGGCCTAGATCCACTCAAAAAGTTGGGATCACTCAAACCCATGCAACAGTAGGGCTACAGGCGAGTTGTTGCATCAACCCTAGAGGAGGATGCAATGACTCACTTTTGTTGCTTTTGTGTTAATGCTTGAAGGGCGTAAAGGGTAGGGCAAAATGTGAGTTTTTTGGCAGTTCTGGGTGAATTGATGGCGCCCAAATGGATCCTTCTATTCGGCTCACTGTTTCGGTCGCGGCCTCATCCTGCGAAGGCGTTATCCGCTCCCTGTTTTTGGTCATCAAAAGCAGGTGAGCAGGGATGATCGACACACTGTTTCTGGGTGATTGAACGCGTTTCTAGGCTCATGCTGCCTTAATTTGAATTGTTATTGATATGTTTCTATTCAATGGGCGTTGTTCAGCGTGTTGCACCAATATGGTTCAACCATTTTTCGATGCGGCCTAGATAATCCCTAGATAGCCTCAAAAAGTTGGGAGCACTCTAGCCCATGCAGCAGTAAGGCTACAGACGAGTCATTGCATCAACCCTAGTGGAGGATGCAATAGCGCGTATTTGTTGCTTTAGTGTTAATTGTTGGCGATGGGGTGAAGAGGGTAAAAGCCAAGGTTTTAAACGGTTTTAGACGGTTTTAGGTGAATTGCTTCTGTCTAGGACTAGGCTCATTTTAACCGAGTGCCAGAGTCGTTCTCTTTACCTATATTAGTCATCCTGCATGGATAGGAATAGAGCGATGATCATGTGCAATTATGAGGAATTTTGATTTTCAGATGGGCGGATTTTGTGTCTCGCCGATGCTCACGGTTTGATTGAAACCGAACGCGACACTTTATGATGATGAGAATCGCTCTCAACTCGCTGCAGATGCGAACCATTATCATCGCGGGTCCTTCCGGCGCGGTTGATTGCGGGGGCGGCGACACGCAGTGCTTCACTACATATGAGGATTTTAGAGGGCTTGGTTGTTGTTTTATTAGCGGGCTTTTAAGGGGCGTTCATAATTTTGAACGCTATTTATAATATTGATTTTACTTGATTATTATTCCTATTTCCTCAGAATTTCAAAAAATAGGTGTGCTCGGATATACCAACTTGAACAGATCGATTTTATGATCCTTTGATCTTTGCTTTATGCGCCAATGTTATATCCCCATTTTTTACTTCGCTGGATGAGGTAGTGGCGATATAAGCGGAGCAAAGAGGGCTAAACCACCTTCTTCGGAAGGTGGTTTATTTCAATTTGGCTTATTTTTTAAAGAATGCTTCGTTTGTACCATATGGGCCTAGGTTAAGATCACGTTTACGAATGGCATCAACACGATCAAAGGCTTCTTCAGCCACTCTCAAGTTTTTCACATCTTTGCGCCAATAGTATTTAAAACCATCAAAATGAGCATTATTCGGATACCAGTAGAACACGCCTAAACCCTCTTTGTTTAAAATTGGCGTGTTGTGGATATGAGCCCCAGGTATGTAGAAGTATTGACCTTTAGCTAGGGTTTCAAATTTATTGTTTGCTAATGTTTTACTTGTGCCATTTACGACGTAATAACACTCAGGTTGGCCATGAAAGTGCGGCTCATGATCTGACTTGCCACCATTAGTAATACCGATAACAACTGGGCTGTCAGACAATTCTTTCCAAATATAGCCAACGGGAGAGTTTTTAGGGTCGCAGTTTTTTGCTTCTAGGACATTGCCATTATCATCCAAGGTTTTACAGAAACGTTGATCCGCGGCGATGCTGTCGTTGGGTTTAATGGTATTAAAATCGATTTTGCCTGCTTCCCAATCAGTAATATAAGCTTCAATTTCTGGGTTACGACATTGCTCAGGCATAGTATCTTGTGGGACATAAGGAGTACTGTCCGCTGGCACCGGTGTCATTTGTTGGTATGGAAGTTGTGCATGGTTACATTGTGGGCCTTGCGCCATAGCTGCCGTTGATGCAAATGCGGCGATTCCAAAAAGCATTTTTAATTTCATCATTATCTATCCTATTGTCTTAATTTTTAAAATGGCGGTATTGTGTTGGTATTATTGTTCTGTCACTAACAATAAAGAGATTGGTCTACCGCAAAGGTGAAATGGATCACGTCATGTTTTCAGTGGCAAACTTATTCGTGACTCTGCTCGCGAATAATCTTATCTGCGACCCTAGCATTAGAAATGGAATTGCAGACTGACTTGTGCATAGTTGGAGGCTCCCTGAGTTGTCCTTGGCTGGGATACTGTGGGCACAAGAGAAGTGATATTGTCTTGCATTTGATAACGACCTATTTCAGCGCCTAAAGTGAGTGATTGGGTTAAATTGGTGAATAAGTTAACCCCAAAATGACTGCGATCTGTTTGTTCTACTTTTGTGGATGTGTGCCCATAAAAGATACTTGAACGTGTGTGTTGGGTCCAAAAGTGCCTATAGGCGAACATGACGGATAAAGAATTTTCTAATTGCCCATCTGTGATATCTCTAGCTGCATCGGTTCCTACATAGCGCCCTAAATGACCATAGTGCAATTGAATACGAAGATCATCTTTCCCTATGGAATGTATTTTTGCCGCTATTGATGTACCACCACCCCATTGGGCTGTATCGGCGGAGTCTAAATATCTTAGTAAACCTGATATTGACACATTACCCCAGTCACCCGATTGGTTGTAACGAACGATCATGTCTGGCAGATAATCATGGTTGGTATCAATCCATAGCGGTTCTGTTGACGTGAGTGCTGTGGCGAATTTAGTTTGTGCACTTGCTTGTTCTGGTGCTTGAGTTCCGTAGGTGTAGGGGTTTTCTAGGGCAAACTGCCAATGGGTTGTGTCATAACGTACCAGCGCTTGTCTTATCATGGCTTGACCAACTAATGGCCCGCCTAAATCGGCCGTTTCAGCAAAGGTGCTGGTATTGACTAAGGTGGACCAAGTTTGCCCAGCCGTTACGCCTTGGTAGGATATAAATGCGTGCCTTAGGCGGGGGCTGTAGGAATTGGAGATGATCGGATTCCCCTGCGCCGAGCCAACAAAGTCGATTTCAGCAAAGGCTTGAACTTCATTTGAGGTGATGGTCATATTTACGCGACTTTCTTGCGCACTGAATTGAGTACGTTTAGTGTTATCAGCGAAAGAACCTCCACCTGTCCAACTGTCTTGAAACTTCAGATTACCTTCAACATAACGTGCGTTTGCCTTAATAAATCCCCCCATTTGTAAGTCTGTTCCATAGAGTGGTGAAAACGGAATAAAAAATAGGGATAAGGCGAGTAAAGTGTGTTGCTTCATGGTTGGCTAAATCACATTGAAAAATAAAAAATGCCCTAATGAATAGGGCATAAAAAGAAGGGTCGATCAAAACCGCAGGAACGTCCCGATCGACTTGATTATTACAAACAAAAGTTAGAATGGAGAGTTAGAAATAATAGCCAAAGTTGATGTTAATGCGTTTATCCCAATCATTACCGACTTCCGGTAATCCAACATGGTCGTTATTGGCAGTAGAAAAGGTCATATTTTTACCCATAACAAAGTCGATCATTGTGTAGGTAGGACCTGCAGAAATCGCCATACCAGTGACGTTTTGCATACTGTTATCGTAGCTATCATCATCAACATCTGGCGTCATTAAACCAAAGTCGTTGTAGAACTTAATGCTACCCCAATCTGTGTTCACGGTTTTGGCAATGTTGATGTTATAGGCTTGGCCCTTAGAAGCAATTTCATACTGCCAGCTCACTACTGACACGCCAATTTTATTGGAGTCGATAGCATCTGCAGCATCGTATTCATATTGCATGGCTTGCATTTGTAAATTCCAGCCTTTGTAGCTGCTGTCTAGATGCAATGCTACGGCATAGCGATCGCCATTGTTGCCCGTCTCGCTGTTGTAGATTTGGCCATACTGCACAGAGCCACCAAAGGTAGTCGAGCCGCCTTCGTATTCTGTTGTATAAGTTTGGCGCACGTTTAACTGGTTAGTTTCTTCATTGTGATACTCAGTGCCATTGATGGTACCGGTATACAAATCGGTCGAATAACGCTTATTCTCGGTCGCACCATATTCAGCATTTTTGTAAAAGGCTAAATCAGTATGCCAACCATTTTTTTCGTAGGTGGCTTTAAGACCGATATCATGATCATCCTCAAAACCTAAGTAGTAAGGTAGACCAAACCACCAACTGTTAGAAATAAACTCGCGATTACCAAAGGGTACCTTGTTGATACCAAATTGCAGTTGCCAGTCTGGATCAATGTTATAGTAACCATAACCGTACTTGATATAGTTAGTGCCTGAAGTAAAACGGTATTCTGCGGCTAAACCGAAGTCGCCTTTTTTACCATCAAATTTAATTGCGGCCATATCAAAATTAAAATCGCCGCCTTTGTCTTTTGAGGCTTTGTCATAATCTTTATAACCATAGTTAACACGCACAGCACCGCCAACGTTAATACCATCTTCTTGTTGTTCTGCAGCAAAAGCGGCTGAACTCGACATGGCGATTGCAGTTGCAACCATGGACAGCATAAACCGAGTGGATTGTTTCATCATCGTTACCTTTTATTTTAGTATTTGAATTTTAATAATTAATTTACATTTCTTTGAACCAAGTACGGTGGCATTCAGCACAAACTGGGGCCTTTTTTTCGTGTTCAGCGTGGCAGGCTAAGCAGCTTGCACCTTCGTTGTAGTGCAACGATTTGTGCGGATGAGCCTCTGGGATCGGTAGCTTTTTCTCGTCAACGGGGATACTGGTTATGTCACCGTGACACTCAACGCACGCAGCGTCGGTAGCATTTTGCTTACCTGAACCTTGGTGACAGCTTTTACAGCCTTCTTGATAGAGAGACTCATGATTTACTCGGCCTTGAGTGCTGCCTTTCATTTTGACCAGCTCTCCGGCGTTTACATTGCCAGCAAATACGAATCCAATAAGGAGTGTGAGTAGTAATTTATTCATAATATTTAAGCCTGCATGTCAGATTTGATGGTTTCAGATACGATAATTCCCATCGTCAAGCACTCTAGGCATGCCGTTGAACTTAAACGTGTTCCACCATGTGTACCACCGGTCGCTTCACCAACTGCATACAGTTTCTTAATTGTCGTTAACGATTGACTGTGCATAACACGGGCACCTAAATCGGTTTTTAATCCTCCCATGCAGTAATGCACTTTTGGCCAGATCCGCGAGACGATAAAGGGAGGTTTCAGCTGTACAGCCGTATCCATCATGCGGCCAAAGAGTGGATCAACACCTTTAGGCACTTGTTGGTTGTACTCAGTAACGGTTTGTTTTAACTCATTTAGTGGGATATTAAACTGCTTAGCTAATTGCTCTAGGCTATCGACTTTCCAGGCAATTTGGTCACGCACGGCACGGGTGACGCGTTCATCGCCAACATGGTCATCATGATTAAAAAACACGACAGGATAAGCGGGGGAACCATCTGCATTACGGTTTTTCATTATGGCGTCAGAGCAGGTTTTTCTGTCGGCACGTTCATTCATAAACCGTTTACCATCAAGAACATTGACGGAAATGCCCTTATGGAAACCAATCGACAGTAACGCATTTGACCAACCGAAGCCGCCTTCATCAGGCGAACCCCAGTGGCCAGTTTGAATAAAGCTCATATGTATAGGCAGTGCACCGTGTGCCATGGCTGTAAGGGTAACTTCTCCAGTCGCTCCTAGCGCATTGGTGCAATCAAGTGTCTTATCAAGCGATGGATCAACCAGCTCACGCAGTTTTAAATTTCGAGAAAAACCACCGTGGGCAAGGATAACGGCCTTGTTAGCTTTGATATAGATTGTTTTGCCGGTTTTGAGATCGGGGAAACGATAATTTTGGCGAACTTTGAGGCCGATAATTTCCTGACCATCCATGATGAAATCTTCAACATAGTGTTGCAGACGATATTCAACTCCTTCTTTTTTACCCACTTCATAAAGTTTAGTGGTGATATCGCCGCCCACACCGTGTTGGGTACGAATCGCTCGTGCTTTATTATGTCCACCCACTTGCTGGTTAAATCCTTCACGAAACTTTACTCCTGCATTAATACACAGGTCATAGGCATCCAGTGCACGATTAGCCATTTGGCGCAACATGTCAGTATTTTGCATACCGCGGCCAGAAATGATCTGATCTTTAACCAGTTCCTCTGGCGAATCATCTTGAATGCCCTGGGCTAATTGGATTGGATTTTTGGGAATGGCTAGCCAACCGCCATTAATCGCAGAGTTACCGCCAATGACTTGCATTTTTTCCAGTACAAGTACGGAACCAAGACCTTGGCGTTTAGAATTGAGTGAAGCAGATAAACCCGCGAAACCTGAACCCACGACGATAACATCGCGTGTTTCATCCCATTTTATGTTTGATGCGCACTCATTAGCTGATGCTGCACTTGGCAGTGCGGCTGCAATACCGCCAATAGCTGCACCTGCACCCAGTTTTAAAAAGTTTCTTCTATTATGCATGTTGTTCACCCTCTACTTCAGTATGCAAGCAAGATAGAGGCTATGGGTCAGGCTAAAGGTGAACTAAGTCACGGCTTTTTTGGAGTGGCAAACTTATTCGTGAGTTATGTCTAGAATAATCTTTTTTGAAAATGAAAGTTTTTTGCAACAAAAATGTAAGTGAAGGGATTTTAATCTTTGAAAAAAACTTGTTGTTGCAATGTATGCTTGAGGTAACTCACAAAGAACATAAATAAAATGCTCACTTGCGTGAGCTTTATCCCGATTAGTCATTCTTACCCTATAACAGGTATAAGTTAACAACGCATAATCCACGCTTACTTAGCGTTTTATTCGGGTTTAGTGCATGAAATGTCCTTCTGACACACTATCTATTTTAAGGTGCAATCAAATACTGGATGCAGCTGAGCTGTTGATTGAGTCGCAAGGCATCGTCTCTTTTAAGTTTTCTCAACTGGCTAAAGAAGTCGGTTGTTCTACTGGCACCTTGTACAAATTTTTTGAACGAAAAGAAGACGTTTTAGTTTGTCTGTTCCTAAGAAGTGCAACCTCTAATCACTTGCCAATTTTTATTAATAAAAATCCTGAATTAACGGCTAAAGAACGAGTATTGTTGCCAATTCTATTTACCTTTGAAACGATAAAACGCAGCAAAAGCTTTGCAACGTTACGTTCTGTTTCTGTTAATACTATGGTATGGCAACTTGCCAGTGATGAAAAAGTCGAACGCTTTAAAAAGCGCATTAATGCGTTCTGGGGCTGGTTTACTGACTCGCTCAATCTAGCAGTAGAAAAAGGGGAATTAGAGGCGACACCATTACAGGTAAAGGAGTTAGTACAGGGCATCACCTTTTATTTAACCGGGGCGTTAACTCAATTTGAGAGCCAGCTTATCGCGCCAGAATACCTTTCTAATCGTCGCGAAACCTGTTACCGACATTTGGCTAAATTGATGGGGCAATATAAGTGGAAAATGCCCTTAACCCCAGAATTATATGATTCTTTAGAGGCCAGAACGATTAAGTTCTTCGACCAACATTATCGTGATCATATGAGTTGTGCTGCATGTAGTGCGCTGTCTTTTACAAATGGTGTTGAGGGTTAACGGTGATTGAAATCAACAAAGCTCTGTTTCAGTAGATTTTATACTTGTGCCCAAATTCAATTCAGAAGTAATGGCTGCTTTTACGAATAATTTATCAAACTAGTGTGTTGCGGCTCTTCATAGCAATCTAGTTTTTGATCAAACTTTATTATGCTTCTAGATAAAGTCGGAGCGACGTTGGCCTGAATAAAGTCATCAGGCTAGGTATGCCTGCAAATAATTCGTTCGCTGTTCATATTTTCAGCATGAAATATTCGTTTAAAAAAATAGATTAGATTTGCTTGTGCTGAAAATAGTGCAAATTGTACGGTCAAATACAGTGTAAGCTATTGAATACACAGGCTGCACATTTCGCATTTGCATGTAAATGCACATAAATTATTAGGGTAATTAAAACGTGCAAAATTACATAATTTATGTTTAAATTTAGCAGGTTATGATTAAACGGTTCACTGTCATGGGGTGTCAGGGGTCGGAGGTTCGAATCCTCTCATACCGACCAAATTAAATGCTTAATTGTTAGGCTGTTTTAATTATTAAGATAAGTGACAGTTAAGTAAAAACAAAACCCCGTGGTAGCATTGCTATACGGGGTTTTGTTTTTTTATATCTTTTTTGTGGTAATGAGGACTAACGCTAATCGTTTAAGCTCGAGTGATCGACCTCATTGGTACAGTTAAGACAAAAATTCTTAACGTGAAATGACACGTTTCACATCGATATTTGCATTCGCCATTTAGCATTTAAGACATTATTGAGTAGGACATTTACCTATGCGCGCGTTTGTTTTACGAGCAAGATCAGCACCTACTGACAGTCAGTTGTTTTTGGCTTCTGTCGGCCAAGAGGCGCACACCGAGATTTTGGCTCATACCCTAATGAACACTATCTTTGTGGCTCAGTCCCATCGAAACGATGTTGTCGTTTATCTAGTGTTAGAAAGTACCCATGATTTTTCCCGCACTATTTGCTTTGATACCCGAAATATTTGCCATATTGGCGGTTTTCACGAACAAGCTTTGCTGACGAAAATTGCCAAGGCCTTAGATATTTCTCGGGGCATGACGAAAGAGCAAACTCGCGTTGTGGATGAGGGCATTACTGTGAGCACCATCAGTTTTGAAAAGCTGGTGCAGGACCTCGCGGTGGATTATCAATTGTTTATGATGGATAAGAAGGGCACTTCTATCCGTGAGCAGGAGTTTGTGGGTAATCCGTGCTTTTTGCTGACCGATCATATTCCTATGCCGAAGAAAAGTTTTAATACCTTGAAACGACTCGGCGCGCAAAAGATCAGCCTTGGGCCTAAGATGCTGTTTGCTTCCCAGTGCGTGGTGTTGATCCATAATGAATTGGATATCAATCAGTAGCCGCTGAGCCTTATGTCTCGCCGCTAACGCTGACGATTCTCGTGTTGCAGCTCGTATAAAGCCCCACTTTTGAATGGGGCTTTTTTGTTTTTTAGCTACAGGTAACACCTTGGCATCGCGTTTTTAATGAGTTGCTTTAAATTGCGACACTGACACTGACACTGACACTGACACTGGCTTGGGTTTTATGAGGACTTTATCCATACAAGGATGAGAGTAATATAAGGCTTTTATATCTTCCCCTTTAAAAATGTAATCGCTTTTTGGGCTCTGCGTGACAAGGGCCATTCCGCGCGGTGGATAAGCCAAATGGTGTCTACAACTTGGCTGCCACATTCCACAACATAGATATCTTGTTGTCGTTCAAAGGCTTTGCGGGCGTATTGCGGTATAACTGTAAATCCTAGTCCTTTCGCGACAGGTTCGAGGATCAGGCTGATTTGGTTGGTAAATCCTTTACAGGGAATGTCTTGAATACCGGGATTACTTGGATATTTTCGGCTAAGTAACCGAGTTGCCATGGCCTCGCCATCGGGATGGGAGATAAACCCTAGCCGTTTCAAATCAACCCATTCATTTTGTTTGTGGCACGCAGGTACGACGAGCTCAAGCGGCTCTTCGGTGAAATGCGTACTGTGAATGCGAGGATCAGACGGTTTTAAGGTCACCATGCCGATTTCATGTTCATTGGCTAATACCGAGGCGACTATTTCACAGTCAGGGGCAAAACGGTGGCGAATGTTTAATGCCGGAAAGGCTTGTTGAAGTTCGATTAATAGCGGAAAGAGTGTTAAGCCAATGCTCCCCGGAGTGATAAGGCTAATGTCACCGACCTCTGCATCATCATGGATAAGTTTCTGCTGTAAGCGTTTTTGCGCGCATTCGACGTCTTTAACGTAGGTCAGCAGGTTTTCGCCAATCGGAGTGATTTCAAGTTGACGGGGGCGGCGTAAAAACAGTGTGCCGTATTCCTCTTCTAAGCGACTGATATGTTGGCTTACTGCCGCTTGGGTGATACCTATGGCTTCGGCGGTTCGGGTGAAGTTACCTTTCTCGACAAGAACTGCAAAGGTGTGTAACCACTGCGGATTTATCATAATAAAATTTTATTAACTCTATAATCTGTGCGTGCTTTTAATTATGACATGATAAGGCTAGTCTGTCGTCATTCAGTATTCCATTCCTTTTTGATTCTATTTGACACAGGAAACACCTATGGCCGATCTATTTTCATCCTTCAAACTTAAAGACATTACCCTCAAAAATCGTATTGCCGTTGCGCCCATGTGCCAATATCAAGCCACGGACGGACTCATAAACGACTGGCATCAGGTGCATTATACTAGCCTTGCCCGTGGCGGAGCGGGTCTCGTTGTAGTTGAAGCCACTGCAGTTTCTCCTGAAGGACGCATTACCCCCAAATGCCTTGGACTATGGAATGACGAACAAGCCCAAGGCCTAGCTAAGGTCGCCAGCGCGATTAAAAATGCCGGCGCAGTGGCGGGGATTCAGATTGGTCATGCAGGCCGTAAAGCGAGTGCCAATATCCCGTGGGAAGGCGATGATCATATTCCCAATGGTGAAGGACAAGGCTGGCAACCGATTGCGCCGTCTGCTGTTGCTTTTGGTGCAAACTTACCTAAAGTGCCAACTGCTATGACGATTGAGGACATTGAGCGCGTTAAAGCAGACTTTGTGGCTGCGGCAAAACGGGCCTTAGCCGCAGGATTTGAATGGTTAGAGCTGCATTTCGCCCACGGTTATTTAGCCCAAAGTTTCTTTTCAACCTATGCCAATGAACGCACCGACCAATATGGTGGTAGTGCAGAAGGGCGGGGACGCTTTTTGCTCGAAACGGTTACAGCGGTAAGAGACGTTTGGCCACAGCATTTACCTTTAACGGCGCGATTTGGCGTGATTGAATTCGACCATAAAGATGAAGAAACGCTAACTGAATCAATCGCCTTGGTGAAGCAATTTAAGCAAGCTGGGCTCGATATGTTAAACGTCAGTATTTGTTTTTCAACGCCGACGGCAAATATTCCTTGGAGCCCTGCATTCTTAGCGCCTATTGCTGCGCGGGTTCGACAAGAAGTGGGTTTCCCAGTTGCGACGTCTTGGGGCATGGATAATCCACTGCACGCCAATGCCGCCATTGAAGATGAACAAATGGATTTAGTGATGATAGGTAAAGCCTTTTTAGCGAATCCACATTGGCCATATCAAGCGGCGCAAACCTTAAATATTGCGCGCCCATCTTGGGTATTACCCGCTTCCTACGCCCATTGGTTGGAGCGCTACTCCACGGTTAAAGCCGATTGATTACGAATAGACTTGATCGTGAGAGAGTTCATTGCGAGCTAATTTTATGGTTGATTGGTTTGATTGTGACTTAGTTTTATTGTGGATTGGCGTAAGTTAAGTTCTTAATATTTAGCCCTAGTCTAAAAAGCCGTTATCTCTGGATAGCGGCTTTTTGTTTTGGGGATACGCAAACTCAGGTGGAAGGGGAATCGGTTAATCATCTTGTGATGAACTCTGATTTCTAAGCATTTCTTCTGTCGCTAGGGGAATAAAAAAGCCCCAATCCGCAGGGAGTGGGGCTTCTTCAAGCAGAGGATTGAGATTAGTGATTATAGAAACGTCGACCTTCGCGCATCACTTCAATCAACTCAGGCGCACTCATTTTCTTATTGAGCCTATGTTCATAGTTTTCATCGTAAATACGGTATTTGCCGTGGCGGTCAATCACTGTCACTTCCGCTTCTTGATAGATAGCAAAAATACGGCTATCACCTATGTAGATCCACGTTTCTTTACTCGGTTGCAATAAGCTGCGGCCAGCGCTGTAATCTGTGGTGTTATTGGTGCAGCCGAGCACGTGGGTCATCAAAGTCGGCGCGATGCCGTAATGGCTAGTGCGGTATTTGACCTTAGACGCGCCCGTATTGGGCCAGTGGATCACTAAGGGTACTTTGACACTCTGTGGTGACAGATTGCGATTCGCTTCGTCACTATTACTGGTGAACATCTTGCCATTCACCCCTGTGATAATCACTAAGGTATCCTTGGGCACATTGGCCAGCATTGCCTTAAGTTGTTGATCGACAAAATACAGTGATTGGCGATATTGATTAAACAGCACCTTTTGCGCTGGCATCAGGGCGGGATCGGCTTTTACTGTTTCAATGCCAAGGAAACCCACGGGAGTATCGAAATTCTCTGGTGCTTTTAAGTTAACAAGTGCAAACCAAGGTTTATTTTGGATGCTGTGCCACTCGTTAAAACTGGCCACAGTGTGCAAGTCGGCATCGGCGCTGCCATTGGTTTCTTTGGCAATCACAGGATTAAAGTCATTAAACATTGCCTGTGAAGAACGCAAATTAAGATTGGTTTCAGGCAGGAAAAGCCCCAGTTCATAACCCGCTTGCTGGAAGCTTCTGGTCATTAGCGGACTGGTGCTATTAAAAATTCGCGCATCGCCATAACTGCCTTGCAGGCCGTAGAGTAGCGAAAACATGCCGGTTCTAAATTGGTTGCCGCCGCTGAAATGCTGGGTAAAAGACTGATTACTTTCAGTGTATTGCTGCAAGAATGGCATGCTTTTACCATCGACCATATCGGCACGCAAACTATCGATGGTGATCATCAATACATTGATTTTAGCGTCAGCTTGGCAGGTCAGTGGCTGCTCGGGATAATTGAGTACACTGGTATTGTGATTGACATCGTCACCTTGTGACGAGCCATCAATACCGTGACTTTCCATAAAGGAGCGCGCAGTCGCAGGGTATGATAAAGGATAAGTATCATCGAAACGGGTAATTTCAGTGATGTCGGCGGCATCGGCCCAAATGTGGATCAAGTGGCTACTGACAAAACAGATACCCACTAAGGTGATGACTTTATTGCCTAAATTTAGCTTCTGGATTTTCTCTATTCGCTTCCACAAAAAGTTCGCTGCCGTAAGCTCAATAGCAATAATGGCGAGTGGCGTGACGATATAGGAAGTGCCGTGGAGCAGGGCATTGAGATCCGCCCAGGCCAAATCGAAGGCGAAGGGGCTCAAGTGCATGCCGTAATCGGCGTAAACAATAGTATCGTACAATAAGATACAGAGACTTAGGGTCGCGATCACCGCCGCGACACCTCTTAATATCTTCGAATAAGGCAATATCAAGGTCAGTGGGAACAGACAGATCAAATAGGCAATAAAGGCGAGAAAGCTAAACTGACCAATAGTGCTGACGCTTAGATAAACCCAGCCATACCAAGTTTCTGGATAACCCACGCTGCCAAGATATCGGCTGCCGACTATCATGGCTAATATGCCATTGAAGAAGGCGAACCAATGTCCCCAGTTGATGAGCCGGGAAACCCGATCGCGGCTCATTTGCTTTTTTCGCTCGACCATAGTGATCCGCTTATTCCTAAAAGACCTTGTATCTTATATTCTTTTGACGATGATTACCCAGTTAACTTACTGGGATTTAACCGATTGTGCGAGTGCTTTTGCAAATTGTTCGGCCACGGCTTGGCGCGATTCACTGGGCACTTTACGTTCTAGCAGGTTTGTCACGCAGTTACCCAATGCCATCAGGCTCAGGTCAGTCGGTGCTTTATGCTTTTCTAACACAGCCAATATTTCGGCGATTAATGATTCAACTTGGGTGTTTGAGTATTTCGATTGGATTGCCATAATCAAAAAATGTTTCACTTTGGAATGGATTAGCGGCATATAATAGCGGATTTATCCCAGTATCACTATCAGGGCTTATGAGTATTAACATCGAACACGCAATTATTCACGAGATTTCTCAGGACAGTCAGGGGCAATTACGCTGCCGTTTGCGTCCTCAACCTCTGCTGAACGGTCAGGCGGTCGAGGTGATGCTCGACGAGTTGCATCAAACTTATACGGGAAAGGCCGGTAAAGGTTTTGGCTATTTTGGTATCCATGGCGACGACGGTGAGGCCAATCCTGCTTTTGCCAATGCGTTAACTCAATACCGTGGCGGCGATTTAGGGTTTGTGGAATTTTCGGGCCAAGCCAGTAAATTGCTGCAAGAAGAATTGTCGAAGTACGATTTCAGTCAAGGCGGTTTTTTGCTGATGTCTTGCTACACCAGCATCACCAGCGATTATCTGTTTGTCGCCTTATTAAGTGCTAAGTCATCGATGACTGTGCTAGACGATATGGAACTGTCGCAAAATAACCATTTGGATTTAAACAATATCCAACTGGCGGCACGTATCGATTTGACCGAGTGGCAAGCCGATAAAGACTCGCGTAAATACATTTCCTTTATCCGTGGCCGCGCGGGACGTAAAGTGGCCGACTTTTTCCTCGACTTTATGGGCTGCGTCGAAGGTGTCAACACTAAGGCGCAAAACAAAACCTTAATGAATGCGGTTGAAGATTTTGTTGCCAGCAGTGAGTTGACGAAAGACGAGCGTCAGCAGTGCCGTAATAAAGTGTTTGAATATTGCAGTGAGCGCTTCGATGAAGGCGCTGACATTGAGATCAAAGACTTGGCCGATGAGTTAGCCGATCAAGGTATGGATTCTTTCTACGATTTTGCCCGTGGCGGCAGCTATGATCTCGATGAAGAGTTTCCGGCCGACAAATCAACCCTGCGCCAATTGAAGAAGTTTTCAGGTACTGGCGGCGGCGTGACGTTAAGTTTTGATGGCGGCCACTTAGGTCAACGGGTGATTTACGATCCCATCTCGGACACGATTTTAATCAAAGGTGTACCTGCAAACTTAAAAGATCAGCTTGACCGTCGTCTTAAAGGCGAATAAACCGCGATAAACCTGTTGGTTTAATCAAGGTAACGAACGTGAAAAGGCCGAGAGTGTCTACTCTTGGCCTTTTTGTTGGGTCTGTTCCGTCCTAAATAGCGTTGTCGATTTAGTGACTGTTACTACTTTAATAGCTCACTGCTAACTGGCTTGCTACTCATTGGATCATGACTAAAAGGCACTGGGCGCGGTGTGTTCTTGTTGGATGGCGGTAAAATCGGCAAGGTGATCTGAGGTTGATCCCCCGTCAACGAGACGAGAAAGGCCACCATCTCTAGATTTTCTTTGTCCGACAGTTTTTGGCCTAATTGAATATCGGCCATAGTGTTCACCGCTTCTTCTAAGGTCCAGACACTGCCGTCGTGGAAGTAGGGATAGGTGAGTTCAATATTGCGCAGTGTCGGCACTTTAAAGACAAACTTATCGGCTTCTTTACCTGTGACGGCGATACGACCTTCGGCGGGATTATTAGTGTGGAAAGGTTTAATCAATCCCATCTTCATATACATAGTGCCACCGACGGCTGGACCGTTATGGCAGCTTACGCACCCTTTGCTCTTAAACAGTTGGTAACCCGCTTTGGCATCCACACTGATCGCATCTTGCTTACCCAATAAATATTGATCGAACGGACTATTTGGCGTGACTAAGGTTTTTTCAAAGGTGGAAATTGCATCGGTTAAGCGATCAATCGTGACGTTTTCATCGCCATAGACTTTGGCAAAATGCGCCCGATAGGCAGGCATAGAGGCAATAGTTTGTGTCGCGAGTGCATGGCTATAGCCCATTTCCTTCGGATTCTCGATAGGGCCAGCGGCTTGCGCCTGTAAATCACTGGCGCGGCCATCCCAAAATTGCGCCAGCATATAATTGGCATTGAGCACTGTGGGCGAGTTAATCGGGCCTTGTTGCCAATTATGGCCAACAGAGGTTGGTAGTGCATCGACTCCGCCAGTGGCTAAATTATGGCAAGAGTTACAGGAGATGTAGCCCGATTTGGATAGCCTTGGTTCGAAGAACAGCATTTTACCGAGTTCAACTTTCTCCGGTTCGGTGACTTTCACCGCTTTTATCACTTCGATGGGTTCAGCACTGATGGCATGGGCACTGGCGAAAATACCCGCAATGAAAATAGCAATAGATGTGAGTTTGGTCATCTTGTTTTCCCTGTATAACCTTAGTTAAATTGTGGTTTACAGAGGGATGGTAGAGGTTAATGTTAATAATTGATAACACCTTGTTTCGATTGGGTCTATCGCTGTTGCGGATTAAGCTTTTGCGATCTCATTCGCTGTTTTGACTGTGTTATTTTGCTAGGTTGAATCCTGTTTCGGTTAGGGTTTTATCTGTTAATCGGCAAGGTCGATGCATAGTGACTTTTTTGTCTATCAATATCTGATGATTACCCTGTTTTCTCGATTAATATCTCGCACGATTAAGGTCGTGATAAACCCAAACAAGCAAAATCTTGGACGCGGGCGTGTTAAGGCGTGGGATATTGGCACCGTTAGCGTTGAAAATGGCGGACTCATTTTCGGGCAAATGCACTTTTTGTTAGAGTTAATGCAATACTTGGCTTGAGTACCTGATACAAAAATAGAGACTCAACCCAATACAAATTTGCGGCAGAGCTGATTCATTTGTCGCGACAAGCGGCGGAATTGATTAGAATCTCCATTCATGTTGAGTTTACTCGTTTTGGGTACTCAAGTTAGCACGCTCGGCCATCGCTAAGTGGTGCTTTCAAATTAAGTAGGTGGACTGTTTTTCTGCCGAGGAGCGTTAATGCAACTGTTTGTCAAAGATTTAACTGTGATCGATTTTTCCTATTTGTGCCCAAAGCGCGGCATGGTGGGAGAGAGTTGGATTGTCGATGTTCTGCTTGAGGGCGGATTAGACGAGCAAAACATGGTGCTCGATTTTGCTAAGGTGAAACGCACCATCAAGCAGACCATAGATGCGGTGGCCGATCATCGTTTACTCGTGCCTACGGCGTGCAGCAGTGTGCGTTGGCAGCAACAGGGCGATAGAGTGTGGATGGATTTTGATAGCCAGTTAGGTGAAATCCATTTGGCCTGTCCTTCCCAAGCCTTTGCCTTAGTGCCGACCGAACAAATTGATATTCCAAGCGTGAATGCTTTTTTACAGAAAGCGTTACGCGAAGCCTTACCTAAGAATGTCGAAGGGATCACGCTCACCTTGAGACATGAAATCCTCGATACGCCTTATTATCATTACAGCCATGGTTTACGTAAACATGATGGTAATTGCCAGCGTATCGCCCATGGGCATCGTAGCCCAATTCATGTGTTTGAAAATGGCAGCCCAGCACCAAAGTGGGATGAGTATTGGGCCAAGCGCTGGCACGATATTTATTTAGGCAGTGAAGAGGATTTGGTTTCTGTTGACACCCTGAATTTATCGTCGCAAACGCGGATCACCGACGACAGCCATTATGGTTTCCATTACCAAGCGCCCCAAGGGGATTTCCAATTGGCGATGCCAAAGGAAGGCTGTGATTTAATTCCCCACGACACGACGGTTGAGTTGTTAGCCGACTATATTGCCACGACACTCGTCGCTAAAGTGCCTGGTAGTCAGTTTAAAGTGGTGGCATTTGAAGGTGTGGGTAAAGGCGCGATTGTGTCTAAGGGATAAGCTTGAGTAATGGCGTCGAGTAAATATAAATTACTTGCTCAATGAGCCTCGGCAGATTGTCGGGGCTTTTTTGTGTCTTCATAACCTTAGATAAAGCGCGATTGCTATTGTATGCAATACATCATTAGCTATTTACGCCGCTGTAGATCGATTTTTATGGCGGGTTAGGTTAACGTGACGCATGGGTTTAATCGGTCAGTGTTTAGTGATTCAGTGTTAGTGATGAGTCAGTGATGTGCTGGTGATACGTTAGTGTCGTGCAGAACGCATTCAGTGGGCATTGCCCTGAGTTGACCATCGATAAGGATTTTTGTGAAGATGTCCAAGAGTAGAATATTAGGAACTCAGATTTTGGAACCTATTGGTTTGGGAAACGTTTCGGGAAGAAATAAGATGTTGGGAAATCGTTTATCGGCATTATTCACTTTGGGCCTAGTGCTCATAGCGCCTCAGGTGCAAGCAGCGGTGAGTTTGCAAGGCAAACTAGAGCAAGGCGCATTAATGCGTGGTCAAGCGCCAGCGGGCACTCAGATTAGCTTAAATGGTGCAGCCATTAAGGTCACGCCTGACGGTCATTTCGCCTTTGGTTTTGATCGCGATGGCGAACTGAGTCAGCAGCTAACCTTAGTTTATCCCGATGGTTTGACTGAGGTTAAGCCTTTAACCTTAACCAAGCGTGAGTACAAGATTCAAAGTGTCAAGGGCATTAGTTCTAAGATCATGAAGCCCGATCCCGTCGCGCAGGAAAGAGCGGCGAAAGACACGGCGCAGGTCAAAGCGGCGCGGGCCACATTTAGCGAGCAAACGGCCTTTTTACAGGAGTTTATTTGGCCGCTGACAGGGCGTATTTCCGGGGTTTATGGAAGCCAACGTATTTATAACGACGTACCCGGTAATCCACACTTTGGTGTGGATGTGGCAGCGAAAACGGGCACTGTAGTGGTGGCGCCCGCCGATGGTGTGATAAGTCTGTCTGTGCCCGACATGTTTTATTCGGGTGGGACTATGGTGATCGATCATGGTTACGGCGTGAGTTCGAGCTTTTTGCACTTGAGTAAGCTGTACGTCAATGCGGGTGAAGTGGTTAAGCAAGGTCAAGCCGTGGCAGAGGTGGGCGCAACAGGTCGTGCTAATGGCCCGCATTTAGATTGGCGAGTGAACTGGTATCAAATGCGCCTCGATCCCACGACCATAGTGCCACCCATGGCAACTGTGCTGGCGAATGAGAAAGCTAACAAAGCGGCTAAAAAGGGCTAGATACAATATACAGTTCTTGCACACTAAAATGGCGCAATGATGCGCCATTTTTTATGATTCTTATCCTTATCCTTATCCTTATCCTTATCCTTATCCTTATCCTTAGCACTCAGTGAGTTGGATTGTTATAGACTCGTTTCAACTGTCCGCTTGCAGATTATGAGTTTCAATCGATTAGCTTAAAAAGATTACTTCAACAATGGATGATCGGCGGGTAGCTGGCGGGTGATCCACAAAATCAGTTTGTGTTTCATGTTTGGCCCATCTTCTTTATCTTTGGCCAGTGGCTGGATTAAATTGTCTGTGACCAGTAAACGGTAAATACATTCCACTTTGTCTTTGGGCGAGATGCCCTTGTCGAAGTCCGCATATCCGCGTTTTTTGGCATATCCAACACCGATTTCCATGGCGAACTTCAATATTTGCGCTTCGTTCTTGTGTGGCTTCATTGGCGATCCTCTGTTTGCACATCGAATCCATCAAGTGGATTCGATAATGTGTGCCTGATGGCTTCTGCGAGTTATACGTCCTAAGTTACGCTAAATATGCTGTTTTCTAGATTTAATTTTGGCAATTTTTGACAAAACGACCAAAAAATGGGCCTAAAAATAATCTGAACACTGAGTCTGATTAAATAGTCATCAGCTCAGGTCATCACTTAGGCATTATCTTCGATTTTGACTTAGTTTTTGACTAAGTTTTTAATTCAGATTTTAACTCAGGTATTCGCTATGGCGAGTGCGGCAAGTGCCAATGGAAATCTAAGCTCAGTGTTCTCTTCTTTCAGATTTTAAGTCCGCCTAAAACACCTTCGCTACATTTGCTCGCTGGCGATCACCGCTTTTATGCCATGGGGATGCACTTTAATGCACACATCATCGCGTTTAAAGGCGATAGTCGGATTGGCTAAACGCTCTTTATCTCCTTTGGGCGAGCTCATCTTAATTTTTATCCCAGCAAGGGATGCTAAGCCTTGTGAACTTAAGTCTAGTGAGCTTGACAGAACTGGCTCAGCAGCCTGTTCAGATGGTAGCAAAGCGCTGAGTTTGGGACACAGGGTGAGCAAATCTTGGCTCAGGGTATCGCACTCCTTCGCTTTTGAATCAATGACTAGTTCTATGTGTTCCCAGCCTTCCTGCGGATAGACTTTGTCGCTGGGGTAGGGAAGTTCAACACAGGCAATGCTAAATTGACCGAGCGTGAGTGGGGTATCCAGTTCGATGATCAGAATCGTACGGCCATTGATGATATTGTCTGAAATGATCTTACCGACGCAGCTAAAGGCATCGCGCAGGGCATCGGCACTGGCGATGGAATTGACACGCAGCGCGACATGATCGCAAACCAGTGCTTTATCCGCTAAGTCTAAGGTTTCAAGTAAGGCTAAAATCTGTGCTTCGAAGGCGGGCCAGCTTTGGGTTAATTGCTCATAGTTGATGCTTGTATTCTGCGGCGCGGCAGCTTCATTGGATGATGACATAAAGACTCCAAGTTATTTATTATTGCCGTAAGTTTTTATCCCTTACACAAACTAACGGGGATAAAACAGCTAACGATATGATGTAAATGGTTAAATAAAAACGCCCATTAAGCTGGGCGTGTTTGATATCGTGCAATTATCTATTTGGCGTGTTGCCATCGGGAAGTTGGCTAAAGTTACGGCCAAATCTCAATCGGCGTTCCTTCATCGACAACTTTCCACACTTCATCCATTTCGGCGTTGGTTATCGCGATACAGCCGTCGGTCCAGTTGTATTGCTGGGCTTGTTCTGGCGTCAGCGGCGACTTAGGGTTCTGGCCGTGGATCATGATCATGCCACCGGGTCTAATGCCTAAAGCTTTGGCTCTGAGTTTATCTTCTTCATTGGGATAGGAAATATGGATCGATTTATAATAGGCACTGTCTGGCTTTTTATAATCTAAGGTATAACGCCCCTGTGGTGTGCGTTGATCGCCTTCCTTTAATTTGTGTCCTGCGGGCAAGTCACCCATGGCAATGCGATATTGTTTGAGTATTTTGCCATCGCGCAATAAAGCCATACTGGATTCGGATTTTGTGATCACCACAAGATCCACTTTACCCATGCCAGAGGCATGTAATACGGGTGAAACAAGTGCCGCGATAGTCACAGTGAGGGTGGTCAATGTGGAAAGTAGGGTGGCGCGCATGAATTCCTCGGAAATTAACACTAGTTGTTGGCTTTTTTCGGCATCATACCGCAATTTTATCCTGCTGTGAGTAGATAATTTTGAGCTGAGTGCAATTGCATGGCAGACTCGTGGGATATTTATGGTGTAATACCAATCGTATTAAATATCTGTTCATTCAGCGGGAGTTCAACGCGCTTTAGACAAGGCGAAGGCTTGAAGGCATAGTGGTGCTCTGTCGAAAGCCTTAAACGCAGTATAAAGCGCGTTGCCATGTAGTGAACATCAGCCGCCCTTCGGGAGCCACACAGGCATCCCACTCCCGTGTTGCATTGACTTAAAAGGGAATAACCATTTCTGCGTCAATGCGCCTTGGATTGAGATGCCTGTGAGGCTCTGAACTGATTAGATATTTAATGTGATTGGTATCATCCCAGTGTTACTTAGTTTGTTGCAAGGAAGTCAAAGTTTGTATGTCTGAAAATATCGAATCCGAAAGCCCATTAAAACGTCAATTACGTACCATTATTTTTGGCACTGATACCCCCGCTGGCCGCTATTTTGATATCGCCTTAATGGTGTGCATTGTGCTGAGTGTCGGTTTGGTGTTCCTCGATACGGTAGAAATGTTCCATCGTGAATATGGGCAGATTATTCGCGTCTTGGAATGGGTCTTTACTGTCATCTTTACCATTGAATATGGTCTACGTTTGTACTGTGCGACTCATCCCGTGTTATATGCCCGCAGCTTTTATGGCATAGTCGATTTGTTATCTGTATTGCCAAGTTATCTGGCGTTACTGATCCCTGGCGCTAACTTTACCTTAGTCATCCGAATTCTCAGGTTATTCAGGATTTTCCGCGTACTCAAATTACTGCGTTATTTGAGTGAAGGGAATGTGTTGCTTAGAGCCATGATGCAGTCGAGTCGTAAGGTCTTTATATTTTTCTTCTCGGTCAGTTTGATCGTTATGGTGCTCAGTGCGGTAATGTATGTGGTTGAAGGGCCTGATAATGGATTTAGTTCAATTCCTAAATCTGTCTACTGGACAATTGTGACTATTACCACTGTCGGTTACGGCGACATTACCCCTAAAACGGGATTAGGTCAGGCGATTGCCGCTTTTACTATGTTGATTGGTTACTCGATTATCGCGATCCCTACGGGGATTTTAACCGCGGAGATATCCCAAGAAGTGGGGCGCCATCGAGATTTACGCTCGTGCAATCAATGTCATAAAACCGGCCACGATCTTGATGCCATGTACTGTAGCCGCTGCGGATGCGAGTTAGATAGCTTAGATGTCCCCGTTGAAAATGACGCTTAGTCATTGTTTTAGCAAACACTTATTATTTTTGCAGGTAACACACACGTATGACGCAAGCCAAGTTTGTTGAAGGCCCCATATTACGTCACATCTTAGTGATGAGTTCGACTGCTGCTGTGGGGATTTCTGCCTTATTTGTGGTGGATTTACTGGATATCTTTTTCCTGAGTTTATTGGGGGAGCATGAGCTTGCAGCGGCTGTGGGTTATGCTGGCAGCATCTCCTTTTTCACGACATCCATTGGGATAGGCTTATCAATTGCTTTAGGCGCTTTAGTGTCTCGCTCGATTGGCGCAAAAGATGTGGTGTTAGCAAAGCGGCTATTGCTCAATAGCGCTGTTGTGACAACGCTGATTAGCGTGCTGGTGGCCGGCGTGGTCACTACCTTCATCCCTGAGTTGGTTGCCTTAGTGGGCGCAAGTGGCCATACGGCTGAGCTCGCTGCCAGCTACTTGTATATCTTAGTGCCTTCCTTGCCCTTTATTTGTCTTGCGATGGCGCTCGGCGGGGCTTTGCGCGCCGTGGGTGATGCTAAGTTATCCATGATGTCGACCTTAGCGGGCGGCGGCGTTAATGCTGTACTCGACCCGATTTTTATCTTCTTGTTCGCCATGGGGATAGAAGGTGCGGCATTGGCATCCGTTTTAGCGCGGGTGGCGGTATTTTTAATTGCTGGCCGCGGCGTTGTGGTTAAGCATAAGTTGTTAGGTCATTTCGATAAGGCGCACTTTATCGCCGATCTAAAACCTATCTTTGCCATTGCGGGACCCGCGATGTTAACTAATGTGGCAACGCCTATCGGTAATGCCTTTGTGACCCGAGCCATTGCCGATTTCGGTGACGCTTATGTGGCGGGCTGGGCGGTATTAGGGCGCTTAATCCCGGTGACCTTTGGGATGATCTTTGCGCTCTCGGGCGCGATTGGCCCTATTGTTGGGCAAAACTTCGGTGCGGGGCAGTTTGACCGAGTGCGCGAGAGTTTAACCCGCGCCATCCAGTTTTGTACTGTGTATGTGTTGGTGATGTCTCTGTTGCTGTTTGTGCTTAAGTCGCATTTGGTCAATGTGTTTGATATGAAGGGTGACAGCGCCGACCTTATCCACTTCTTCTGCAGTTATATCGCGGTTTTCTTTATCTTTTCGGGGATTTTATTCGTGGCGAATGCATCCTTTAACAACCTCGGCAAGGCTAAATATTCCACCCTATTTAACGTCGGTAAAGCCACCTTAGGCACAGTGCCTTTTGTGTATTTTGGTGCACTCTGGGGCGGAGTTTACGGCGTATTGATTGGGCAAATATTAGGGTCTATTTTGTTTGGCACCTTAGGTGTGTGGGTTGCTTATCGTTTAGTGGATAAAGTGGCGGCGCAGGCCCAGTTCTCCGCGATGGCGAATGTCGGCGGCGTTAATGCCGTTCCCTGCAATGTTGCGCTGACTGAGGAAGAAGAAATCGCTAATTGTGTAGCGGAGAACTTGCCGAGCGCGACCAATCCGCTTTCATCCTCTTGCGTGCAGATGGCGCAATTAACCGAGGAGCAAGAGAGTGAGTCGGTATTGCCGATAACGTATTTAGAAGAAGGCAAAAAGCCGAACTGACTTTATCAGTTAATAGTTCACTTGTTTTAGTGACGCTCCAAACTGTCAAATAACGTTATTGAATCAAACATAAATACTCCAGCTGCTTCACCGCGCACCGTTAGGAATACTGAAAAACAAAATGCCACAAGTTTGCTTGTGGCATTTTTGTTTTAAGCGGCGTTTGCAGTTAATCGAGTCGGGTTAACAATGCAAAAATAGGCCGCTAGAAAGCGTTATTCTGCGGTACTGTTTATTCTTCAATGCTTGGCGTGTCTTTTTGGCCTTCGACTTGTTCAGTCGTGGCTTCTACTGCCGCCATTTTTGCGCGATCGGCCTTAGAGATGTAACCTGATTTCGCTGGTGAGCCGATAGTCACGGGATCGACTTTATTCAGTCTGGCCTTAGCGCGTTTAGCTATTTTCTTGATGATCTTTTGTTTCTTGTTCATGACGTCTCTAATTTCGTTTCGCACCCGCTATGCGCAGGAATATGAGGCCAAGGGCTCAATTGAGGGCGGATTCTAACTCAATCTGAGCTAACTGACTATGTTTTGCTGAATTGTTTTACTGAAAACTGTCGAAAAGAACCGCAACTTTTTGGCGGTCAATTTTGCAATAGCGCATTTTCACGGGAGTTTGACTCAGAGGGCGGTACAACGTTTAGTGCAATCGATGTCGAGTATTTTGCGCTACCTGCTGTCAGTAGGCGTTAAAAGCCATTATATTGCCCCGCATTATTAGTTCGATAAACTGACGCTAATGTCATTTTTATTTCTCCTGTACTACCCGAGGATAAGCTGTGTTACTCACTAAAATCACTTTTTTCGAGCGTTTTGAACACGATATCTTAAGTGGCACGAAAACCATTACCCTGCGCGATGAAGCCGAATCCCATGTGATAGCGGGACAAATTCTGCCTGTGTCCACCTTCGAAACGGACCGCTGGTTTTGTGATATCCAGATAATCGATGTCACGCCAGTAAAGTTAACTGAGCTCACCGAGGTACATGCTAAACAAGAGAATATGAGTCTGCCACAGCTACGCGATGTGATTGCAGAGATTTATCCTGGCCTTGAGCAATTGTTTATGATCCGCTTCAGGATTTTGTTGCAGTAATCTGTCGCAGTAATCTGTCACAGTAAAATGTGCAGTGAGAAATTCTCGCTAAATGCGTAAATAAAAAAGGCTGCGCTGCAGCCTTTTGGTTCATTGTTTTAATGTCATTTGCTTCAAAAGCAAATTCAGTTGTGCCGGCTGACTACACTGTCCAAGGTAGCATTTTTTGAGCTACGCGGTCGGCTTGGCCTAAACGAATAGCGGCACGATGGCGCATTCGATACAAGGCTTGGTAGCACAAAGGCACTAAGTACAAGCTAGTCAATGTCGAGAACGACAAGCCACCAATAATGGCGATTGCCATGGGGTAATATGGCGGGCCGCCGCCACCAATTTGGGTATCACCCATCGCCAGTGGAACTAAGCCCAACACTGTGGTGCCCACTGTCATCAATACTGGGCGCAAACGCGTGATACACACATCTCGAATGGTGGCGGACAATTTGTCGAGATCCGGCGTCATCTGGTTAATTTGATCCACCAGAACTATGCCGTTATTCACCACAATTCCCATTAAAATCAAAATGCCTATCATGGCCATCACAGAAATAGGCGTGCCCGTGATAAACAGCGCCCAGAATACACCTGTGATCGAAAATAGGATTGAAGTGATAATCGCCGTCGGTAATAACAGCGATTCAAACAGCGCCGCCATGACGATATAAATCATCGCGACAGCCAATAGCATATTGGTTGCCATCACATTCTGATCTTCATCTTGACGCTCAAATCCACCGCGTAATGAATAGTCGTAACCATTAGGGAAATGGATATTTTCCATCACTTGCTTGATCTTAGTTTGCGCCTCTTCCGTGGTGAGGTTTTCTAAGTTAGCGCCAATCGACAAAGAGGTTTGGCGATTAAAGTGCTTGATCGTATCGAAGCGAGGTTGGATTTCAATCTTCGCTAAGTTATCCAAGGTGTACACCCTTTGGTCGATGCGCACTATTGGTAACTGCTTGAGTTTTTCGAGCGACTTTTGCCACTCTTTCTCATAGGCCATTTCGATGCGCAGTTCGCCATTAGGATCGTGACGGAACGATCGCAGCGGTGAACCACGTAGTGCCATAGAGATACTCAAAGCGATTTCATTGAGTTTTAGATCTAACCGCGCCGCCATTTGCCTGTCGATACGGATAACCACTTCCTGTTGCGCACCGTTAAGCTCGGAGCGAACGTCTTGCATTCCTTTGATATTTTGCAGTAAAGGGATTACTTGTTCGCTTAAGTTAATCAGCTCAGAGGTTGAGCGACCTGTGAGCGTCACGCGCACACCAGAGTTGTCATTGCCCCAACCAAATTGCGGTTTGGCGATCGAATACTTAGGGAAGCCGCTGCGGATTTTCTTTTTCAATTCATCCAGTGGCATAGGTAAGTCTTTCTTCAGCAATATCACCGATGAACCGTCGTCGGATGAGTAGTAGCTGTAGACAGAATCAATATGAAATTCCTCTTTATTTTTATAAAGATACTCTTCCATTTGATTGACCATTGCCTCAGTGACATTGAGATTATGCCGACCTTCCACTTGATAGTTGATGTAAATCCGCTCCTTGCTCTGGCTGTCTTCTTGATCCTGTTTGACCATCGACAGCGGCAGGGCGGTAGACGCGAGAATGGCCACCGCAATCAAGCCTGAACGCCAAGGCCTCAGCAATACCCAGTTAAGCGTATTGTTGTAGAAGCGCTGTAACTTACCGGCATCCTTCTCGGGCGCGATGTCGAAGTGGAACTTAGTCAACATCAAAGGGATCAGGGTTTTAGCAACCAGTAGCGATGCCGCAAGCGAGATACAAATCGCGATGGCAACATGTTCGAGGAAAATCGTCAGCTCCACTTTCACGCCAAAAATATTGGGTAAAAATACGATGGCAGTGGTCATAGTGCCCGCCAATACGGCGAGGGACACTTTATCGACCCCAGTCATCACTGACTCTTCATTATCCTTGGGTGATTTGCCTTGTTTCTCCTGCAGCACGCTCTCGGTCACCACCACAGCGTTATCAATTAACATACCAATGGCGAGCAAGAGTCCCATCATAGACAGGATATTCAAGCTGTAACCGAGTAAATACATGGCGGCGAGCGTCATACCGATGGAAATCGGCACAGACGACACGACCACTAAGGTCATTTTCAGATTACGCAGGAACAAGTACAGCACTACAAAGGATAGCAGGGCACCGATTAAGCCCGAAAGTAAAAGGTCCATCAGTGACGATTTAACCCCAGAGGCTTGATCTTCCATGATAAACAGCCGAATACCTTGGAATTGTTGATCTTGCTTCGCTAGTTCGATGACTTTTAGTACGCGTTCTGACACTTCGACTAAGTTAGCGCCTGATTCCTTAAACACATCTAAACCGACAGCATAGTGCTGATCTAAATGGCGACCTTCGATACGCTCTGGCAAGGCAAACTGCACATCTGCAATATCGCCTAAGGTCAATCCTGGGATCAGCACCAGTGCTTTGATATCTTCAAGGTTTCTAAACTCACCCTTCGGCGACACTTGGTAAACGATGTTACTGGCCCTGAGTGTGCCAGCGCTAATCACAAAGTTTTCTCTGCCGAGGCGGGCTTGCAAGTCGGTGGCTGAAAATCCACTGGCGGCAAGACGGTCGGCATTGATGCGCACTTCAATCTGCTTTTGTTCAACGCCGTACAGGCTGACCTTAGAGACACCTTCAACACGTTCAAGCGGACGTTTAAGCTGTTTATCGAGTAAATCGAATGCGCCTGACAGCTCGCGGTCGCTCGATATACGTATCGTGAGCACTGGCATGTCGGCGGTGGAGAATTGGCGGATAAAGACCCGCTCAACATCCTTTGGCAGTAAATGCCGCACCGCATCGATTTTTTCCCGCGCTTCTAAGCTTTTAGTGGCAACGTTTTCACCCCACTTCATGTTGATTTCGATTTCAGAGCCTTCTTGGGAAGATTCTGATTCGAGCTCATCAATCCCACCCATAGTGGCGAGGGATTCCTCCAGCACTTTGGTGATATCGCGCTCGACTTCAGCGGGGGTCGAGCCCTTGTAGGGCACTTGCACCACAATCTGCGGAATATCGATACCAGGGAACATTTCCAGCGGTAACAAACGACTCGAGGCGAGACCAAATAGCAAGATAGCAAAGAAGAACATGCTGGTGGTCACGGGACGCTTAATGGCTAAACGGGTGAGGTTCATGGGCGAGCCTCCTCAACCTTATGGGCCATATCCACAACTTCATACACTTTACGGTCGAACAGGGCATAGAGCACTGGGAGCACAATTAAGGTCAGTAAAGTGGATAAACTCAGACCAAAAATCACCGTAATCGCCATAGGTGCACGCACCTCAGAACCATCGCCCAACCCTAGTGCCATCGGCAATAAACCTAAGGTGGTGGTGAGCGTAGTCATCATAATGGGACGTAGGCGCGATTTAGCCGCGGCGCGAATGGCATCGAGTTTTTCAACACCTTCACTGCGCAGTTGGTTGATGCGATCCACAAGCACAATCGCGTTGTTCACTACGATACCCGCCAACATGATAAGACCGATAAACACCACCACACTCAAATGGGTTTGGGTGATATACAGGCCCAGCACGCTACCCGCCAATGCCATAGGCACGGCAAAGAGGATAAGCAAGGGATGCAACAGTGACTCAAACTGACTCGCCATCACTAAATACACTAAGAAAATCGCTAAGATAAGGGCAATTTTGAGTGACTGGAATGAGTGCTCCATTTCCTCATTTTGACCACCAAAGCGGGCTTGCACCGATGCGGGCAGCACTTGTTGCGACAGTATTTGCTGCGCCTGTGCCACTGCATCGCTTAAGTCACCGTAGGCGAGGTTCGCCGACACCAATGCCACACGTTGCTGGCTGATACGGTTAATCGCCGAGGGGCCTAATTGTAATGACACTTCGGCAACCGCGCTTAAGGCAATGGGTTGGTTGCTGTTCGGGTTGATGATTAAGGCATCGATATCGCTGATATGATCGCGCTCGGAGAGTTCACTGCGCACCAGAATATCAATCTTACGATCACGTACTGTGTATTGGCTGGCAATAGTGCCGCCAACCCGCTGGGCAATGCGATTCGCCACCGTTGGCGCGTCCATTCCGAGCGCTGCTAACCTTGCATGATCGAAACGGATACTCAGCTCAGGTTGACCATCACGCAGACTGGTATTCACATCAGCAAAACGATCTGATGCGGATAATGCTTTGACTAGGCTATCGGCACTGCGCTTGAGCAAGTTCAAATCGTAACCCGTGAGCTCAATCTCCAGTGGCGTTTTGAAGCTGAATAACTCAGGTTGCTCAATTTTTGCTTCAAGTTCAGGAATGCGGCGCGCGGTATCACGCAGCACTTGAGTGATCGCGTTATAGGCACTGTGGTCTGTCAGTACCACTTGTAAACGGCCCCAGTTTTCACCACCGCGAGCGGTATCCGAGGTCATCAAACCACCGCTACCTGCTTGGCTATAGGCATGTTTGACTTCGGGTCTGTCTTTGATGGACAACGCGAGTTGTTGCAATACCTTGTCGGTTTCACTCACCGCCGTACCCGGAGGCAATAAGATTTCCACATAAAACTCGCCCTGATTCATCGGCGGAATAAGCTCCATACCTAGGCGAGGTAACAGGCTAATACACGCGCCCGTTATCGCAATGGTGAGCAGCAGCGTGGTCATTTGTTGACGCAGCGCCGAGGCCAGCAGCTTGTGATAAACCTTCTCGATACTGTGATAGACAAAGTTAAACCCTGAACTCAAAGGACGCATGATAAGACCGATTAGCCAGGAGAAGAATCGGCCTAAAATCAGCATTAAGGTCAACAATGCACTTGGTAAGTAACTAAACATTAATAGAATAGGGAAGGAAAACACAGTCGCGCTATAGTGTTTAAACTTACCCATTTTCGTGGTGGGTTTATCCTTAGGCGTGGTTTTTATCAGTGCGGGTAAGGTTTTAAAGCCTTCGCGTGATGCCAGCATAGGGATAGAGGTTAAGGCGACTAATAGCGAGGCCAACAGGGCAAACGTGACTGTAAGCGCTTGGTCGGAGAACAGAGCGCCGGCAATCCCATCGACAAAGACTAAGGGCACAAATACCGCAAGGGTCGTCAGTGTGGAGGCGAAAATCGCGCCAGCTACTTCTTTCGTGCCTGTGACTGCGGCGTCTAACTTACTCATGCCTTCGCTGCGACAGCGGTCAATGTTCTCTAATACCACAATAGCGTTATCGACTAATAGACCAATGGCCAGCGCGATACCGCCTAATGACATGATGTTTAAGCTGATATCGGCAAAATACATCATGTTAAAGGTGGCGATGACCGAGAAGGGAATCGAGATAGAAATAATCAGCGTTGGGATGATGTTACGCAGGAACAGGTAAATCACTAGCATAGATAATAAACTGCCCATCAGCGCCGAAGAGGTGACTTCACTGACCGCACTTTCGATAAACTCGGATTGATCGTAAATCACTTCGAGTTTGTTTTGCTTAGGATCTTGATTGATTTTGACAAGTTCATCGCGCAGTTTTTTGGCGACGGCGACAGTGTTAGCATCACCTTCTTTATAAATCGCCAGTTCAATCGATTCTTGGCTACCGATGCGGGTGATATCACTGCGCTCTTTATAGGCATCCGTAATCGTAGCGACTTCGAATAAACGTACTAAGGTTTGCTCGTCGCGATAGACGATCACTTGGCCCAGTTCTTCCAATGAATTGAATTGGTTAAGTGTGCGCACTAAGTATTCGCGATCACCTTGGATCACTTTACCGGCAGAGAGGTTAATATTCTCTTCATTAATGCGACGTTTAATGTCGTCGGCATTGAGGTTAAGTTGCGATAGTTTTTCTTGATTGAGCTGAATGTGTACTTCTTGCTCTAAACCACCGGATAAACGCACGGCGGCGACCCCAGAAAGCGCTTCTAAGCGACGCTTAAGCTCTTCTTCTGCGTAGGTGCGCATTTGCTTAAGATCGGCTTCTGAGGCATTGGGCACAGACAACGCGAGACGCATGATTGGGTCAAGGTTGGGGTTAAAACGCAGTAATAATGGCTTTTTAACGTCCAAAGGCAGGGCGATAGTGTCGAGTTTTTCGCGCACATCTAAACTCGCCATGTCCATTGTGGTGCCCCATTCAAACTCGAGCACTACATCTGACATGCCTGAGCGCGAAATAGAACTGATTTTACGTAAGCCTTTGACCACGCCAACGGCTTCTTCAATCGGTTTAGAGACTAGCTGTTCAACTTCTACTGGCGCCGCACCGTCATACATAGTGCGGATGGTTAATGTGGGATAGCTTAAGTCTGGCAGTAACTTCACCGCTAAGCGGGAAAATCCCACCATACCGAATAAAATCACCGCCAGCATGAACATCCACACCGTGACTGGCCGTTTAACGGAAGTGCTGATAATTGACATGAAAGGCTCCTATCAGTTCTTAGCGGAAGCAAGATCGAGTGGGGTGATCACTTCGACTAAGGATTGGTCTTTCAAGTTTTGCTGGCCACGGGTCACGACTTGTTCACCTGGGTTAATGCCTGCAATCACTTCTACAGAGTCACCTTCACGGTAGCCAATTTCGACTTCACGGCGATTAGCATTAGTGCCATCGATAACATACAGAGCTTGCCTGTTATCTTGATTAATCAGGGCGCTATAGGGAACGGTAATCACGTTTTCATGGGTGTCATACTTAAGCTCAACACGGGTAAACATCCCTGCTTTTAGGCGCGCCTCTTGATTCGGTACGGCTAATGTCACTTTAAACGTGCCGCTTTGTGGGTCAACAATCGGGCTTATCCGTAGCACTTTGGCATGGATAGCATTTTTACTTTGTTGATTACTGAACACTTGTGCTTCTTGGCCGAGTCTTAAGCTGGCAAGTTGTTGCTCTGGCAGATGGACTATACCGTGGAGTTCATCTTGATTAACGATATAGAACAAGTCGCCAAATTCCTTCGCCATGTTGCCTGCTTTCACATAACGTTTAGCGACGACGCCGCTAATAGGGGACAGTACGCGGCTTTCTTTGACTTGTAGCTCGGCAAGATCTTTCTTGGCGATGGCGGCTTGCAAGTTATATTCAAGTTTGGCCATCGAATCTGCGCTGATAAATTCTTTGTTGCCCATTTTTTTCAGACGATTCAATTCCTGCTCGATAATTTTTACTTCGGCTTCTGAGCGGTCTAAATCGTATTGCTGTCTTTTGGCATCGATAACGGCGAGCACTTGACCCTTCTGCACGCGGTCACCTTCTTCAACGGCCAATGATTCAATGAGTCCAGAAATGCGGCTGACGACATTGGCTTCTTGAGGTGCTTCTAAGGTGGCTGTTGTGCTGTAGAAAGATGAAACGTTTCCTTGCATCACTGTGGTGGTTTCGACGGGAATGGCATATTTTTCTTCTTTTTTAGCCACTTCTTCCTTACCACAGGCTGTTAGCATTGAAATCATTAGCAGGGGTAGGGTGAATTTAGCAATGTTTGACTTTTCCATAAGTGTGTTACCTGTTGTCTTTATTGTGATGCCATTTGATAGCAGAAACCGTGCCAATATTAAATGTAGCTTAATTTCATATAGTTAAGCTATATTTAAGTTAAGGCTAATGTGCGAATTTCACTAAATGTAGCTAAAAAGTTTAAAAAGTGATGAGAATAACTAAAGGCGGTTAACAGCGGTTACGCAAGTAGGCAATTGCAACAATGTATTTTGTCTAACAAGGGGAGTGTCAAAGGGGGATTGTTTGATATGAAAAAAGCGCCCTCAGGCGCTTTTTAATGCGTAAGTCGTGGGACTTAGCGTTTGTCTTGTGCGACGAAATCACGCGCAGTTTCGCCAGTGTATAACTGACGTGGACGGCTGATTTTGTGGCCTGGTTGATCTAACATTTCTTTCCAGTGTGCAATCCAGCCTACAGTACGTGCCAGTGCGAACAGCACAGTGAACATACTGGTTGGAATACCAATGGCTTTCATGATGATGCCAGAGTAGAAGTCGACGTTTGGATACAGCTTCTTAGAAATGAAGTATTCGTCTTCAAGCGCAATGCGCTCAAGCTCCATTGCCACATCCAATAGTGGATCCTTAACTTTCAGTTCTTTCAGTACTTCGTGACAGGTTTCACGCATAACTTTGGCACGTGGGTCAAAGTTTTTGTAAACACGGTGTCCAAAGCCCATCAGACGGAATGGATCGTTCTTGTCTTTAGCACGTTCAATGAATTCAGGAATGCGGTCAACTGAACCGATTTCTTCTAACATTTGCAAACAGGCTTCGTTAGCGCCGCCGTGTGCTGGGCCCCAAAGAGACGCGATACCCGCTGCGATACACGCAAATGGGTTAGCACCTGAAGAACCCGCTAAACGTACGGTTGAAGTCGATGCGTTTTGTTCATGATCAGCATGTAAAATGAAGATCCTGTCCATTGCACGTTCAACAATAGGGTTAACTATGTATTCTTCACATGGTACAGCAAACATCATGCTTAAGAAGTTGCCCGCATAGCTTAAGTCATTACGTGGATACACGAATGGCTGGCCTGAAGAATACTTGTAGCACATGGCTGCTATCGTAGGCATTTTTGAGACTAAGCGATAAGCGGCGATTTCGCGGTGACGTGGATCGTTAACATCCAGAGAGTCTTGGTAAAATGCAGATAATGCACCCGTCACACCACATAACATGGCCATAGGATGAGCATCACGACGGAAACCTCTAAAGAAGAAGGCTAGCTGCTCGTGAACCATAGTGTGGGTTTTAACTGTATGTACAAACTCAGTATATTGCGCTTTCGTCGGCAGTTCACCGTAAAGCAGCAGATAACACAGGTCTAGGTAATCGGAGTCAACGGCTAGTTGATCGATTGGATAGCCACGGTGTAACAATATACCCAGATCACCATCAATATAGGTAATTGCAGATTCACAGGAGGCAGTCGCAAGAAAACCTGGATCAAAAGTAAAGTAACCTTTGCTGCCAAGTTTACTGATGTCGATTACGTCAAAACCAGCGGTTCCCTGCTTTACTGGCAATTCTATCGAGTCGTTCCCTGGTAATTCTAATTTGGCTTTTAAATCAGCCATACCCCGTTCTCCTTACTTAGTTCTTATCTGTGAGTGCGGCATGTCAAACCGCCATTACTTTACAGCCATTCTAGATCACATTTCAATTTAAATAAGCGTTTAAATTTGTTAGACCATGGTATAAATGCCTTTACTTTCCCATGCGGAACTGGCACTTACAGTAAAAATTCGTCAAAAAAACATAATTTGCATTCTGTGATGTTTGTATTTGACATTTGCCGCGAGTATACTTGCCTCGCCCAATAAGGGCCGCAAACAACGATTATAAAGCACCCTCTGTTTACATGTTAAATGAGTGCGTGCTCAGATAGTTAACTGTTTGTTTAAACTTTGCTTTTGTGTTTACTTTTGCCGTGATTCACATCCCAGTTTAAAGTTTGTACAAAAGCGGTTCACATAACAAAAAAAATGCTCAATGGAGCTGAGTGAGCAGAACGTGAAAAAGCAAAGACCTGTCCATTTAGATCTGCAGACCATTCGCTTTCCTGCAACAGCGATTGTGTCAATTCTTCACCGTGTTTCCGGTGTCATCATGCTGTTCGCAGTTGGCATTCTCATTTGGTTGCTAAATTCATCTTTAGCATCAGCTGAAAGTTTCGCTGGCGTACAATCTCTATTCGATAACTTCGTTATGAAGTTCATCATGTGGGGCATTATGACTGCACTGGCGTATCACTTGTTTGGTGGCCTGCGCCACTTAGTAATGGATACCGGTCGTTGGGAAGAATTGTCATCGGGTGCCGCATCAGCGAAAGCTGTATTTGCCTTAACGGTAGCCTTTTCAATCATAGCGGGGATTTGGGTATGGTAACCAATGCAGCAAGTTTTGGACGCAGTGGTGTTCATGACTATATTCTACTACGCGCTAGTGCAGTGATCCTCGCCTGTTACACCATTTTCTTGGTTGGCTTTATTGCATGTAGTTCCCCTCTCACCTACGACGTGTGGCATAGCCTTTTTAGCGCTCTGCCGATGAAAGTGTTTACACTTTTGGCGCTGGTAGCATTATTAGTACACGCTTGGATTGGTGTATGGCAAGTGCTGACAGATTACGTCAAGTGCACGTCGTTACGTGGTGTTTTACAGTTCACCTTTGTCGTTACCGTTTTTTGTTATTTAGCGGCCGGCATTGTTATTGTGTGGGGTGTCTAAGTGAGTATTCCAGTACGCGAATTTGATGCTGTAGTGATCGGTGCCGGTGGCGCTGGTATGCGTGCAGCGCTGCAGATTTCCAAAGAAGGTAAAAGCTGTGCGCTTTTATCAAAAGTATTCCCAACTCGTTCTCATACCGTATCTGCGCAGGGTGGTATCACTGTTGCGTTAGGTAACGCCCATGAAGATCATTGGGAACAGCACATGTACGATACCGTGAAAGGTTCCGATTTTATCGGTGACCAAGAAGCGATTGAATTCATGTGTAAAACCGGTCCTGAAGCCGTGATTGAACTTGAGCAAATGGGTTTGCCTTTCTCTCGTTTCGAAAATGGCACGATTTACCAACGTCCGTTTGGTGGTCAATCTAAGAACTTTGGTGGCGAGCAGGCTGCACGTACTGCGGCAGCTGCCGACCGTACTGGTCATGCTTTGCTGCACTGTTTATACCAACAAAACGTGAAGCATAAGACGCAAGTCTTCTCAGAATGGTATGCATTAGATCTCGTTAAAAACGATGATGGCGCTGTTGTGGGTTGTACTGCGATTGAAATTGAAACGGGTGATATCGTTTATTTCAAAGCCAAAGCAACGATTCTTGCGACCGGTGGTGCAGGGCGTATTTACGCTTCTACTACTAACGCGCACATCAACACCGGTGACGGTGTCGGTATGGCAATGCGTGCTGGCGTGCAAATGCAAGACATGGAAATGTGGCAATTCCACCCAACTGGTATCGCCGGCGCGGGTGTACTTGTGACTGAAGGTTGTCGTGGTGAAGGCGGTTATCTGCTGAACAAAGACGGCGAGCGCTTCATGGAGCGTTATGCCCCTAACGCGAAAGATTTGGCATCACGCGACGTGGTAGCACGTTCTATGATGACTGAAATCCGCGAAGGTCGTGGTTTAGACGGTCCATTAGGTCCACACTGTTTACTCAAGCTTGATCACTTAGGTAAAGAAACTTTAGAAGCACGTTTACCAGGCGTGTGTGAATTGTCTCGTACCTTTGCCCATATCGATCCGGCCGATGGCCCAATTCCAGTGTTGCCAACCTGTCACTATATGATGGGCGGTCTGCCAACTAAAGTCAGTGGTCAAGTTATTCGTAAGAATGAAGACGGTACTGAACAAGATGTTATCGGTCTGTTTGCTGTGGGTGAGATTGCCTGTGTATCTGTTCACGGTGCAAACCGCTTAGGTGGTAACTCATTGCTCGATTTAGTGGTCTTTGGCCGCGCAGCGGGTCAGCATTTAGGTAAAGCTTTGGATGAGACTGACGATCCAAAAGACGCAAGCGATGCGGATATTCAAGCATCACTGGCTCGTCTGAATCGTTGGGAAAGCAACAAAGATGGCGAAGATCCAGCGCAAATCCGTAAGGATCTGCAACTGTGTATGCAATTAAACTTCTCTGTATTCCGTCGTGGCGATGCTATGGCTGAAGGTTTAGAGCAGTTGAAAGTCATCCGCGAACGTCTTGCAAAGGCGAAGTTGTCTGATAACTCTCGTGAATTCAACACTCAACGTATTGAATGTTTAGAGTTAGATAACCTGATGGCAACAGCAATCGCTACGGCCTATGCTGCTAACTTCCGTACTGAAAGTCGCGGTGCTCACTCACGTGAAGATTATTTAGAGCGTGATGATGAGAACTGGTTATGCCACAGCTTATTTGACCCTGTGACTGAAACGATGGATCGTCGTGCAGTGAACATGGCACCTAAGTTACGTGAAGCATTCCCACCGAAGAAACGTACCTACTAGGAGTTGCAAAGATGAAATTGACATTTGCAGTTTATCGCTACAATCCTGACGTAGATACTAAACCGTATATGCAGGATTACAGCTTAGAAGTAGCTGACGGCTCTGACATGATGGTGCTCGATGCACTGATTAAGTTGAAAGAGCAAGATCCAACTCTGTCATTCCGTCGCTCATGCCGTGAAGGTGTGTGTGGTTCTGACGGTGTGAACATGAATGGTAAAAATGGTCTGGCGTGTATTACCCCAATTTCAACCTTCAAAGGCAAGAAATTAGAAATACGCCCATTACCAGGTATGCCAGTTGTTCGTGACTTAGTCGTTGATTTAACTCAGTTCTATAAGCAGTATGAGAAGATCAAGCCTTACCTCATCAATGATGAGAAAGCACCAGCCCGTGAACACTTACAATCACCTGAAGAGCGTGCTCATTTAGATGGTCTGTACGAATGTATCATGTGTGCCTGTTGTTCTACGGCTTGCCCATCATTCTGGTGGAATCCTGATAAGTTTATCGGTCCAAGCGGTCTGCTTCACGCATATCGTTTCTTGATCGACAGTCGTGATACAGCAACAGAAGAACGTCTTTCTGAGCTGGACGACGCCTATAGCGTGTTCCGTTGCCACGGCATCATGAACTGCGTTGACGTGTGTCCAAAAGGTCTTAATCCGACTAAAGCAATTGGTCATATTAAGTCCATGCTGTTGAAGCGAGCAGTGTAATGCGAGAACCCGAGCTGAAACCAATAATAATATAGCTCTTGAAGAGTCACTTTCTGGTAGCAGAAGGTGACTCTTTTGCGTATGTAATGGAAGACAACGCGCCGTATATCTGGACATCTAGGGGCGGCAGAAATTATGCGTCGAAGGTAATCTCTACAGACTGCATATTTAATACTATGGCTAAGCACGTGTATAAAGTTTGAAAGGAATAGAAATGCACCAAGGCATCATGAAAGCCTGGCTCGAATCATCTCACTTAAGTGGTGCAAATTCGACCTACGTAGAAGAGATGTATGAAGCCTATCAAGAAGACCCACAGTCAGTCGCTGATGATTGGCGTGCGGTATTTGATAATCTCCCTCCTGTGAACGGTGCCTCTGTTGATGCGCCTGAAGCTGCTCACTCAAAAGTACGTGATTATTTTCGCAGTTTAGCGTTAGAAGGACGCCATAAGAGCTCTGCTCGTGTGACGGATCCTGAACTGGATGCTAAGCAAGTTAAAGTCCTGCAGTTAATTAACGCCCATCGTTTCCGTGGTCATCAAGGTGCTAACCTTGACCCCCTAGAACTGTGGAAACGCGAACCTGTGGCCGATTTAGATCCTGCCTTTCACGGCCTGACTAAAGAAGACATGGATCGTGAGTTTAATACTGGTTCTTTTGCTCATGGTGGCGAAACCATGAAGCTTGCGGATTTGGTAAAAGCACTGAAAGCCACTTATTGTGGTTCTATCGGTGCTGAATATATGCACATTACCGATACCGATGAGAAACGCTGGATCCAACAACGTCTCGAACCTTCCTTAGGTAAAGCTAACTACGATAAAAGTGTTAAGACACGCATTCTTGAAGGCTTAAACGCCGCAGAAGGCATTGAAAAATACTTAGGTGCTAAATTCCCTGGTGCGAAACGTTTCTCGTTAGAAGGCGGCGATGCGTTAGTGCCTATGATGCGCGAAATTATTTATCGTGCAGGTGAAGCGGGTACTAAAGAAATCGTCGTTGGTATGGCTCACCGTGGTCGTCTAAACGTACTGGTTAACGTATTAGGTAAGCGTCCTGCTGAACTGTTTGATGAGTTCGCGGGTAAGCATGCTGATACCCACGGTTCGGGTGACGTTAAGTACCACCAAGGTTTCTCCTCTGATTTCGAAACGCCGGGCGGCAATGTGCATTTAGCACTGGCCTTTAACCCATCGCACCTTGAAATCGTTAACCCTGTGGTCATTGGTTCGGTACGTGCCCGCCAAGACCGTCGCGGTTGTAAGGATGGCTTACAAGTCATGCCTATTACTATTCACGGTGACTCAGCCATTGCGGGTCAAGGGATAGTACAAGAGACATTCAACATGTCTCAAACCCGCGGTTTTAAAGTGGGCGGCAGCATTCGCATCGTAGTGAACAACCAAGTGGGTTTCACTACGTCTAACCATGCGGACGTGCGTTCAACTGAATATTGTACTGACATCGCTAAGATGGTTCAGGCGCCGATTTTCCACGTTAACTCTGACGATCCAGAAGCGGTTGCATTTGTATCGCAGTTAGCCGTTGATTATCGTAACGAGTTCAAACGTGATGTGGTGGTTGAATTAGTCTGTTATCGCCGTCATGGCCATAACGAAGCCGATGAGCCAAGTGCAACTCAACCGCTGATGTATGCCAAGATCAAGAAACACCCAACGCCACGTAAGATTTATGCAGACAAGTTAATCGCTGAAAACGTGATTGCTGCCGATGAGGTGACTGGTCTTATCAATAATTACCGTGACGCATTAGATCAGGGTGATTGTGTGGTGAAAGAATGGCGTCCAATGACGCTGCATTCTGTTGACTGGACACCTTATATTGGTCGTGAGTGGGACGAAGCGTTCGAATCTGCGATGTCGGCAGAACGTTTACAAAACCTTGCGGACAAATTGAGCTACGTTCCTGAAAGCCATCCATTACAATCCCGTGTTGCTAAGATTTATGGCGACCGTGTTGCTATGGCAAAAGGTGAGAAACCACTCGATTGGGGCTTTGCAGAAACTTTGGCTTATGCCTCGATTCTGGAAGACAACAAGCGCGTTCGTATCACAGGTCAAGATTCTGGCCGTGGCACTTTCTTCCATCGTCATGCTGTGTTGCACAATCAAAACGATGGCACGACTTACATGCCACTACGCAACATTGCCGATGAGCAAGGTCCGATTGATATTACTGACTCAGTGTTATCTGAAGCCTCAGTATTGGCATTTGAATACGGCTATGCGACGGCAGAACCTGGCGGCCTGACCATTTGGGAAGCCCAGTTTGGTGACTTTGCCAACTGTGCGCAAGTGGTTATTGATCAGTTCTTGTCATCGGGTGAACAAAAGTGGGGCCGTTTATGTGGTCTGACTATGTTGTTGCCCCATGGTTATGAAGGTCAAGGCCCAGAGCACTCAAGCGCCCGTTTAGAGCGTTTCTTGCAAATGTGTGCTAACCACAACATGCAAGTGTGTGTGCCTTCAACACCTGCACAGGTTTACCATATGTTGCGCCGTCAAGTGGTGCGCCCAATGCGTCGACCACTTATCGTGATGTCGCCTAAATCATTGCTGCGTCATCCATTAGCCGTGTCGAGTTTGGAAGAATTGGCCAATGGTAGTTTCCAAAATGTGATCGGTGAAATCGATACCTTGGAAGCAAGCAAAGTGGATCGCGTTGTTTTCTGTAGTGGTAAAGTTTACTTCGAACTACTGGAAAAACGTCGTAAAGAAAACATCACTAACGTAGCGTTAATTCGTGTTGAACAGTTATATCCGTTCCCACATGATGAAATGATCGTTGCTTTGGCTGATTACCAACATGTTAAAGATTTTGTTTGGTGTCAGGAAGAGCCACAGAACCAAGGTGCTTGGTACTCGAGTCAACACCATTTCTGGGCCGCGATTCCTGCAGGTGCACAGTTAACTTATGCCGGCCGTGAAGCGTCAGCTGCGCCAGCATGTGGTTACCCTGAGTTGCATACACATCAGCAAGAATCTTTAGTGAACAGTGCCCTGAAACTTACAATCACACTGTAGTAATAGACATTTTATAAAAGGATAGTTTTTCATGAGTATCGAAATCAAGGTACCTGTACTACCAGAATCTGTTGCCGATGCCACGATTGCCACTTGGCATGTGAAAGTGGGCGAGCAAGTTTCTCGTGATCAAAACCTGGTTGATATTGAAACCGATAAAGTGGTTCTTGAAGTGGTTGCGCCAGAAGATGGCCACATTGGCGAGTTTTTGTTTGAAGAAGGCGCCACTGTTTTAGGTGAACAAGTGATCGCTAAATTTATCGCCGGTGCTGTATCGGGCCAAGAAGTGACTAAAGCTGAAGCAGAAGCTGCAACGCCAGCAGCTGCGACAAGTGACGAATCTAACGATGCGTTAAGCCCATCAGTACGCCGTTTACTGGCCGAGCACAATGTTGATGCTAGCAAAGTAAAAGGCACGGGTGTGGGTGGTCGTATTACGAAAGAAGACGTTGAAGCTTTTGTTAAGTCTGCCCCTAAAGCAGCGGCGCCAGCAGCACCTGCTGTGGCTCCGTTAGCGGCTGGCCGTAGCGAGAAGCGCGTGCCAATGACACGTCTGCGTAAGACAATCGCTAACCGTTTGTTAGAAGCGAAAAACTCTACCGCTATGCTCACGACATTTAACGAAGTGAACATGAAGCCCATCATGGATATCCGTAAGCAATACCAAGATATCTTTGAAAAGCGCCACGGTATCCGTTTAGGCTTTATGTCTTTCTACATCAAAGCTGTGACAGAAGCACTGAAACGTTTCCCAGAAGTCAACGCGTCTATTGATGGCGATGATATCGTTTATCACAACTACTTCGACATCAGCATCGCAGTATCAACACCACGTGGTCTGGTAACACCAGTGTTACGTGACACAGATACCATGAACTTAGCTGAAATCGAAAAAGCGGTTCGTGATTTAGCCATCAAAGGCCGTGACGGTAAGCTGACTGTGGCAGATATGACTGGCGGTAACTTCACTGTGACTAACGGTGGTGTTTTCGGTTCACTGATGTCTACCCCAATCCTTAACCTGCCACAAAGCGCGATTTTAGGCATGCATGCCATTAAAGACCGCCCAATGGCAGTTAATGGTCAGGTTGAAATCCTGCCCATGATGTACCTAGCACTCTCATATGACCATCGTATTGTTGATGGCCGTGAGTCTGTTGGTTTCTTGGTTGCGATTAAAGACTTCCTAGAAGACCCAACTCGTCTGCTGCTTGATCTGTAAGACAACTCGCTAAGAGTTCGCGCTTAAAGAAATAGCCAGACATACCCTCGTGACTGGCCCAAACGGGCCAGTTGGATTTGATTAGAAGTATACGGATAGATCATCATGAATTTGCATGAGTATCAGGCAAAATCCTTATTTGCCGAATATGGTTTACCAGTGTCAGAAGGTTTTGCATGTGATACAGCCCAAGAAGCTGTAGAAGCGGCAGGCCATATTGGCGGAAATTTATGGGTTGTTAAGTGTCAAGTACACGCAGGCGGCCGCGGTAAAGCGGGTGGCGTTAAAGTCACTGGCGATAAAGAAGAAATCAGAGCCTTTGCCGAACACTGGTTAGGCAAAAATCTGGTGACTTATCAAACTGATGAGAAAGGTCAGCCAGTTGCTAAAATTTTAGTAGAAAGCTGCACCGACATCGCTAACGAACTGTACCTAGGTGCCGTTGTTGACCGCGCGACTCGTCGCGTTGTGTTCATGGCGTCGACTGAAGGTGGTGTTGAAATTGAGAAAGTGGCAGAAGAAACGCCAGAACTCATCCACACTGCAATCATCGATCCTTTGACTGGCCCACAAGGTTATCAAGCACGTGATCTTGGCTTCAAGTTAGGTTTAAACCCAACTCAAATGAAGCAGTTCACTAAGATTTTCATGGGTCTGGCGACTATGTTCGTTGATCATGATTTCGCATTGCTTGAAATCAACCCGCTGGTTATTACCACTGAAGGCAACCTACACTGCCTAGACGGTAAAATCGGTATCGACGGTAACGCACTTTACCGTCAACCAAAAATCAAAGGCATGCACGATCCATCACAGGATGATGCCCGCGAAGCTCACGCTGCTAAGTTCGAACTGAACTATGTAGCATTAGACGGTAACGTTGGCTGTATGGTGAACGGTGCTGGTCTGGCTATGGGTACTATGGATATCGTTAACTTGCACGGTGGCAAGCCAGCGAACTTCCTAGACGTAGGCGGCGGCGCGACTAAAGAACGTGTAGCAGAAGCTTTCAAAATCATTCTGTCTGACAGCAATGTGAAAGCGGTTCTGGTTAACATTTTCGGCGGTATCGTACGTTGTGACATGATCGCAGAAGGTATTATCGGCGCGGTTAAAGAAGTGGGCGTTAAAGTACCTGTTGTGGTTCGTTTAGAAGGTACTAACGCTGAACTTGGCCGTGAAGTATTAGCTAAATCAGGTCTTGATATCATTGCAGCTACCAGTCTGACTGACGCGGCTGAGCAAGTTGTTAAAGCTGCGGAGGGCAAATAATGTCTGTCTTAATCAATAAAGATACCAAGGTAATTTGCCAAGGTTTCACTGGCGGTCAAGGTACATTCCACTCACAACAAGCTATCGATTACGGTACGCAAATGGTGGGCGGTGTGTCTCCTGGTAAAGGCGGTCAAACTCACTTAGGTCTGCCAGTGTTTAACACTGTGAAAGACGCTGTAGCTGCTACTGGCGCGACTGCTTCTGTGATCTATGTTCCGGCTCCTTTCTGTAAAGATGCCATTCTTGAAGCTATCGACGGTGGCATTGAGCTTATCGTTTGTATCACTGAAGGCATTCCTACACTTGACATGCTGCAAGTTAAAGTGAAGCTTGAAGAAACTGGCGTTCGCATGATCGGCCCTAACTGCCCAGGTGTTATCACCCCAGGTGAATGTAAGATCGGCATCATGCCAGGTCACATCCACTTAAAAGGCAAAGTGGGTATCGTTTCACGTTCAGGTACACTGACCTATGAAGCGGTTAAGCAAACGACTGATGAAGGTTTCGGCCAATCTACTTGCGTAGGTATCGGTGGTGACCCAATTCCAGGTACTAACTTCATCGACGTATTGGAAATGTTCCAAAACGATCCACAGACTGAAGCGATCGTGATGATCGGTGAAATCGGTGGTAACGCTGAAGAAGATGCGGCTGCTTACATCAAAGCACACGTAACTAAGCCTGTTGTGTCTTACATTGCGGGTGTAACTGCACCTGCTGGTAAGCGTATGGGCCACGCTGGCGCGATTATCGCTGGCGGTAAAGGTACTGCAGAAGACAAATTTGCTGCATTAGAAGCAGCTGGCGTGACAACTGTCCGCTCGCTAGCTGATATCGGCAAAGCGCTGCGTACTCGTACTGGTTGGTAAGCTAAACCGTTCGATACTAAAAGGCGCCTAAGGCGCCTTTTTTATTGGCTGTATAAGACAGGAATGGGATTGAGCTAACACCATGAAGACTAGATATTTTTTCTTCTACGGGTTAGATTGATGCTTCTCTACTCAGCAGTCGCCTGCGCCATGGGCGAGCATAGCGTGATGAGAGCCATTAACCATGAGCTAAGTGCTTATGGCTTCAGTGCTGTTTCTGCAAAATATCTTGAATTCAAATTTTTATCACACGGTTGCAGCCTATCGCTGCGAGCGTATTTGTATTATGGGGCTTACCGCATTGGGGGAGGGTAAGCCACTGAGTCGATGTTAGCCTGAGTCACGGCTTGAACATCACGTTTCTTTACGAGGGAAAGACTGTGAAAACACCTAAAATCATTATTTCGGAAATCGATTTAGAAAGACTAGAGCGATTATTGGAGTCACTGCCGGCAAATGCGTTTCCGGGCAAAGCGGCATTGGAGGCTGAATTAGACAGGGCCGATATCGTGCCTGCATCTCAGATGCCAGCAAATGTGGTGACCATGAATTCGGAAGTGAAGTTTAGCGTTTCATCCAGTAATGAGACCTTCTGTTTACGTTTAGTGTATCCAAAAGACATCAATGGCGCGGGCACGATTTCTATTTTGGCGCCGGTGGGGAGTGCATTATTAGGGTTGTCTCAAGGCGATGAGATTGAATGGCCAGGCCCTGGTGGTTCTATGGTAAAAGTGCGTATTGAAGAAATCCTGTATCAGCCTGAGCGCAGTGGTGATTACCACCGTTAAGCTTAAGGTTCTGGCGTAGTGTCGTTGACGTTACGCCAATAGTAACCATTTATCGATAGGCTGATGTATTAAGCGATCCATTTTTGAAGGAGTAAAGATGATAACCCAAACTGAACGGTTAATTATTCGGCCATTTACTGAGCAAGATTGTGAAGCCCTGTATTTGATGAACAGTAATCCGGCGATGCTGAAATACATTCCCTCTGCCGCTTTTACGTCTCGAGAGCAGGCGGTTGAGTTATTTCACCAGGTGATCCAAGGCGATTATCAGCAACATGGTTTTGGCCGTTGGGCGGTTGAACATAAAGCCGACAAGCGTGTGATCGGATTTTGTGGCCCGAAATTTATTCCAGAATTTAATGAAGTCGAGTTAGGTTATCGTTATTTCCCTGAGTATTGGGGTTCTGGGATTGGTACAGAGGCTGCATCCGCTGCATTAGCCGAATTTAAGCGCTTTGGGATTGAGCAGACAATTGCACTTATCTTAGAAGGGAATCTCGGTTCAGAAGGCGTGGCTAAGCGAGTGGGGATGCACTGGCGCGAGCAAAATGAGTTTATGGGCCATAAAGTGAATATCTACGCCAAGCTATTATAACGATTTGCCGATTAACATCATCCAATAAAAAAACCAGCCTAAAGCTGGTTTTTTGTGTCTCGGCGATGAAAGCTGAAGTCGACTAAGCGTCGTTATGCTCACAGGTATCATTGGTGCAAGTGCCGTACAAATATAAGCTGTGATTCGTCAGCTTAATGTTGTGTTTCATGGCAATTTCATCTTGACGACGTTCGATAACTTCATCTGAAAACTCAATCACTTTACCACACGACAGGCATACTAAGTGATCATGGTGATGCTGAGTTGAGAGTTCGAAAACAGCTTTACCGCTTTCAAAATGGTGACGACTGACAATGCCAGCATCATCAAATTGGTTTAACACACGGTAGACGGTGGCTAGACCAATTTCTTCACCCAAATCCAGCAGCTTCTTGTACAAATCTTCTGCACTGATATGTTGGTTTTCAGGTCCTTGCATCAGTTCTAGGATCTTGACTCGTGGCAGGGTAATTTTCAAACCCGCTTTTTTTAGCGCTTGATTTCCATCTGTCATTGCTAATCTCTTGATTGCAGAACCAATAGGTTCATCCGTGGATAGTGTTTGCCATTATAGGGGCTCAGGTTGAAAACTTAAACCTTTGTTCTGGCTTTATAGCGCGATATGCAGATAAATTGTGTCAATAGGCGTTAAATCACAATATTTTGCGGCAATTCAAGCATAGTTTTTGTATGGTTATACCAAGGAATAATATTCACGGCTGCCAAAGTCAGTAAGAATAATTCAAATAAATAAAATAATAAGGAATCGGCATGTACCAGCAAATTGTGGTGTTAACCGGCGCGGGGATCTCTGCGGAATCGGGATTACGCACCTTTCGCGATCAAGATGGTTTGTGGGAAGAACATCATATTGAAGACGTTGCCACACCTGAAGGGTATGAACGTGATGCTGAACTTGTGGAACGCTTTTACAATAGTCGTTGGCAGCAATTGCACAGTGGCACGGTTGAACCCAATGCAGCGCATGTGGCCTTGGCAAAGTTGGAAGCGGACTTTAAAGGTCAATTACTTATCATCACACAAAATATTGATGATCTGCATGAGCGTGCGGGCTCGCGCCGCTTATTGCATATGCACGGTGAATTATCCAAAGGCCGTTGTCCGCGTTCGCGTCAGACTTTTATTTTACGTGAGCTCTTTGGTGCCGATAATTGCTGTACTTGTTGTATTCCGGCTCAGCGATTACGCCCCCATGTGGTGTGGTTTGGTGAAATGCCCTTAGGAATGGACCGTATCCACGATGCGCTCGATAACTGCGACTTGTTTATTGCCATTGGCACCTCTGGTACTGTTTATCCTGCCGCAGGCTTTGTTGATACAGCTAATCATCACGGCGCGCAAACGGTTGAAGTGAATATGATGGCACCCGATAGACACAGTCAGTTCCAGTACCATCTCACGGGCAAAGCGGGGGAGCTAGTGCCTCAGTTGGTCGAGACTATTTTAGCGGGCCGAGTGATTGGCAGTGAGTCGAATGCATGAGTAATAAAATCGCGATTATTATGCGTGGTTTACCGGGCAGTGGTAAGTCACATTGGGTTGAAACTTATATTCTTTCCCTTCCTTTAGAAAAAGCCATCAGCGTGCGCCAACGCTGCGTATTTTCGACCGATAGCTTTTTCTATCACCAAGATGAATACCGCTTCGATGCCAAGAAGTTACCTGAGTACCATCAATGTAATTTGGCGGGGTTTATTCAGGCGCTGTCTTCAGGCGAGCCCGTGGTGATTTGCGATAACACTAATCTGTGCCGCTGGGAATACATGGCCTATGAAGCGGCGGCAAAAGCCTTAGGTTATCAAGTTAGAATTGTGCTTGTGGGCGAACCGAGTAATCCTGCCCATCAGTTGGAATGCGCAAAACGGAATCGCCATGGCGTACCTTTGGCGCAAATTCAACGAATGGCAAAGGTATTTGAAGATTTTTAATCTAAATGGCTTATCATCATGAGTGTTGTGACGCTTTTGTCACAGTAATCGGATTAGGCCTTTATCTTTATCTCGCGGTGTTTTTTATCCAGTCATTTTTCGTCCTGCCACATTGTAGTACTCTGTTTCAAATCATTGCTTTTGTGTAATGTCACTTGCCATTTGTCTTATCTCTTCGACCGTGAGCGTTAAGCTTGATCCCAAAGACAGTTTATCCACTTGAGTCAGCGTATAATGGCCTCTGTGACGGGTTAATGCTCGATTGCAGCATGTGTTATATCGTTGACTGCGTGTAGGCGAAGTACATCAAAGGAAGGGTCATGCTCACTAAAGTTTTACTGACATTCTTAATCATTGCTGGTGCTTGGTTTTTACTGATGAAACGTCAGTGTCATATTGTGCCTCAGGCCGCGAATATCAGCACTAAACGTTTAAGTGAACCCCTGTGGCGTCGTTATCTGCTCACTGGCGTGTTTGTGGTGCTCGGACTGAGTGTACTCAGTTATAGCGTTTGGTATTGGCGAGACCAGCACACAATAGTCACGGTAAGAATCGTGTCACCCAATGCTGACAACAATGGTGAGTATCGCGTGCGTAAGGGGGATATTTCAGATTCGAAAATGGTGACGCTCGATGGCATCCATATTCGCTTTTCGACCCAAGAACGGCTGACGATCATCGAGACCGATTAAGGCATATTTATTTTACTAAATTATCCTTCGCGCCTTTTCATTGCCAACTTATGCGGTAAACTAGCGACAATTTTTTAGCCTGCACTTAAGTGGGGATCGTTAACTTAAGTTTTTTTCAGGAGGACAAATGATTACTGCTTATGTGTATGAAAATCGTCACCTTACCGTGACAGAGCTCGGCATACTGGACAGTATTCCCGCATCGACCATTTGGTTAGATCTGTATAAACCCGATGATTCGGAGCGAGAATGGTTAAGTCATTTTTCTGTTGAAGAAGTGCCTGACGAAGAAGATATCAATGAAATTGAGGCCTCGGCACGTTTTTATCAAAACAGCGATGGCCTGCATATCAATTCGTTATTCCCCCAACGTGTCGGCCAAGATGTGCGTGGCGTTAACGTATCCTTCAACCTTCGCACCAATTTTTTACTGACAATCCGTGAAGAAGACGTGGGTCTTATCCGCTTACTGCGTAACTATTTACGTTTGGGCCGGTTAGATGTATCGACGCCGCAGGAGCTGTTTCTCGAATTATTTAATCTGAAAGTGGATTATCTGTCTGACTTAATCGAAGACGTTTACACAGTTCTCGAAAATGTCGGTGAGCAAGTATTTGATAACGATGAGCTTGATGATGTATTTAAGCTTATCACTCTGCAAGAGGACTCCAATGGTAAAATCCGTTTGAGTTTGCTCGATACCCAGCGTTCACTGCGTTATATGCAGCGTTACTATCGTGGCCAGCTATCCGATGAGCACTTAAAGGACTTGCGGGAAATGTTGTCGGATATCGAGTCGCTGATGCCCCACAGTCAATTTATTTTCGATAAATTAAACTTCTTGCTTGATGCGGCCATGGGTTTCAGTGGCCTGCAACAGAACAAAATCATTAAAATCTTCTCGGTTGCCGCTGTGGTGTTTCTGCCACCAACCTTGATTGCCAGTAGTTATGGGATGAACTTTACCAGTATGCCTGAGCTTGAGTGGCAATACGGTTACCCTATGGCGATTGTGATGATGTTAGCCAGTGCCGCCGGTACTTACTTCTTCTTTAAACGTAAACATTGGTTATAAGTCAGCCGCTAGACGTGTTGGTTTTGTCGAATAAAAGAATAAGGGTCGAATATTATATTCGACCCTTATTCTTATCACTGTGATTTAATCACTTCACTTGATTTAATGAGCTTTATGTCACGAGTCTAACTCTATGACTTTGATTAAATCAGTGCCGCCAGTTATGCACCAATTGTACGGCTACTTAACTCAGTCATCATTTACGACTGTCACCACCAAAGTAGTAACTCACTCGTTCGCGGGGATTCAAGTACTCGTGAACTTTTTCAGGAAGCGCCGCAGGGGGTAAGCAGCGCACTATGCTTATCCCTTCAATCTCTAAATCAACGATAGGCGCTTGATCTTTAGGGACTAATGCATCGTAAACCAATATCTTAGGACATAGCAGTTTAGTTAAGTTAACCGACATCACCATGGCATATTGACCGCTGGATAATTCCACCACACTGCCGGGAGGATAAATGCCGAGCATCTTGATCATCTTGCCAATGTATTCTTGATTAAGCTTAGTTTTGTATTGCTTGTATAAATGTCCCAGAGCGGCATAGGGCATTCTGGCTTTGCCCTGTTGGCTTGGATAACACAGGGAGTCATATTCGTTCACTACCGCAATCAATTGCGAAACTTTATCGAGAGCCTCTTCCTTTAGGCCTTTGGGATAACCACTGCCATCGAGAAACTCATGGTGATTGATGATTGCAGGTAAGGCTGCTTGGGGAAAATTATCGGCTAATTTGAGCAGTTCAATCCCAAGTAACGGATGCTGCTTGATGAAATTAAGTTCTGGCGCCGACCAAGGGGTCGATTTTTTAAGAATTTGTGGCGGGACTTTTAATTTACCCACGTCGTGGAATAGGGCACTGAGACCCACTGTTTCAATCTCACTTCTATCCCATTCGAGTTCTTTGGCGATCAACATGGAAAGAATCGCGACGTTCAAAGAATGGTAGTAAATGCTTTCATCCTGCTTAGCATCGCTCATCAAATGCAGCACTAAGTTATCTGAATTAAGCAGCTGTTCGACGATGGAGTGTACTAAATCTTTGGCGTCATCGACCGCATTTAAGGGGCGATTACGCAGCTTAGAGATGAGACTGCGCATCATGGCGACCGAACGGGTAAAGTTTTGCTCGGTTTTATGAATGTCGCGGCGTAATTTCTTTTGCACTTCGATTTGTTCGGCCTTGTACTGATCCATGTCGTTTTTAAGCACATTGATCTCAGCACTTGGCGGTAATTTGATTGGGTTGACCGCATCAGCATGTAACGGGGCGACGTCGCTACGTTCTAAATCGACAATGACATGCTCGATGCCTAGATTTTTAATCAACTCGATTTGTGCAGCTTGTTTAATATGAAAGCTACTGAATAAAAAGGGATGATCTTTCCAAGCCACAGGCAAACGCACAAAGTTGCCGACTTGAAGTTGATGGACTGAGACTTTACAGCTTTTTTTCATATTCTTGTTATCGTGAAGCCTAATGTGAGTTATTTTATCTCAATGATGCTGCTTTACAATTACTTAACTAACATGTCAGCATAGTAAGCCTAGAAAGTAGCCAATCCATTGAGGAAGTATGGACTTTATTGAAGTATACCCTAATGCGTTGCCGAATGACTTGTGTGACCGTCTCATTCTAGCATTTGAGCAACATGCTGGCGTTGTCGATGGACAAACGGGCAATGGCGTTGATCTGGAGAAGAAGATCAGCCGCGATTTGACCTTAGATAGTTTCGCCGACTTGCAGCCCCTCAAAAACGAACTCTTAGGTTATACCTTAAAGGGGGCGGTAGATTATTTCACAAAGTATTCAATGGCGTTAATGGGCGCGGTCGCTGTGTCTGTGAGTGATGAACAAGGACAACCTGTAACGCTAACCCCTGCTAATTTTGCGGCGCTAGGTGCACCTAGAGCTGATGGCTTAGTCAAGTATTTGTATCGCAGTGGTAGTATTAATGTTCAAAAGTATCAGCAGAATAAAGGCGGTTATCCCCACTGGCATTCGGAGCAATTCCCGCAGAATGGTCACAATGAAGCCTTGCATCGCGTCGTGCTTTACATGTTTTATTTAAATGATGTGGAAGAGGGCGGTGAAACCGAATTTTATTATCAGCAGCGTAAAATTTCCCCGAAAAAAGGCACTATGGTGATAGCACCTGCGGGATTCACTCATACGCATAGGGGCAATAAACCCTTGAGTGGTGACAAATACATTGCCACCTCTTGGATCATGTTCAATCGAGCTGAGCAGTTATACGCTGTGATTGCCTGATAAAGTTCAGTATTTACATATTGTTAAACATCCTTGTATTTAACTTTTCGTATTTGTTTATCTTTGTATTTAGCTATCTTTGTTGTGAGCTATCCCTGTCCTTAAACAGGGATACGGATCCTGAAGAGTGCACCTTCTAAGTGGCTTTCTTCAATCTTTAAACTGCCACCGTAGCTGTGAACAATTTCATCACACACAGCTAATCCGATACCTTGTCCTGGTGACTGAGTATCGGCCCGAACGCCGCGTTGGATAATCTTTTGTCTTAGGTTTTCTTCAACACCCGGGCCATCATCCTCAACGATAAGTTCAAATTCGCCATGCGAATTAATTTGAGCTGAGACATGCACTTGGCTGATACATAAGCGGAAAGCGTTTTCCATCAGGTTGCCACACAGCTCCATCAAGTCGCCCTTGTTGCCGGGAAACATCAAGGAGGGAGGAATGCTCGCCGAGAACTGTACTTGCTTATCGCGGTAAATTTTAAATAACATTTGCGCTAATTGATCGACTAAGGGCGCAATCACAGTCTGTTCTTGCTTCAGGCCTTGGCGGCCTAACATGGCGCGTTTTAATTGATATTTGACCAGCTGATCCATCTGGCTGACCTGTTCCATGATCTTTTCGCTCGCCGATTGTTTACTCAAACTGGCGTCATCTGTGATGGCATGCACAGCGGCTAAGCGGGTCTTTAGGCTGTGTGCTAAGTCATTCATGGCATTTTGATAGCGTTGTTGTTGGGCACTCGATTGTTGTAGCATTTGGTTGAGTGCTTGAGTTACGCCTTCGAGTTCAACAGGATAGCCTTCAGAAAGCGACTTACTCTTACCTTGGTTAATCGATTGCAGTTCATTTTGCATCCGCACTAAGGGGCGCATACCCCAATAGGCGGCGCTAACTAATAGAATTAACGCTAAGGCCAATACCATGGCTAAACGAATATAAGTGCGTTTACTGAATTTACTGTATTCCTGCTCGAGTTTGGCGGCATCTTTGAGGACGAGCAGGTTGTAATGTACGCTGGCAATTTCCACTGCGAGCAAATAGACGAAGTAACCTCTGTCATCGGCCATAGTAAGATAATAGGGCGGTGAGTCGTTGCGAATTTCGTTAAAACGCTCGCAAGTATCAAATAAGCCACGGTCTACCGCGAGGGATGAAGTCCAAACCTGTTTGAATTTTTCATCACAACTCGCAATCACATAGCGTTCTTGCTTATTATTTTCCTCTAGCCACGCACTGGTATCTGGGATGAGATCGTGCTCCCGTAATTCGGCGGCGACTTGGGGGATTTCGGCAATGAGTTGTGCGGTTTCTTCGTTATAACTATTCTGCGCATGCAGGATATTGACCATCCATGCGAGCCCAAAACCCACTAAGGCAATAATCGATAGTGAGGTGAGAAACATCCGCGTCAGCAGACGTTTCTTAAATTTTAATCTTAATTGCATGGCAGGTTAAATTTATATCCTTGGCCGCGAATGGTGACGATAGGATTGTCTATCCCATCGCGGGTCAGTTTTTTGCGCAGGCGGCTGACCATGACTTCAATGGTGTTTGGATCGCCTTCTTTATCGCCATATATCACATCGAGCAAACGTTGTTTGGCAACAACTTCGTGGCAATGACGCATTAAATATTCGAGGATTAAATATTCAAAGGCCGTGACTTCCATGATTTCATCACTCAAGGTGACTTGTTTGGCGGCGAGATCGAGCTTCAATTCCCCACTGCAAATTACCGGCTTAACAAAGCCTGCACTGCGGCGCACTAAGGCATCTAACCTAGCGACGAGTTCTTCTTTTTGAAAGGGCTTAACTAAATAGTCATCGGCTCCGGCATTTAGGCCTTCGACCTTATCCTGCCAATTGACACGTGCGGTGAGGATTAATATCGGCGCTTTAAGATCGGCTTCTCTGAGTTGTTCAATTAAGCTAATGCCATCTTGATCGGGTAAACCTAAATCGACAATAGCCACATCGATGGGATAATTCGTGGCTTGATAGAAACCTTCTTTGGCAGTGAGCGCCACTTGAACTTGATTGCCGAGATCGCTTAATTGCACTTTTAAGTGGTGGGATAAAATAGGATCGTCTTCAACAACCAAAATTCTCATAATATACATGCCTTAATGTGGATGATCTAAGCCTTAGCAAAGCAGTCTACGCAAAATCACACTGATAACCAAATAGAGTCTTAGCATATCTTAGTCGAACTTAACCTTTGCTGACCGAGCGGAACTTGTGGTCAAAATAAGAACTTATTTATTGTTGAATAAGAAAGTATTACCGCAAAAAGTATTAGCGTATCGGTGAATTCCCCCAAGGAGACTTTTGTCTTCTGATCCGCAAAATGCCGTTACCACAGATAATTGCACCTAAGGTAAATAGCATCACCGCCATCATAATAAAAGATAATCTCAACCAAGGCGCTTCTTGCGCTAAACGCATTTGTATCGCTTCAATCGTGGTGACACCCCAGACGGTAAAGACACTCACAAATAATAGAACTTGTAATAAACGCAGTAAGTAAACTGAATTAAAGCATAAAGCTAAGGGGGCTATTGCAAAGGGGATAGCAAAGTTGATTTGTTCATAACGTACGAAGTGGGCACACAATAGCCAGCACGCTATCAGGATCCAAAGACTTCTCCACCACATTTGTTCAACTCCAATTAACGTATCAAAATAGTAAACATAATGTATCTAAAAACAAACTTCCGTACTATTGGCATGTTCACATTTTGCTAATTTTAGAAAAATGAATTGGCATCATTAATGTAAACAAACAGCGCAGGTTTAAGTGTGAACAAAAAATATAAATAAAAACGCCCAACACAGAGGCTGGGCGTGATGGGTATTTAACTAAGTCTAGTTAGATTTATCTGAATGATGAACTTGCTCATCAAAACTTCTAGCAGCCTTACCCGCTTGTGTGTTGTTAAACACTTGCTCGTTAAATTCACCTTCAGATTTCGCAATAATCACTGTTGCGACACAGTCGCCCGTCACGTTAACTGCGGTACGTACCATGTCGAGTAGGCGATCAACACCGATAATCAATGCAATACCTTCAACCGGTAAGCCAACTTGATTCAATACCATGGCCAGCATGATAAGTCCAACACCCGGAACGCCAGCTGTACCAATGGATGCCAATGTTGCTGTCACCACAACGGCGGCATAATCGGTGAGCGAGAGTTCAATGCCAAAAACCTGGGCGATAAATACAGTGGCCACACCTTGCATAATTGCAGTGCCATCCATATTAATGGTCGCACCTAAGGGGAGCGTGAAGGCAGCAATCTTATTATCGACACCTAATCTATGCTCAGAGGCTTCTATGGTAATAGGTAAAGTGGCATTTGAACTTGCTGTTGAGAAGGCAAACAATTGCACATCGCGCATTTTACGAATAAATATGAATGGATTGAGGCCTGAGAATAGTTTTAGAAGTGTCGGATAAACAATAAACGCATGGACCAGTAATACACCGAGAACTACGAAGAAATATTTAACTACGCTACCAAAGGTCTCTAAACCGAGCGTTAATGCTAGTTTTGCCATCAGCGCAAACACACCATAAGGTGCCAATTGCATAATCAGTGTCACGACGCGCATGATGACTTCATTTAAATCTTCAAACAAAGCCGCAACTCGTTTACCTCGCTCACCAATATGGGCAATAGCAAAGCCAAAAATAACCGCAAAAATAATGATTTGCAGCATATTTCCTTCACTCAATGCCTGCATCGGATTGGTGGGGACTATATTGATAATCACGCTTGAAAGACTGGGCGCTTCTTTGGCAATGTATTCCATTTTTTCTGAAGCGAGTGAAGCGTTCCCAGGATGTATAAGGACGGCACTGACAATCGCAACTACGAGAGCAATTGCGGTGGTGAATAAATAGAAAGCAAGGGTTTTGCCCCCTAAACGGCCTAATTTTGAAGGCTCACTCAGTGAGCAAGTGCCACAAACTAATGAAATAAAGACTAAAGGAACAACTAACATTTTTAAGCTGGAGATGAAAATGGTGCCGATAACATGTAAAAAACCTTCGGTAATATAGTCTTTTACGATATCGCTTTCTGGAAAGGCATTGCGGAGTATGAGACCTAAGACAATACCTGTTCCCATACCGATCAGAATTTTGCTTGTAAGGCCGAGTTTATTTTTTATCGAAATTGCCATGGAGAGTCCTGTGTGTTTTTTATACATTCTATTTTTTGGCGCTCACAAGACTAGCAAGAAAACCGCGAAGATGAAATGACAAATAGCGTTAAAGTATTTGTGTTATTTGTGAAATAAAATAAGGTTCTAGTGGGTAAAATTGGTGAAAATTGTGTAATGTTAGCCTATAAGTAATAAGCGTCTAGCTTAAGTATCATCATCAGAGTAACAGGGAGCCTGACAATGAAGTCAGCGTATAAGGTTTTTCTCGCAGGAATATGTTCACTTTTCTTGGTCGCATGTGGCGGCGGAGGCAATATCTCCGACGATGGCACTGGCACTACACCATCAGATAAATATGTCATTAAACTGGGGCTGACAAATTCAAGTGGGCAACCAATTGATGAAGTTTCGAATGCTGCACCAGGAAAGTTAACAGCAACCTTGACGAAAAATTCTTCAGCTTTTAGTGGTGCAAGAATTGTTTTTAGTCTAGAAGGGCAAGGAGTGTTAACTCCTGATAGTGGGGTGACTAATGCTGAGGGTAAGGTTTCTATTGATGTCTTGCCTGGTAATATACTTGGTTCTGGTGAAATTACAGCAACTTATACTCCAACAGGAGGTAGTGCTGTTACATCTGATATTTCCTTTAATACTAAAGGTGATGGTGGAGCATCAACAGGCGGTGCGCAGGTATCCTTGATTATGGTGAGTGACCCTGAGTCAAAAACTCCCATATCAACAATAACATCACTTTCACCAGGTTATCTTATTGCTAATGTTACAGGTATTTCCAAGCAAACAATTGTTCAATTCTCCAGTACGCGCGGTGAATTACCCATTGATACTGCTATTACTGAGCAAGGTGTTGCTTATGTTCAAATTTTAGCAGGTACTCAGCCAGGTGCTGGTAGTGCGACAGCGACGTTGCTAACGGGAGAAAAATCTGAACAACTAGTGTTTAGTATCGGTGCGACTAATGTGTTTATGGGAAGTGGTTCTCCATTTCAAAATGGTGTTGCATCTGTTGAGCCTTCAGTTGTTTCAGCGGGTGGGACTTCAAGTGTCTCAGTATCTATTCAGGATGACGCAGGAAATCTATTTGCCGATCCAGTTGAAGTTCAATTTACCTCTGTTTGTGCCTTGAAGGCGAATGCTGAAGCAGAATTAAGCACTCCTGTAGTCGCAGTTAACGGTATTGCAACCAGTACTTACTTAGCAAAAGGCTGTGTGGGGGACGACACTATTAATATAAGCGCTAATGTTGGTGGAAAATCTCTTACTGCCAAGGCGACGGTAAATGTCTTACCTGCAAGTGTTGGTAGTATCTTTTTCCTAGAGGCATTACCCGAAGTCATTAGGCTTAAAGGAACCGGTGGGGCAGAAGCCTCAACCGTGAAATTTAAAGTAATGGATAAAAATGGCATTCCGGTTAGTAATCAACGTGTGAATTTCTCGCTTAATACTGAAGTTGGCAATATCACTCTTGATCCTGAGTTTGCTACTACAAATGGTCAGGGAGTTGTTCAAACGGTAGTTAATTCGGGCTCAATATCAACAAGTGTCAGGGTTACTGCAGTGGTTGCTGGCAGTACGCCAGCAATATCAAGTCAATCGAATCAATTAGTTATTTCGACAGGTTTACCTGACCAAGATAGCTTTTCTTTATCGGCATCAAACCTAAGCCCTGAAGGTTGGGAATACGATGGCATTGAGGTTGATGTGACGGCACGATTGGCTGATGCATTCAACAACCCTGTACCCGATGGCACAGCTGTTTCCTTTACCACAGAGGGCGGTGTGATAGCGTCTTCGTGTTTGACAGTTAATGGTGCTTGTTCAGTTAAATGGACAAGCCAAAATCCTCGCCCTACTGGTGATACGTTAGCAATGCAAGGTAAAGAACCTTCGTTAGATGCGGAATTGGGTCAACCTTATGGCGGACGCGTGACGATATTAGCTACGGCTATCGGTGAAGAGTCTTTCCCAGATACTAATAGCAATGGACGTTTTGACGCATCTGAAGTGGCGAATTTTTTAAGCAAAAAGGATGTATCGGGTAATCTATATGACTTAAGTGAAGCGTTTGTCGACCATAATGAAGACCGTACTTTTAACCCAAGTGTAGCTGGTGGTGAAGAGGGAGGGGATGCTGAAGTGTTTACTGATTTTAATAGTAATGGCGTTTATGACCAAGCAGATGGTTTATACAATGGTAGTTTGTGCCAATTGGATGCTAATGGCAGTAAACATGCCGGATGTGCAGCGGGTAATACTTCGCTGAATGTGCGTGCTTCGTTAGTCTTGGTAATGTCGGGTAGTGATGCTATGGCTTCTGTTCCAGTAATTACTGATAGTTGTATTGATGATAAAGCTATAGTTGATGTGTGTGATGGTCTAAACGATAACAATACGATTGACATTATTGGTAAGTCGACTGGTGGCGTAACTATTATTATTGGGGATTTACATAATCAGCCTTTGCCTTCAGGAACAGTCATTACGTTTACCCCCTCAGCTGGTAGCTTAGCAAGTAAAGGCTCTTTCACTATCGCATCTTCAAATGATAACGGGGCAGGAAAGTATAGCGTTCTTATAAAAGGTGCTGACCAACCTGATGCAGGGTCATTAGTGATTGAAGCACTGACTAAAAAAGGTGTTTTAACGCAGATTGCAACGATCCCTGTCGTTATCCACTAGTCTATTGTCTATGAAATAAAATTATCGACAAGTGTTAACGCTATTTAGGACGGGTCAATAATATAAGTTAAAAGCGCACTTAATTGTGCGCTTTTATTGTCTAGTTTTTGGAATTATATTTATTCATTATCGCTGGAACTGATACACGCTACCTAGTTTCATGATTTGCGTGAGCTCATCTAATGCAGTGCGTGATTCGATGATTAGCTGAGGGTCAGCAAGATCTTGAGTGGTTAATCTGTCACGGTAATGTTTGTCTACCCAAAGGTTTAAACGCGAAAATAAGGCATCATTCATTAGAGTGTGTTGATTCACTGCCGCGACTTCCATCTCATTCATTGCAACACGCAAACGCAGGCAGGCGGGGCCGCCGCCGTTTTGCATGCTTTGTTTTACGTCGAAGTAAAGCACTTGCTTAATGGGAGTATTCAGCGTCAGTAGTTCATTCAAATAGGCAAATACTGCCGGATTTTCTTGGCAATCGGTTGGGGCAATAATGGCCATTTCACCAGAAGGAAGCGTAATAATCTGGGTATTGAATAAATAGCTTTTGACTGCGTCGTTAATCGCCACTTTAGCGGTGGGCACTTCAATGAAATACAGTTCGGTATCGAGCTTACGTTTAATTTCATCAATTTTATGTTGGGTATTTAAGAAGGCTTGTTCATGGTAGAACAGCACATTTTGATTACCTACTGCGATAACATCATTATGGAATACACCTTGATCAATGACATCAGGATTCTGCTGGATGAAGACGCAATTATCTTCTTCAAGCTGATGTAAGCGTGCCACCGCCATCGATGCTTCTAAGGTTTGTCTAGCTGGATACTTTTGCGGTTTAGGGGTATTGGGATTGGTGGCTTCTTGCCCATAAACGAACAGCTCTACACCGGCATGGCCGTACTCGTTGCATAGCCTAGTGTGGTTCGCCGCACCTTCATCACCGAAGCTATTATGCTCAGGTAAGTGACTATGGTGATGAAAATAGTGGGGATCACTGAAAGTTGCTGTTAATATGCGCCCCGTTGTGAGGGGCTCGATGCTGCGATGCAGTTTATCGACTAAATTTGCTGGAGTGAAATGCAGTTTGCCGTCACGTGTATCTGCACTGGGTGAGACAGTTGCGGCATTGGCAGTCCACATACTGGATGCACTGCAGCAGGCATTAAGTAGCATAGGCGCTTCTTTAGCAGCCTGTTTTAATACATTGGCGTCAGAGCCGGAAAATCCAATTCGGCGCAATGTGTAGAGGTCTGGACGCTCCTGAGGGGCTAACATGCCTTGAACCATGCCCATATCGGCAAGTGCTTTGGCTTTTTGGAGTCCTTGTTTCGCAGCAGCTTTGGGGTTGGAAACTAAGGCGGCATTGCTGAGAGAGGCGACATTGCCAAAAGACAACCCTGCGTAATTGTGTGTTGGTCCAACGAGTCCATCAAAATTCGCTTCAAAGTGCTTCATTGCTTATCCTTGTGATAGGGAAAGTTATTATTTGTTCATATGGTCCCTGAGGGAACCCAGTATACTGAAGCTTTTCGAGTGCACAAGCGGACGGTTTTGTGCTCAAAGCGACTTTTTCACGATAAATGCATAACTATTTCTTGCTTGCTGGCAAATAATGAAATATTAGTTTTTAATTACGCATATTATATTTTTACATTTTTTCAACTTTGATTAAAAAGTGACTCGCTGGTACATATAAAAGAGGGATTAACTTGAAACTATCAGTACAACCCTCTATATATGGTGCCAATTTCCACCTTCTTGAGATTTTTTGGCGCAAATTAAACTATGGGTAAATCGCTAGTTATTGTCGAATCACCGGCCAAAGCTAAGACTATTAATAAATATCTTGGCAAAGAATTCATCGTTAAATCGAGCGTAGGTCACATCCGTGATCTGCCGACATCATCGACTTCAGAAGGCAATGAAAAGGTTAAATCCGCTGCCGAAGTTAAGAAAATGTCGCCAGAAGAAAAAGCTCAATATAAAAAGGTGAAAGATCAGCAAGCGCTGGTGTCTCGCATGGGCGTAAACCCTGAAAAGGGCTGGGCGGCTAAGTATCAAATTTTGCCTGGCAAAGAAAAGGTTGTTAAAGAGTTACAGGCACTTGCCGATTCTGCCGACCAAATCTATCTCGCAACCGACTTAGACCGTGAGGGAGAAGCTATCGCCTGGCATTTGCAAGAGGTGATTGGCGGGGATCCTTCACGGTATCAACGTGTGGTTTTCAACGAAATTACTAAGTCTGCGATTCAAGACGCTTTTAGCAAGCCGTCGACACTCGACACTAACATGGTTAATGCCCAGCAAGCCCGTCGCTTCTTAGACAGAGTTGTCGGTTTTATGGTGTCGCCACTGCTGTGGAAAAAAGTCGCTCGCGGTTTATCCGCTGGACGAGTGCAGTCGGTTGCCGTTCGCTTAGTGGTTGAACGTGAAAGCGAAATTAAAGCCTTTGTACCGGAAGAGTTCTGGGATGTACATGCAGAGCTGAGTACGCCCGCTCAAGAAGCCTTGCGGATGGAAGTGGTTAAGCATCTAGATGCTGCCTTTAATCCTATCAATGAACAGCAAGCGATGGCTGCGGTTCAAGCGTTATCTGCGGCAAGTTTTACTGTACTGGCCCGCGAAGATAAAGCGACTCAAAGTAAACCATCGGCTCCCTTTATTACGTCGACACTGCAACAGGCCGCGAGTACACGCTTAGGTTTTGGTGTGAAGAAGACCATGATGATGGCGCAGCGACTTTACGAAGCTGGTCATATCACTTATATGCGTACCGACTCGACCAATTTGAGTCAAGAAGCCGTTGAAAACTTGCGCGATATGATTGCCAAAGAATTTGGTGATAAGTATCTACCCGCCGAACCGATTCGATACGGATCGAAAGAAGGTGCACAAGAGGCTCACGAAGCGATTCGTCCATCGAACGTTCAAGTGCAAGCAGCGACCTTATCTGATATGGAACGTGACGCTCAGCGCTTATATGAGCTTATTTGGCGCCAGTTTGTCTCGTGTCAGATGACGCCAGCCCAATATGATGCCACTAAGTTGACCGTAAAAGCGGGTGACTATGAGCTCAAAGCAACGGGACGTACTTTACGTTTTGATGGTTGGACTCGAGTTCAAACAGCACTCAAGAAGAAAAACGAAGAAGACAATACGTTGCCATTTGTGGCACAAGGCGATGTATTAGCGTTAAAAGAGTTGCAACCTAAACAACACTTTACTAAACCGCCTGCACGATACAGCGAAGCCTCTTTAGTTAAAGAATTAGAAAAACGCGGCATTGGCCGACCATCGACCTATGCAACTATTATTTCAACGATTCAAGATCGGGGTTATGTAAAAGTTGAGAATCGTCGTTTTTATGCCGAAAAAATGGGCGAAATTGTCAGCGAGCGATTAGTCGGCAGTTTTGCTGATTTAATGAGCTATGACTTTACCGCCAGCATGGAGCAAACATTAGATGATGTGGCTCGCGGTGAATTAGATTGGAAAAAAGTGCTCGATGGCTTCTATGCTGACTTTACTAAGCAATTAGAAAAAGCGGAGCTGGATCCCGAAGAAGGTGGCATGCGTCTTAACCAAATGGTAATGACGGATATCAAGTGCCCAACCTGTGGTCGCCCTATGGGTATTCGTACAGGTACGACTGGTGTTTTCCTGGGTTGCTCTGGTTACGAATTACCTCCTAAAGAGCGCTGTAAGACAACGATGAACCTTACGCCTGGCGTTGAGGCGATTAGCGAAAACAGTGAAGATGCCGAGACTGATGCACTGCGTGCGAAGCACCGCTGTAGTATTTGCGGCACAGCGATGGACAGTTACCTAATTGATGAGAAGCGTAAGCTACACGTCTGTGGTAACAACCCGATTTGTGAAGGCTATGAAGTCGAAGAAGGCCAATTCAAGATCAAAGGCTATGAAGGTCCGCTGATTGAGTGTGATCGCTGTGGCCACGACATGGAACTGAAAAACGGCCGTTTTGGTAAGTATTTTGGTTGTACCAATAGCGAATGTAAAAATACGCGTAAATTACTGAAGAACGGCGAGGCTGCGCCACCAAAAGAAGATCCTATCTATTTGCCTGATCTGAAATGCAGCAAATCGGATGCCCATTTCGTATTACGTGATGGTGCAGCAGGGATCTTCTTAGCGGCCAGTACTTTCCCGAAATCACGGGAAACCCGTGCACCTCTGGTTGAAGAGCTGGTTCAATACCGCGAGCTGCTGTGGCCTAAGTATCAATATTTAGCCGATGCGCCCGTCACTGATGACGAAGGCAATAAAGCTGCGGTGAAGTTTAGCCGTAAGACGAAAGAGCAATACGTTGCTACTGAAGTCGACGGCAAAGCCACTGGTTGGTCAGCGCATTACGTTAATGGCAAGTGGGTGAGTGAGACTACCAAGAAAGCCAAGAAAAGCGCATAGCGGCGGATTGAGTTAGTTTAACGCCAAGAGAATAACAAAAAAGCCAAGTCAATTATGACTTGGCTTTTTTGTTTCGATTTTCTTTAGAGACTGATTTGTTGCGGCAGATAATGAGCCAAAAATGTTGCTCGCTTTACTCGCACTCACTCACCACGCCCAATAACGCTGAAGAACGAGTGGAAGACGTGCCGCTAATTCAACTTAAAGGTAAGCAAACAGTAACTGATCACCATTTCTTTTTCGGTTGAAACAGCATGTCGATATCATCTTCTTCATTTTTAGGTCTAGGTGCACTGGGTTCAGATTGTTTTTGCGCGCCCATAATCTCATCAAGCAATTGTTTAGCCTCATCCACTTTACGACCAATGAAAGGGTCATTAGGCGTTTGTGCCTTAATCGCGTGCAATGTCGATAGTGCTTTAGTCACCATTTGTTTTGATGAACCATATTGCTTCATAAAACTGGCCGCTCTGGCACGGGAAAGCATGGAATCAACATTGATCCTGAGCTGTAAACTGTCGATACGATTTTCTTCCTGAGCAAAAATGCTCGGGTCGACTTTACCTTTATTATGCTCGGCTCTGAGTATTGCCTTGAGCTTTTTCAAGGTTTGAACTAGCGCTAAAATTTGTTTGTCGTTATCGGGTAGTCTGAAATTCTCAATCGGTGGTGATTGAGATTGACCAGACTGTAGGGTTGTTATTTGATTATTAATATCGGCTAGGCGGCGCTGATAATCAGACTGTTGCTGGGTATTACTAATTGCTGTCGCAGCTTGCAAGGCATCTTGCACACGGCGGTACAAAACCAACACAATATTCGTGCTACAAGGCATCATCCCTGTGTTAGATAACACAGCTTCGGTTTCATCGATAATTGCTCTTTGACGGGCAAATTCAATGCGACGCTCTGCTTCTGCGCGTTCTTTTTGTTGTTGTAATACGTTAATTCCGATAACAAGCAGTAAAAGCGCACCGATGAGGATCAGAACCAAGGTGAATGACATAGATGTTCCATTATTTATCCAATTGAGCTAATGCTACAATAAATCAATAAACTAGCATAGTTATCTTAGCCTAGGTTATCATTTCTGTCGTATGAATCTGCAGACTTGTGCTCTATATTCCTATTTGCTTTAAATTTTACTATATACTATAACGATTGATTATAGCTGAGAGTGCTTTGAGGGCTCAGTTGTTAATGGCATTTTGCGTGTTTGAGACAAGGAAATAAGATGAAACTGCAACAACTCAGGTATATTGCTGAGGTCGTAAAACATAACCTCAATGTGTCGGCAACTGCTGAAAACTTGTATACCTCTCAACCAGGGATCAGCAAACAAGTTCGCATGCTTGAAGATGAGTTGGGGATCCAAATATTTGGTCGTAGCGGTAAGCACTTAACCCATGTTACACCTGCAGGTTTGCAAGTGATCAGCATTGCCAATGATATTTTAGGTAAAGTAGAAAGCATTAAAAAAGTATCAGAAGAATATACTAAGCCCGATCAAGGCGAGTTAAATATTTCCACAACAGACACTCAGGCGCGCTATGCGTTACCAACAATCATCCGCCAGTTTATTGATCGTTACCCTAAAGTGAATTTACACATGCACCAAGGGACGCCAGCACAGATCAGCGAACAGGCAGCGCGTGGTGATGCGGATTTCGCCATTGCGACCGAAGCAATGCATTTGTATTCCGACTTGATTATGCTGCCATGTTATCACTGGAATCGCTCCATCGTGGTGCCTAAAGATCATCCCCTTGCGACTCGTAGCTTAAATAATCCGATTAGCATCGAAGAGTTAGCGCGCTTCCCCTTAGTGACCTATGTGTTTGGTTTTGACCGAGCCTCTGAAATTGAGAAAGCCTTTAATCGTGCCAATTTAGAGCCGCGTGTCGTTTTTAGTGCGACCAGCGCCGATGTGCTGAAGACCTATGTCCGTTTGGGATTAGGTGTGGGCGTTATCGCCTCAATGGCGATTGACCCTAATATTGATAAAGATCTAGTGGCGATTGATGCTGGCCATTTGTTTGCTCACAGTACGACTAAAATTGGCTTCAGGAAGGGCAGCTTCTTGCGTAGTTATATGTATGATTTTATTCAGCACTTTGCGCCGCATTTAACCCGTGACGTAGTGGAGAAAGCCGTCGCCTTACGGGACCAGCAGCTTATCGATGAAATGTTTGCTGATAAAAATTTGCCAATGCGTTAATTGGCGACGAGTTGCCGACATAAAAATGCCGCTAATATAAGCGGCATTTTTATGGGATGAGCGATTAAGATAAATCGACTTTATCCATTTCAAGTTGAGCAAGTGCTATAACAGCTTGGGTACGGTTGCGAACGCCCAGTTTTCTAAAAATGGCAGTCGCGTGCGCCTTGATGGTCGCTTCTGAAACGCCAAGATCGTAGGCAATTTGCTTATTTAACAAACCCTCGGCAAACATCTGCAGCACTTTATATTGCTGCGGCGTGAGATCGGATAATTTACTGGCCATTTTATCAACGGCATCGTCATCGATATCAATAATCTCAGCGCCTTTAGGTAACCAAATATCCCCGAATAACACTGCACTTAGCGCTTCTTTGAGGGTTTCCATCGAGGCCGATTTAGGGATAAAACCACTGCTGCCATAATGAATTGCACGGCTAATGGTATTGATATCCTCGTGGGCTGATATCACTACAACGGGTAGTTCGGGATAATGTGAGCGAAGATGGATAAGGGTGGAGTATCCGTGTGAACCTGGCATCTGCAGATCCAACAGTACAAGATCGTAGTCGACGCTACGGACATCCAATACAGATTGCAGTGCATCAGCACTGTCGGCTTCAAACCATTGTGCATGTTCAAACGCTGTGGTCAGCGCTTGACGTAGTGCATTTCTGAACAATGGGTGATCGTCTGCGATAATAATATTTAAGTTTTCTAGCTTCATGGCTTTTATGATTATGTTCGGGGCGCGTGAAGATTGAACTCAATGTAACAGAAAAGTAATCAAGGATCCTATTGCTTTATTCACGAATCAGGACAAAATTTTGATATGTTTCTGATTGTTAGACTTTGGTCGGTGTTATAAAAAACATATTTAAATTGCAACGTCGCGATGAAAAGCCCGAGATGACGGGCGGTTCAGTGTCTTTCAATCGTCACAAACTACTCGTATGTCCACACTTGGGTGGGATTTCGTTGTTCGTCAACTGCAACAAAGGTGAACACACCACGTATGGCATGCTCTCGATGGTCTTGATACATGTCTTCGACATAGATATTCACTTCAACTTTCAATGAGGTGTTACCGACATGGATCACCCGCGCGATCAGTTCGGCTAATGTGCCTGCGGGGATCGGTTTTTTAAAATCGATTCTATCGGAACTCACAGTTACTAAGGTTTTACGGCAAAAACGAGTCGCAGCGATAAAGGCTGTTTCATCCATCCACGCTAAAGCTTCACCACCAAATAAGGTATTGTGATGATTGGTGATAGATGGAAATACCGCCTTGATAACCCGCGCTTCTGAGGAATCGATTCGCGTTTGAATCGCTTCTGGGAATTGTGCTTCAGGAGGTTCGGTTCGGGAGGTACTTTCGGTGTTTGGAGAAATGGGCGTAAGCGACATACAGCAACCTAAGGTAATGCAGCAAAATAAGGCAGAATTATAGAGATTTTTAATTCTTAAAGATAGAAATGTACTGGCTTTAACACTCATTAAGAATGTGGCTGAAGATTCTTAAACCGCTCTTAATAAAAAAACCGATCTAAGATCGGTTTTTTTATTGGAAAACGTATATCGCTTCGGACATTTTTTCGAGCGTCAGGCTTATTTCGCTAACAGTGCTTTTCGCTCGCGGGAAGCGGCTGCCAGTTTACGCAGCAGGACTTCTGAGTCATCCCAATGTAAGCAGGCATCGGTGATGCTTTGGCCATAACAGAGTGGTTGGTCTGCAACGACTTTCTGGTTGCCTTCCTGTAAGAAGCTTTCAGCCATAATACCGGCGATGGCAGTGCTGCCTGCCCGCATTTGCGCCATGATTTCATCGGCGACGTTAAGCTGCTTAAGGTGATTCTTCTCACTGTTACCGTGGCTGAAATCAACCACCATACGTTGAGTGACCCCAACAGAGGCAAGTTGTTGGCGTGCTTTTTCGATATCTTCGGTGTGGTAATTAGGCGTTTTGCCGCCGCGCAGAATGATATGACCAAACGGATTACCGTGGGTGCGATAAACAGCCATCGCGCCATCTTTATCCGGTGAATAGAAAATATGCGGAACTTGTGCGGCGCGCACTGCATCGACGGCGATGTTGATATTGCCATCGGTACCGTTTTTAAAACCAACAGGGCAAGACAGTGCCGAAGCCATTTCACGGTGAACTTGGCTTTCAGTGGTGCGCGCGCCAATTGCGCCCCAAGTGATGAGATCGGCGATGTACTGGCCGTTCACCATATCTAAAAATTCCGTGGCAATAGGTAATTTTAATTCAGTGATTTGTTGCAGTAGCTCGCGAGCAATGCGTAAGCCTTTGTTTGGCTCGAAACTGCCATCAAGATCGGGATCAGAAATTAATCCTTTCCAGCCAACAATCGTGCGAGGTTTCTCAAAATAGACCCGCATTAAGATGCACAAATCATCTTTCAATTCTTGATGTAATGCGGCTAAGCGCTGCGCATAATCTAATGCCGCTTTGGTATCGTGGATTGAGCAGGGGCCTATGATCACCAAAAGACGTTGGTCTTCACCCATAATAATGGTTTCGACTTCACGACGTTGCTGAACCAGATAATCGGCCGCATCTTGAGTTAATGGGAACTCAGATGCCAGTTGCGCAGGTGAGATGACTTTTGCTAATAAGGAAGTGCGTAGTTCGTCTGTTTTTATGGTCATTCAAAATACCGAGCTTGCGTGCGGCGCTTTTCGCCAGATTGCCTCGGATTATAACGAATCGAACCGAGTTGCACAGCGCCAATTGTGTTAATTGTCGGCAACTGTGCAATGAATTTGATTTAAGTTAGATTCATTTAAGCTAAATTCACTCGGTTTTTCTGGCTGCGTTTCACTCTGCAAGCTTAGAACATATGCCGTTCTAGGCCTGTGACATCTAAGATTTTGGTGGCAATTTCTTCCACGGAATGATTCGTCGTATCTATATAAGGAATGCGTTCACGTTTAAACAGCATTTCCACTTCTTTGACTTCTAAGCGGCACTGTTTGAGTGACGAGTAGCGGCTATTCTCCATTCGACTTTGACGGATTTCATGTAAACGCACGGGGTCAATCGTTAAACCAAACAGCTTTTTCTTATTGCGTTTCAACGCTTCAGGTAACTTGAGGTTATCCATATCATCTTCGGTGAAAGGGTAGTTTGCTGCTTTGATGCCGAACTGCATTGATAAATACAGGCTAGAGGGCGTTTTGCCACAGCGTGAGACCCCAAGTAGAACTAGATCGGCTTGATCCATGTGTTTCATGGTCTGGCCGTCATCATTATCCATGGCGAAATTAATGGCATCAATTCGCGCTTCATAGCCGTGATTGGCTTTTCCATGGGTGCGATGTAGCACCGGAGAAGCTGAAACCCCTAAATGTTGTTCGAGTGGTGCCACGAAAGTATTCAAAAAATCATAATCTAAGCCTTCACTCGAATAAATAATGTCGCGAATTTCTGGTTTGACGATGGAATGGAACACTAAGGGCCGTTCACCTGTTGTAATAAAACAATCATTAATTTGTCGCTTAACTTGCTCCGCTTTCGTGAGAGTTTCAACGAATGGAATTGTAAGTGACTCAAATTCTAATGGAAATTGCGAGAGAACTGCATGACCAAAAACTTCAGCTGTGATCGCTGTCCCGTCGGAGATATAGAATACTTTTGGTGCCATACTGACCTCTTGTAGTAATAAAATTACAAATAAAATTATAGATTTACGCGTGTTCGGCAGGAGTGTAAAATGCCGCTGCCCTCGTGTGAAGGGGCCACTGAAATAAACTTGCGGAGATAGAACTGTGCAGCAATACGTACTCTGGTATCAAGAATTAAGCATGGGTGACGTCAACTTAGTTGGCGGTAAAAATGCTTCTCTAGGCGAGATGATCAGCAATCTGGCCAATGCCGGTGTTCAAGTACCTGGCGGATTTGCGACAACTTCCCATGCGTTCAACGAGTTCCTTGAACAAAGCGGAGTTAACCAGAAGATTTATGACATTCTAGCCACACTGGATGTAGATGATGTCAATGCGCTGGCTAAAGTAGGTGCACAGATCAGGCAGTGGGTTATCGACACCCCATTTCAACCAGCATTAGAGCAAGCCATTCGTGAAGCTTACGATAAACTTGCCGCTGAAACTAGCGAAGCGTCATTCGCGGTACGTTCTTCTGCAACAGCAGAGGATATGCCAGATGCGTCTTTTGCGGGTCAGCAAGAAACTTTCCTAAACGTTAAAGGTTTTGAATCTGTACTGACGGCTATCAAGCACGTTTACGCTTCACTCTTTAACGACCGCGCGATTTCTTACCGTGTTCACCAAGGTTACGAACACCACGGTGTTGCCTTGTCTGCTGGCGTGCAACGCATGGTTCGTTCAGACAAAGCGGCTTCAGGTGTGATGTTCACTATGGACACTGAATCTGGCAATAACGATGTCGTGTTTATCACTTCATCTTTTGGTCTGGGTGAAATGGTTGTTCAAGGCGCGGTAAACCCTGATGAATTTTATGTTCACAAACCGATTTTAGCCTTAGGTCATAAGGCTGTTGTGCGCCGTAATATCGGTAGCAAGCTCATCCAAATGGTGTATTCAGATGATGCTGCTCACGGCAAACAAGTGAAAATTGAAGACGTGAGTGCTGACAAGCGTCGCCAATTCTCAATCAATGACGCTGAAGTCGAAGAATTAGCTAAGCAAGCTATGGTTATCGAAAAACATTACGGTCGTCCAATGGACATCGAATGGGCGAAAGACGGTAACGACGGCAAGCTGTATATCGTTCAAGCACGTCCAGAAACGGTTCGTAGCCGTGAAGATGTGCAATTAATTGAGCGTTATCACTTAAAGAGCCGTGGCGCTGTGATCTGTGAAGGTCGCGCTATCGGTCATAAAGTGGGTACTGGTGTAGCCAAAGTATTAACCTCAATCGCCGATATGGATCAAATCCAACCTGGCGACGTGTTAGTGACTGACATGACAGATCCAGATTGGGAACCTATCATGAAGCGCGCAAGTGCTATCGTCACAAACCGTGGCGGCCGTACCTGTCACGCGGCGATTATCGCCCGCGAATTGGGTGTGCCAGCAGTCGTAGGTTGTGGTGACGTAACTGACCGTATCAAGAATGGTCAAATCGTGACTGTGTCTTGCGCCGAAGGTGACACTGGCTTTATCTACGAAGGTAAACAAGAGTTTGAAGTGATTTCAAACCGTGTTGATTCTCTGCCTACATTGCCAATGAAAATCATGATGAACGTGGGTAACCCTGATCGTGCATTTGATTTTGCCCGTTTGCCAAACGAAGGCGTGGGTCTAGCGCGTTTAGAATTCATCATCAACCGTATGATCGGTATTCATCCAAAGGCACTGCTTGAGTTCAATCAACAAGACGCTGCGCTGCAAACTGAAATCAACGAGATGATCGCAGGTTATGAATCTCCAGTTGAGTTCTATATTGCCCGTCTGGTTGAAGGTATTGCGACTATTGGTTCAGCTTTCTATCCGAAGAAAGTGATCGTACGTATGTCAGACTTTAAGTCTAACGAATACGCAAACTTGGTTGGTGGTGACAGATACGAGCCAGAAGAAGAGAACCCAATGCTGGGCTTCCGCGGTGCGAGCCGTTATATCTCTGAATCCTTCCGTGACTGTTTTGCCCTTGAGTGTGAAGCGATCAAACGCGTTCGTAATGACATGGGGCTGAAAAACGTTGAAGTTATGATCCCATTCGTTCGCACAGTGAAAGAAGCTGAGCAAGTGGTTGGTCTGCTCAAAGAGCAAGGTTTAGAGCGTGGTAAAGACGGTTTACGTGTCATCATGATGTGTGAAGTGCCTTCAAACGCCCTGTTAGCAGACCAATTCCTTGAGCATTTCGATGGCTTCTCTATCGGCTCAAACGATTTAACTCAGCTGACACTCGGCCTTGACCGTGACTCAGGTATCATTAGCCATTTATTCGATGAGCGTGATGAAGCCGTTAAAATGCTACTCTCATTAGCCATTAAAGCGGCTAAAGCGAAGGGCGCTTACATAGGTATTTGTGGTCAAGGTCCTTCAGATCACGCTGATTTTGCCGCTTGGTTGGTAGAACAAGGCATAGATACAGTGTCATTAAACCCTGATACTGTGATTGATACTTGGTTGTATTTAGCCGAAGCGCACGGTTGATCTAGATAGTAATTTTATAAACTTGTTAAAAAAGCCGCTTTTTAGCGGCTTTTTTTTGTTTATAATGGCGCCATAACGATAATTGACAGAAGCCATCTATGCTACCCCTGCTATCACATCAACAAACATTAGAGCCAGTGTATTTGGCATACCTTGATGCACTGGAGCAAAGTGAGTATTCCGGTGATATAGACAAACGTTACAGCGCCCGTTTAGTGCAAGCCACCGACAACTCTGTATATCAATTTTTGCCTCAAGCCGTGCTTTATCCTAAAAATCAGCAGGATATTCAAATTGCATTGACGCTGGCCGCCAGCGACGCATTTCGCAGCGTGACCTTTAGTGCGCGGGGCGGTGGTACGGGCACCAACGGACAATCTCTCACCCATGGTTTGATTTTAGATGTGTCGCGTTACATGAACCGCGTGCTCGAAGTGAATGCTGAGCAAGGTTGGGTGCGAGTTGAAGCTGGTGTCGTTAAAGATGCGCTCAACGATGTATTGCGTCCCCATGGATTCTTTTTTAGTCCCGATTTATCCACCTCAAACCGCGCCACAATTGGCGGCATGATTAATACCGATGCCTCGGGTGCGGGCTCACTGGTTTATGGTAAGACCTCAGATCACGTGCTGGCGCTACGCAGTGTGTTGATTGATGGCAGTGTGCTGGATACGCATCCCCTAGATGCGGGACTACTGTGTAACCCAGATAACGTCAGTGATAATCCGCTGGGGCAGAAACTGATTTCTGCTGTGGCGGCGGTATGCCGCGAAAAGCGTACTCAGATTGAAAACCAATTTCCTAAACTTAACCGTTTCCTCACTGGCTATGACTTAAAACACGTGTGGAACGACAGCCTGACACAATTCGATTTATCTCGGATTTTAACGGGCTCAGAGGGCACGCTTGCGGTAATAACCGAAGCTAAACTCAATCTCACCCCGCTGCCGACCGAGCGCGCTATGGTGAACATTAAGTACGATTCGTTCCAATCGGCATTGCGTCATGCGCCATCCTTAGTCGCCGCGCGGGCGACTGTGGTCGAAACCGTCGATTCAAAAGTGCTGAATTTAGCCCGTGAAGATATTGTCTGGCACTCGGTATCTGATCTGATCCAAGAAGTGCCGGGTAAAGTCATCGACGGCCTCAATATGGTCGAATTTGCTGGTGACACAGTAGAGGTTGAGCAAAAGCTTGCGAGTCTTGAAGCTGTCTTGACTGAGCAGATCAGCAAAGGCGAGTGCGGCGTATTGGGTTACCAAGTGACGCAAGACAAGCCAAGCATCGAAAAAATATACGGCATGCGCAAAAAAGCCGTTGGCTTACTCGGCGCCACTAAAGGACGTCGTAAACCTATCGCTTTTGCGGAAGATACTGCGGTGCCGCCCGAAAAACTCGCCGATTATATTATGGAGTTTCGCGCAGTACTCGATGGCCATAATCTGCAATACGGTATGTTCGGTCATGTGGATGCGGGCGTGTTGCATGTACGGCCCGCACTCGATATGTGCGATGTTGAAGATGAAAAACTACTGCGGGTCATTTCCGATCAAGTGGCTGCACTGACGCTTAAATATGGCGGCCTGATGTGGGGCGAGCACGGTAAAGGCGTGCGTGGTGAATACGGTCCTGCTGTCTTTGGTGATGAATTATACGGCGTTCTACAAGATATCAAAGGCTTGTTCGACCCCGACAACCGATTAAACCCCGGCAAGCTGGTGGCGCCTAAACAGACTGGCTCCCTCTATTACGATGTTGACAGTGTTAAGCGCGGTAAATTTGACCGACAAATTCCCATCGAAGTACGTGATGCGTTCCCCGATGTGATGAATTGTAACGGCAACGGCCTGTGTTTTAATTACAGTAGCTATTCGCCCATGTGCCCATCGTTTAAGGTGACAGGCGATAGAGTACAGTCGCCTAAGGGACGTGCAGGACTCATGAGAGAGTGGCTCAGGCTGCTGGAGGCTGAAGGGGTTGATGTCAACGCACTGGCAAAAGCAAAGCCCTTAGGTTTGCTGCAGCGCGTTCAAAATACCCTGAACGCCCAGCGCGATTATGATTATTCCCACGAAGTGATGGAATCGCTCAAGGGCTGTTTGGCCTGTAAAGCCTGCTCTGGGCAATGTCCGGTCAAAGTGGATGTGCCTAAGTTTAGGGCGCAGTTCTTTAATATTTACTATCAACGCTATTTAAGACCGGCGAAGGACTATCTTGTTGCAGGTATCGAAGATAGCTTGCCATTAATGGCCGCTGCACCGCGTCTTACTAACTTTGCCGCGCAAAATCCATTGAGCCAATGGGTGATTAAAAAGGCGATTGGTTACGTGGACGCGCCTGCGTTATCTGTGCCGACCTTGAAGCAAAGACTCGATGGTCATGCAAGCCGTGGTTACGACTTAGCTGCACTGCAGGCTATCCCAGAAGAGGCGCGCTCACAGTTTGTGCTGGTGGTGCAAGATCCCTTTAACAGTTTCTATGACTCAGGTCTTGTGCTGCGCTTTATCCAGTTGATTGAAAAGCTTGGTTTAAAACCTGTGTTGTTGCCCTATAAACCCAATGGAAAGCCAACGCATATCAAGGGATTTTTAGATAAGTTCGCGAAAACTGCGCAGTCGAGTGCGGACTTTTTGAACCAAGTCCATAAACTGGGCATGCCTATGGTCGGTATCGATCCTGCCTTAGTCTTGTGTTATCGCGACGAATACCGTGAAGTCTTAGGCGCTAATCGCGGTCATTTTGAGGTTAAGTTAGCCAACGAATGGCTACTTAATGTCATCAAGGATCTACCCGCGAAAGCGCCACAAGATAAGCAATATACCTGGTTTAGTCATTGCACTGAATCGACGGCCAAGCCAAATACCGCCAATGAGTGGACTAAAATATTTGCCCATTTTGGTGCTAAGTTAAGCGCAGTCAATTTAGGTTGTTGTGGTATGGCCGGAACCTACGGTCATGAGGCGGAAAACCTCGAGCGCTCTAAAGCTTTGTTTGAGATGTCTTGGCAGCAAACTCTCGCTAAGATTGAACAGCCGCAAGTGTTAGTGTCGGGCTATTCTTGCCGTACTCAAGTGAAACGTTTTGCCGGTTACAAGCCAAAACATCCACTTGAGGCCTTGCTTGAGTTAGCAAATATATAGTGGTGTTTATCACTTAGCTAGCGAGCTTGTCATTATCCTCACTGGCATATCTAAGTGTTGAATGTCACACTAAAGCCAGCCGCAAGGCTGGTTTTTTTATGGACGACGGAGGCCTAGATGGAAAAGATGACTGACAGTATTCAACACACACTCCAACAATTCGCCGCCGATAGCGCATTAACGACAGTAGCGCCGCTCTGCAGTGACGTCCCACTATTTGACATTAACGCCTTGGGTGATTGGACATATCTAGGTACATCGCTGCCAGCAAAGTTTGCTAAGTTGTTCGCCAGTATTTTGCATTGCATCGATGATGAGTATTTCTTAATTACCCCAGTGGAAAAGGTGCGAGTGCAGGTTGAAGATGCGCCTCTGCTGATTGTCGATTTCGAGCGAGCGCAACCTCATTCTCTGCTCAATGTGAGCACCAGTATTGACACTCTGCACCACAATGTGGATATAAAGCAGATGAAGCTCACCGATGACAGTGTTTATTTGCCGCTTGAGCGTGGGTTATGGGGAAAATTAGGCCGTGCTTGTTACTATAATTTTGTGAATGAATTCAATTTATCTGATCTAAATGAGCTGTGAGTTCGTAGGTTAATCGCATAATTAGCTGTGGTGTTAGCTAGTTTATTGCGGGTTAAGTGGTAGTATTAAAACTGACTCTGGCTTCTTATAATGGCGCACAGGGTAAGTGAAAACGCGTTAAAACCTTTGTTGTAGGAGGTGCTGTTTGAATCGTCATGAAAGCTTAGGCTATCTTGTTTCCCACTTAAATATCGAGCTGCAAAATGAGCTTGATCTGCATCTTAAGCGATATCAACTCGATATAAAACTGTGGCCTGTGCTGTTTGCTTTGTGGCAAGAGGAGGGTATCAGTCAAACTGAATTGTCTAAGCGTTGCGATGTGGCAAATTACACGATGACGCGTTTACTCGATCAGTTACAGGTACAAGGTCTTATTACCCGCCATCAAGAAGCCGATAATCGGCGCGCCTTTCAAATCTTTTTGACCGATGAAGCCAAAGCGTTAGAGCAAGATCTGATTTGCGAAGCTGAGCGGGTCAACGAAAAGTTCCTGTCTAACCTCAGTGATGAGGAGCAGCAGCAGTTTGTCTTACTATTAAATAAAATCAATCGCTTGGCTTAATGATACGGATTCATTCGGTATGGAGGGATACTGCGGTTTAGCCGTTTTCACTGCTATCTGTATGTGATTGTCTAAATTCATTTTCTCCAGTTTAATCCCATCATTCATCTGTCACTTCGCGGGATTAAACTGGCTCAATCAATTCAAGTAAAGTGCAAAGACGCAGAGTAGGCTGACGGCTATTACTGAGTGTTGCAAATAACGGCGGCTGGCTAACAAATTTTCTTTGCCTTGTTTTAGGCTGGCGACGAGTGTGTGCTGCTTATAAATTCGGCACATTAACTCATCTGTTTGGGGATCGATAAGCAGTTCGAACTTGCAAGGTGCGCCGTCTTTAAGTTGAATAGTATGTTCGCTCTGAGGCTTAAAATTCAGCTTGTGCGACACCATCTGGCCGTTGACAAAGACCCGCTCTAAACCGCTCCAATTACTGGCTTGCAGTTCAACTACATCTTGGTTGAGATCATACTTGAAACGGATCATAGCGCTATCCTGTGCTGGGACCTGAGAGGCTAATTCAAGCAGACAAATATGACGTTTTCCAGCGTGATTTAATGAATATTCTGTGTCGAAATTAAAAGCGCGGCTAAACCATGAGCTTAGCGCTAGATTAAATTTTAGATAACAAAAAAGCGACTAGAGGTCGCTTTTGGGGATGTTACACGAGTAGGTAAATTACTTTTTAGCGGCTTCGATAATGGCTTTGGCCATTTCATCAGCCACAGCGCCGGTTGTACGGTTCTGTGCATCAGCTTGGCTGAAGATTTTCAGCAGTGTGTTGTAAATTTCTTCTACTTTGGCGGTAGACTTTGCGGCGTCGTAATCTTTTTCGAATGACACATTGATAATGCCGCCAGCGTTGATCACATAGTCTGGCGCGTACAGTATGCCCATTTCTTTCAGCTGTTCGCCGTGGCGTACTTCAGCTAATTGGTTGTTGGCACAGCCAGCAACAATTTTGGCTTTCAGTTGCGGTAAGGTCGCATCGTTTAAAGTTGCGCCAAGGGCACAAGGAGCATACACATCTACATCTTGCGCGTAGATTTCTTGAGGCGCGACAACAATAGCACCAAAGTCGGTAGCGACTTTGTCCAACGAGGCTTGATGAATGTCGGTAACAATCAGTTCAGCACCTTCGTTATGCAAGTGTTTGCACAGGTAATAGCCAACGTGACCTACGCCTTGAACGGCGATTTTAAGGCCTCTAAGGCTGTCTAAACCGAGTCTATGTTTAACCGCAGCCTTGATGCCTAAATAAGTGCCAAGGGCGGTGAACGGTGACGGATCGCCACTCTTGCCTTCAAGACCTGCCATATAAGGGGTTTCTTCATGGGCAATCATGATATCTGCTGTGGTTGTACCGACGTCTTCAGCGGAATAATAGCGGCCGCCAAGGCTATTAATGAAACGGCCAAAAGCGCGGAATAGGGCTTCGCGGTCTTGTCTTTTTGGATCGGCGATGATCACTGATTTGCCGCCGCCCATGGTTAAACCGGCAAGGGCGTTTTTGTAAGTCATGCCACGAGATAGGCGTAATACGTCAGTCAGGGCTTCATCATCCGATTGGTAATTCCACATCCGGCAACCACCCACAGCAGGGCCAAGGTTGGTGTTATGGATGGCGACAATGGCCTTTAAGCCACTTTCTTTATCATGACAGAATACGACCTGTTCATGTTCGTCAAAGGATACATGATTAAATACAGCCACGTGAATTTCTCCGCTATACACAATGAAAAAGCCGACGAGGTGAGTCCCCATCGACTGCTTGTTATATTTATTGCAGAACCATAGCATTTAGCGATACTCTCAACCATGCATAATGACCGAATAAATACATTATTTGTGGCAATTTAGCTTTCCACTTTACGTAAACGTAAGCTTTGCGGTTGAAAATGGATTGTACTGAATTTAATGTCACAAATAGAATGAATCGCGCACTGATCCAAAGAATTAGGTTCGCGTTATAACAATAAGATAGGACGGAAGTATGACTGAACAAGCTGTCGACCAAACTCAACAGAATTTATCAGCTGAAGAAGTGGAAAAGCTGCGTCAAGAGTGGGTCAGAACTCAATTTCAAAAAGCCAATCGTTTCCTCGCTGAAAAAGGCGTGATCCCAAGTAAAGTCTTGGCCGATGAAAGTCGTTATCTTGCGCCTTACATGGCGATTTGGAAAATGGAATCAAAGCGTCCCAGCAACAAAACCTATTGGGTGATGTCGGGCGATTTACCATCGGATTTCGTCGATGTGAAAGTGGCGGCAACGGCCCGTGATGCGGTGCGTCATTTCTCTATGATGTGGCAAATGCAGGCGGAAAACTTGGTACGTTCAGGTGCAACCCGTGATGCCACGCAGGCCAAATTTGCGCAATTACTGGTATCGCGCGCCGAGAGTTTATATCGTATGCACAATGACGATAAGCTGTGGAATGCCTAAGCTCAAATGAGTTGAGGATTGTATTGTGAGATAGTATTAAGTTAATACAGTCACTTGTGTTGATTGATACTGATAATTGAAATAACAATAAGGCACTCAATTGAGTGCCTTTTTTATACCGACTTTTATGTTAATTTCCTATATTAAGAACAAGGTCATCAAGCAAAGTCGATAGGGGTTATTCTTCGCTGTCGCTTAAGTAGTAGAAACCTTGATTGATGAGTTTCAATAGTAAGGCTTGAACTTCTTCATGCTGACAGATTTCAGTTGCTTCATCGGCGCTTAAGCTCACGTTATCGCTCAACTGTGCGATAACGTCTACCGGTGTATTTAGCAATTCGTGCACATCACCATTGATGAATAATCGCGGCGTGGCGTCATTTTCAAGGCGCAATACTTTCAAACCGCCGATACGGCTGATGCCAGCACCTTGGGCGAAGGCATCTTGCAAATCTTCAATGTTGTAAGCTTCTTCGCCTTCACACAAGTCAAGCTCGAAACGGTTTTGACTAAGCAACTTGCCCAACACGATTTGATAACAATTGGGATCTTGGCTCAGCTGACTCAAGAGTGACATGATGCCCACTTGATGATCTTGGCTGACAATACCCGCTGAACTCGGTTCAGTTTGCGACGTGAAACGCTGCTGACCTAAGTTATTGTCGAGCAGGTAATCGGCGACTTCACTGATCAGTTCTTGCTGGCTAGGAGCGCGGAAACCAATCGAGTAACTCATTGCCACAGTTAGGGTTTCGCCGCAGTGTGGGAAACCGGGTGGAATATAAAGCATGTCGCCTTTTTCTAACACCACATCGATAATTGGCGTGAAGTCTTCAACCAGCGGCGAGTTTGGATTGCCACCGCGGCGTTGTTGCGGGGTATTGTCACCCACAGTCCAGCGACGCTCACCTTCGCCTTGAATGATAAACACATCGTAGTTATCGACGTGCGGACCCACACCGCCACTTGGGGTTGCAAATGAGGCCATCAAGTCATCGAAACGCCAGTCAGGTAAAAAGCGTAGCGCTTCAACTAATGGCTGCGAATCGGGATACCAATGATTGACTGCTTGCACTAGTAACTGCCAATGGGTTTCGCCATAGCTGTCGTAATCTTCAAACGGGCCTTGAACCACTTCCCAGTTATCATCTTTGGTGACGACGATACGCGAAGAGATTTCTTCTTCACAGGCAAGGCCTGCTAATTCATCGGCACTGATCGGATCTTCAAACTGCGGAAACGCTTTTTTGATCAGCAGGGGTTTCTTTTGCCAGTATTCACTAAGAAACTGGGCGATATCGAGATTGAGTGTATACATAGTGTTAAAAAAGGCGACCACATCGCGCAGATGTGAGTCGCCTTAATCCTTATTTTTGTTTATGAAAGAGTATTGTCCATCGCCAATTTCAGCTAATAACTAATTTCAGTTAAAAACTAAGTTCAGTTAAAAACTTACTTAAGTTCGTCGACAAACGTTTCTGCGCGACCAATGTAATTGGCTGGCGTCATTTTCTTCAGTTCAGCTTTCACTGAGTCTGGTAATTCAAGTCCGTCAATAAACACTGACAGTTGCTGCGCGTCGATACGTTTACCGCGCGTCAATTCTTTTAATTTTTCGTATGGCTTTTCAATACCATAACGACGCATTACCGTTTGTACGGGTTCTGCTAACACTTCCCAGTTGTGATCTAACTCATCACGCAGATGCGCTTCGTTAACTTCTAACTTGCTGATGCCTTTTAAGGTCGCTTGATACGCGATCAACGCATGGGCAATACCTACACCTAAGTTACGCAGCACAGTTGAGTCAGTTAAGTCACGTTGCCATCTTGATAACGGCAGCTTAGACGCTAAATGTTGCATCAGGGCGTTAGCGATACCTAAGTTACCTTCAGAGTTTTCAAAATCGATGGGGTTAACTTTGTGCGGCATAGTCGATGAACCGATTTCACCGGCGATAGTGCGTTGTTTGAAGTGACCTAGGGCGATGTAACCCCAAATATCACGGTCAAAGTCAATCAGCACAGTGTTGAAACGGGCAACCGCATCAAACAATTCGGCAATGTAATCGTGTGGCTCGATTTGCGTCGTGTAGGCATTCCAGTGCAAGCCAAGGCTAGTCACAAAACGCTCAGATAGCTCATGCCAGTTAACTTCAGGGTAGGCTGACAGGTGAGCATTGTAGTTACCTACGGCACCGTTCAGTTTGCCCATGATTTCAACATTGGCGATTTGTTTGATTTGACGTTCAAGGCGCACTGCGACGTTCGCCATCTCTTTACCAAGTGTTGAAGGTGAAGCAGGTTGGCCATGGGTGCGTGACATTAATGGCACAGAGCGATATTCAATCGCCAGCTTTTTAATCGCAGTCAGCAACTCGTTGCAGTATGGCAGTAATACTTGCTCACGGGCTTCAGTCAACATTAAACCGTGGCTTAAGTTGTTGATATCTTCGGAAGTACAGGCAAAGTGAACAAACTCACCAACCGCTGCTAACTCGGCATTACCCGCGATTTTTTCTTTGATAAAGTATTCAACTGCTTTCACATCGTGGTTAGTGGTGCTTTCGATAGCCTTAACACGCAGCGCATCTTGTTCGTTGAAATTGTCTTTAATACCATCGAGCACGGCGATAGCTGACGCGCTCAATGTTGGCACTTCGCTAATGTCTGGGCAGTCTGCTAACAGTTTTAGCCAATTGATTTCAACCTGAACACGGTACTTGGTAAGACCGAACTCGCTGAAAATCCCTCTCAATGACGCGGTTTTACTACCATAACGACCGTCTACCGGAGAGATAGCAGTTAGTGCGGAAAGATCCATGTGAAGCTCCTTGATGAACGCTAATTTTATTATAGGGTAAGACTTTTCTTGGCTGTATCGACTATGGCTTTGCGGGCGAAGACTAAGTGTCGACGCTTACCGCCTAGTTGGCGCCACAGTACAGCGCTGCGCATGGCCGCAAGCAGCAGAGCGCGAATTTTTTGTTGTACGATAGGGCGTTGCAAGCACACTGGATTACCAGAGATTTGGATTTTTGGCCCTAAATTACTGATGATGTCACTGTAAATGCTGGCAAGATTGGCAATCACTTGTTCATCTGTGATCGCAAAATGATGTAGCTGGCGATTCACTTGATTAATGCGCTCGGCCAACATGCCTAAACCGCTGTTAGAGCGAACTAATTTTCGCTCTAACGCCAACACGCCAACTAAATAGCGGGTGATTTCAACATCTTTTTGACTGCTGTCACCGAGCTGATTCAAGATCAGCTTGTAGCCTTTTTGCAATACGATTTTGTCTTGGTAGACATCGGGCGTATTGTCAGGATTAGTGACGAGAATGGTGTTTAAGCTCGCCGCGAGCTCGGCATTATCTAATTCGCCATGGCGGGCTAAATGTTGAACTTGGGCAATGGCTTGCAGTATGCCCGCAAACGCCATGGTCCGATTAACTAATTGCTCGTTCACGCTTTACCCTCGGATCAATTGATCTATGATGCCGCCACCTAAGCAGACTTCACCATCATAAAATACCGCAGACTGTCCTGGCGTCACCGCCGCAACAGGTTCATCGAAGACCACGCGTAAGGTGTGTTCATCTGTGTAGGTAAGAGTACAAGGCACATCTTGTTGGCGATAACGGGTTTTCACTGCGATATGACAGCCATCGATAGGTCCGGTTCTATCCACCCAATGCAGTTGGTTAACTGTCATGCCGGTCGACATCAAACGAGGATGGTGTCCGCCTTGACCTACGATCAATACGTTACGCTCAAGATCTTTATCGACAACATACCAAGGATCGTCATTGCTGTTTTTCATACCGCCAATGCCTAGGCCTTTACGCTGGCCTAAGGTGTGGTACATCAGCCCTTGGTGCGTGCCTATGATTTCACCTTCTGGGGTTTCGATATTACCAGGCTGCGCCGGTAAATAAGTGCCCAGGAATTCAGTGAACTTGCGCTCACCGATAAAACAGATGCCGGTGCTGTCTTTTTTATCATGGGTGATTAGGCCCATTTCTTTTGCGATTTCACGTACTTCATGTTTTTCCAATTCACCGACAGGGAACAGACTTCGAGCCACTTGCTCGTGGCTAAGGGTGTAGAGGAAATAACTTTGATCTTTATTGCCATCGACGCCACGGAGCATTTGTGTGCTGCCATCGCTAATATCGCGGCGGCGCACATAGTGGCCCATGGCGATGTAATCGGCGTCGAGGATTTCGTCGGCAAATTCTAAAAATGCCTTAAATTTGATTTCTTTGTTACACATGATATCGGGATTTGGCGTGCGGCCCGCTTTGTATTCAGCGAGGAAATACTCAAAGACATTGTCCCAATATTCGGCAGCAAAGTTGACTGTGTGTAGCTTGATCCCAAGCTTGTCACATACGGCTTGGGCATCTTTTAAATCTTCTGCGGCAGCGCAGTACTCGTTGTTATCATCTTCTTCCCAGTTCTTCATGAAAAGGCCTTCAACCTGATAGCCTTGCTGCATAAGCAAATAGGCTGAAACAGATGAATCTACACCGCCGGACATGCCGACAATGACTTTTTTTCCTGTATGAGTGGGTTCGATTAATGTCATAGATCCTAAAACCATTGAGTATGTGTGTTGGCTAGGTTGTTGACGTTAAGCCGCGACATTGAGCGCGTAACAAAAAGTGCCTAACCTAGCTTAAAAAATATGGGCTAGCGTTAAATCCAAGCTAACTTAAAGAGCTAACTTAAAAATTTGGGTGTAGTGCGAGCTAACAGTAAAACTCGTATTTACGGCCTACTGTACAGTCTATTATTTTGCCACGTAGAGGCCGCTAGGCACTAGCACATGCATAAGTTTAACAAGCCGTTTATGCGGGGCGGTATTCTATCACGCCTTACTCGCTTGGGCTATCGTGAGGCGGTCACTATTGAGTAAGGAGAGGGGATAAGTTTGGCCCTGTTGTGCGTTATTAAGATAGTCTTTTAGGCAATCGAGCACTAAGGGGCTGCGCAGTAAAGATGACTTGGCTTCTATCTGTGCAAAACTCAGCCAGTGCGCACTGTGGATAGCGTTGTCCTGCGGCGCAGGTGAGGGCATATCATTTAACTGCACGAAGAAAGTAAAGCGCACAAAGGCTAAGTCTTCACTGGCGCTAAATTGATAGATGCCGACGAGTCCTTGGGGGTTAAGTGATAACCCCGTTTCCTCAAATACTTCGCGCTCACAGGCTTGGATTAAGCTTTCATTTGCTTCTAAGTGGCCAGCAGGCTGATTAAAGCGCTGCTCGCCATCAATCCACTCTTCCACCATCAGATACTTATCCTGTGAAGTCGCATGAATAATACAAGCGACGGTCACATTGGGTTTATATCGTTGACTCATAGTGCCTCCTTTGAGTGGACATGGTGCCACTTTTTAGTGGCGTTGAGCGCAGAAACTTGGCTGAAAGTTAGACTTCATCACCTAGGCGGATGCATTTGTGCTCACCCGATGGCAAATTATCTAGACTCCATTGGCCTATTTTATAACGGATTAATCTTAAGGTCGGAAAACCGATATGCGCTGTCATGCGTCTGACTTGGCGGTTGCGGCCTTCATGAATTTGGATTTCTAGCCAAGTTGTTGGGATATTTTTGCGCTCTCTCACCGGTGGATTACGTGGCCAAACGTCGGGTGAATCCATGATTTTGACTTTAGCTGGCAGCGTCATACCATCATTTAATTCAACACCTTGGCGCAGTTTCGTCAGTGCATCTTCCGTCGGCACGCCTTCTACTTGCACCCAATAGGTTTTAAAGGTTTTCTTTTTCGGTTCTGTCAGTCTTGCCTGTAATTGACCGTCATTGGTCAGCAGCAACAAGCCCTCACTGTCTCTGTCTAAGCGGCCTGCGGCATACACGTCAGCAATGGGAATATAGTCTTTTAGAGTTTTGCGACCTTGTTCATCGGTAAACTGGCAAAGTACATCAAAAGGCTTATTAAACAGCACGATAATCGGTGCGAGCGTTTGGCTCTGCACCGGTTTTGCCGCTGCAATTGCGCGTCGATTAGGATTTTTAAAGGGTTCTTTCTTTAAACTGCCATTGGCATTACGTGCTGGCGCCACTTTGCTATCTACGGCGGTAGCGCGGTTGGCAGGGCCTCTGCTCGCGGACTTAGCGGGTTTAATCGTGCTCTTGGCTGGGGAACTGGCGCTTGAATTGGCACGTTTAGGTGGAAACTTGTTTTTGTTCATACTTTTGCTAACAGGAGGTTGAGACACGCTTACCTGACTTGATTGAGTCGTTAATGTGGTCATAGTGTACTTGGCATTCGCCGTTAGTGGAATTTGAATATTATTGCGAATGCTCTATGATGTCGGCCAGAAAATGTGATCTGTGCCTAAATGTTTATTAGGTTTTAATGAGTCGTTGTAACAAATTTTAGCTTGCGCGCAAAGGCAGAAGGGCATTGATAATTTGAAAGGTTAAGGCGGATTCGATTGCCTTGATTGATATTTTCACTGTGCTCAGATTTGTTCGCCATGCTATAAAATTATTATAAAAAATATTAAATTTTACAATAATGTAGGATGTAACATGAAAGATAACTCATCAACAATTATTTACACTGAAACAGACGAAGCGCCAGCACTGGCCACCCTCTCACTCTTACCTATTATCAGAACGTTTACCGACGCAGCGGGCGTTGCGGTTGAAACCCGTGATATCTCGTTATCGGGCCGTATTATTGCCAGTTTCCCTGAGCAACTGACCGAAGCACAAAAGATTGGCGATCATCTGACTGAGCTTGGCGAGTTAGCGAATCAGCCAGAAGCGAACATTATCAAGTTACCGAATATCAGTGCTTCAATTCCACAATTAAAAGCCTGTATCCTTGAACTGCAGCAAAAAGGTTATGACATCCCTCACTATCCGGATGAGCCAAAAACCGACGCTGAAAAGTCAATTAAAACACGTTACGACAAGATCAAAGGTAGTGCGGTAAACCCAGTACTGCGTGAAGGTAACTCAGATCGCCGTGCCCCATTATCGGTGAAAAACTTCGCCAAGAAAAATCCGCATTCAATGGGTAAATGGGCTACAGATTCTAAGTCACACGTTGCTCACATGACTGACGGCGATTTCTACGGCAGCGAGCAGTCAGTGACTTTATCTGATGTGGGCAGCGTGAATATCGTGCTGACGCAAAAAGATGGTCAAGAAGTGGTGCTCAAATCTGGTCTTAAGCTGCTGGCTGGCGAAATTATCGATGCTGCGGTATTGAGTAAAAAAGCCTTAGTAAGTTTCTATGAGCGTGAAATCGAAAACGCCAAAGCTGAAGATGTGCTGTTATCGCTGCATCTGAAAGCCACTATGATGAAAGTGTCTGATCCTATTATGTTTGGTCACGCTGTGAAGGTATTCTTCAAGCCAGTATTTGACAAACATGCGGCGCTTTTCGCTGAATTAGGTGTAGATGTTAACAACGGTTTTGGTGATGTTTATGCCAAGATCGCGACATTACCTGCCGATAGCCGCGCCGAAGTCGAAGCCGATATCGCCGCCGTTTACGCTGCACGTCCTGCATTGGCTATGGTTGATTCTGACAAAGGTATCACCAATTTACACGTGCCAAGCGACATTATTATTGATGCATCTATGCCTGCTGCGATTCGTTCATCTGGCCAAATGTGGGGACCAGATGGTCAACTGCATGACACTAAAGCTATGATCCCAGATCGTTGCTATGCCGGTATTTACCAAGAAACGATTGCTTTCTGTAAAGAGCACGGCGCTTTTGATCCTAAAACCATGGGCAGCGTGCCAAACGTGGGCTTGATGGCGCAAAAAGCCGAAGAATACGGCAGCCACGATAAGACCTTTGAAATGCCTGCTGATGGTGTGGTGAACGTTGTCGATGCCAGCGGTAAGGTATTGATGAGCCACAATGTGGAAGCGGGCGATATCTGGAGAATGTGCCAAGTTAAAGACGCACCTATCCGTGATTGGGTAAAACTGGCCGTGCGCCGTGCCCGTTTAAGCAATACTCCTGCGGTATTCTGGTTAGATAGCAAACGTGCCCACGATGCGCAAATTATTGCAAAAGTGCTGCAGTATCTGCCAGAACATGACACTGATGGCTTAGATATCAGCATCATGTCTCCAGAAGACGCGACGCGTTTGTCTTTGGCTCGCATCAAAGAAGGCAATGATACCATTTCAGTTACGGGTAACGTTCTACGTGACTACCTGACTGACTTGTTCCCTATCCTAGAGCTGGGCACCAGTGCCAAAATGCTATCAATCGTTCCGTTAATGAACGGTGGTGGTCTATTTGAAACTGGCGCGGGCGGTAGTGCGCCTAAGCACGTGCAACAGGTTGAGAAAGAAGGTCACTTACGTTGGGATTCACTCGGTGAATTCTTGGCTCTGGCGGCGTCTCTTGAGCATTTAAGCCAAACTGTCGGTAATCCAAAAGCACAAGTGTTAGCTGATACCTTAGATCAAGCCATTGGCCAATTCTTAGATAGCAATAAATCGCCATCAAGAAGAGTCGGTGAGTTAGACAACCGTGGCAGCCATTTCTACTTAGCCATGTACTGGGCACAAGCCTTAGCCGCGCAAACGGGCGATGAGCAGTTACAAGCCCACTTCATTCCGTTAGCGCATGCGTTGGCGGCAAATGAGCAAGTGATTGTGGCTGAATTAGCGACGGCACAAGGTGCACCAGTCGATTTAGGCGGTTACTACCGTTTAGATGCGGCTAAGGCTGAAAAAGCCATGCGCCCAAGCGAGACGTTAAACAAGTTGTTGATTGCTTAATCTCGTGAGTTTTAGCTTTTGGATGGCGCGTGCGTCAGTGTGGGCCATCAAAGTTGATGTAAAGTTGTAAGTCATTAGACTGATTTTAAAAAGGGATCTGCATGGCAGATCCCTTTTTTATGCCCTAAATTTACTGTCGAGACTGGTGATGAAATCTTTTTGTGGGGATGCAATGGGCGAGGTGCGGCGATTGATCTTGAATTAAATTCATGCGTAATGCTGACAAGCGATGGAGCATTAAGTGGTGGGGATTGATAAAACACGCAGCAATAAAAAGGCAGGGACAAGTCCCTGCCTTTTAGATCATTGGCCTCACCAAACATTATTTTGTTGGTGAAATGGCTGAAGCGTGCATCCCTTTTGGACCGGCTTCTACTTCAAATTGAACGGGTTGGCCTGCTTTTAGAGTTCGATAGCCTTCCATTTCAATGGTAGAATAGTGTGCAAAAACGTCCTCACCACCTTGATCAGGGCAAATAAACCCGAATCCTTTGGCGTTGTTGAACCATTTAACAGTTCCGCTTGCCATACTTCCACTTCCTTCTGTTGTCTACTTACCAGTAAGATAGTAAAACCTGTATAGACGGGTATTCGTTCACCGTCTGCACAACAGAATGTAAGGAGTAAAAGCGGAAGTCAAGCTAAAATTAACAAAGGGGTAACAACTGATTAATTTGAACGGATCAATTGGAAGAGGCCAACACGAGAGGCTAGTATTAAAAAATGGCAAAGATAGGAAATATTGAACACGTTGAAGAACGTGTCGAATCAGAGTTAATGCCGCCTTCGATGTATAAGGTGGTACTCAATAATGATGATTACACCCCAATGGATTTTGTGATTGAAGTTCTGCAGGTTTTCTTTCGCAAGAACGAGCAGGAAGCGACCGATATCATGTTGACGATCCATCACCAAGGAAAAGGTATTTGCGGTATTTTCCCGTTTGGGATTGCAGAAACTAAGGTGATACAAGTAAATCAATTTGCAAGACAAAACCAACATCCGTTACTGTGTTCGTTAGAGAAAGCATAAAACCGCTTTACTCTGTAGTCTGTTGTTAATTTTGGGGGTGCTTATGCTGAACAAAGACCTGGAAGTCACCTTAAATCTGGCGTTTCAGCAAGCCAGAGACGCGCGTCACGAGTATATGACAGTGGAACATCTGTTATTAGCTCTGATCGACAATCCTGCGGCTCAAGAAGCGTTAATCGCCTGTGGAGCGAATCTAGATAAACTCAGAGATGAAGTGGCAAGCTTTATCCAACAAACAACCCCAATCATTGCCGATATTGATGATGACAAAGAAACTCAGCCGACGCTGGGGTTCCAACGAGTGCTGCAACGTGCAGTATTCCATGTGCAGTCATCGGGTCGCAATGAAGTGAACGGCGCTAACGTGTTAGTCGCCATTTTCAGTGAGCAAGAATCCCAAGCCGTGTATTTACTGCGCCGCTGCGATATTAGTCGCCTAGACGTTGTGAATTTTATTTCCCATGGTTTCGCCAAAAATGATGATGCTGAGTCACATCAAGATCAAGAACGGGTTGAAGATCAGGGCGAAAGCAGCGAAGAGCGCAGCATGTTGTCGCAATTTGCGTCCAACTTAAACCAACTTGCTAAGCAAGGGATCATCGACCCACTGATTGGTCGTGATCAAGAAATTGAGCGCGCGATTCAAACCCTGTGCCGTCGCCGTAAAAATAATCCACTGTTAGTGGGTGAGGCGGGCGTAGGTAAAACGGCGATTGCCGAAGGACTGGCGTATCGCATCGTCAATAAACAAGTGCCAGATGTGATGCTTGAAGCCACAGTGTATTCCTTGGATTTAGGTTCACTGCTGGCGGGAACTAAGTATCGCGGCGACTTTGAAAAGCGCTTTAAGAACCTGTTAAAAGAACTGGCGGCTGATAAGCATGCCATCCTATTCATCGATGAGATCCACACCATTATCGGTGCGGGCGCGGCCTCTGGCGGCGTAATGGATGCCTCTAATCTGCTGAAACCTTTGCTATCTAGCGGTAACTTGCGCTGCATGGGCTCGACAACTTTTCAAGAATATCAAAGTATTTTTGAGAAAGACCGCGCACTTGCACGTCGTTTCCAAAAGGTGGATATCAATGAGCCTTCAGTGGAAGAAACCACTAAGATTTTGATGGGGCTTAAGTCTAAATACGAAGAATATCATGGGGTTCGTTATACACAGGCTGCGATCAGCAGCGCTGCGGTATTATCGGCCAAGCACATCAATGACAGACATTTACCCGATAAAGCCATCGATGTGATCGATGAAGCGGGTGCACGTATGGTGATGTTGCCTATGAGCAAACGTAAAAAGACCATAGGCCAAGCCGAGATTGAGTCGATAGTGGCGAAAATGGCGCGTATCCCTGAGAAGTCGGTATCCGCCACTGATAAGGACTTACTGCGTAATCTTGAGCGTAACCTTAAGATGGTGGTCTTTGGCCAAGACAAGGCCATTGAGAGTCTGAGTTCGGCCATTCGCTTATCGCGCAGTGGCTTAGGCACAGACAGGAAACCTGTGGGTAGCTTCTTATTCGCGGGTCCCACCGGTGTGGGTAAAACCGAAGTCACTAACCAACTAGCCAACTGTTTAGGAATGAAACTGGTGCGCTTTGACATGTCTGAGTACATGGAAAGCCACACAGTGTCACGCTTGATTGGTGCGCCTCCTGGATATGTGGGTTATGACCAAGGTGGCTTGCTCACCGATGCTGTGATTAAAAATCCGCACTGTGTGGTGCTACTGGATGAAATCGAGAAGGCCCACCGCGATGTCTATAACTTGCTGTTGCAGGTGATGGATCACGGTACTTTGACCGACAATAATGGTCGTAAGGCTGACTTCAGACACGTGACTTTGGTGATGACAACGAACGCGGGTGTTCAGGAGACTATTCGTAAGTCGATTGGCTTTACCCAACAAGATCACACCCAAGATGCGTTATCTGAAATTAATCGGGTATTTTCGCCAGAATTTCGAAATCGTCTCGATTCCATCATTTGGTTCAACCATTTGGATATGACGATTATCGCCAAAGTGGTCGATAAATTCTTGGTGGAATTGCAGGCTCAATTGGATGCAAAACACGTTATTTTGGAAGTCAGCGACGAAGCCAGAACCTTGTTGGCCGAGAAAGGCTACGACAAGAACATGGGCGCGCGTCCAATGGCTCGGGTCGTGACCGAATTGATCAAACGTCCATTGGCAGACGAGATCTTATTTGGTGTCTTAGAGTCAGGCGGTGTGGCGCATGTGGATGTGAAGGAGGGCGAGCTTGTCATTCGTACCGAACGTCACGAAAAAGCGACAACAAAAGCTTAACGCTTGATTATCCATTAGTTTTAGACATAAAAATGGCTGCAATTGCAGCCATTTTTTTTCATCTTTCGCAAACAAAAAAACCCGGCCTTGCCGGGTTTTTAAATCTAAGAGGCTATATCAGCGTGCGCGGAAGACAATGCGACCTTTGGTCAGATCATAAGGAGTCAGCTGGACGGTAACTTTATCGCCAGTAAGGATCCGGATGTAGTTTTTGCGCATTTTGCCTGAAATGTGGGCTATCACCACATGACCATTTTCAAGCTCTACACGAAACATTGTGTTTGGCAAGGTTTCAAGGATAGTGCCTTGCATTTCAATGTTGTCTTCTTTCGCCATTAATTAATTATCCCATTAGCCTTCGAATATAAAAAACGGGCGTATCATGCCCCAAATTCACCCTGCTGTAAAGGGGAAGTACTTAGCAAACTTGGGAATACTCCCAGCCCGTCGGTGTGAGAATTTGATATGGGCGATATAAACGCTTGTAGGACATCTTACGGTTTTCATCTATTTGATATCCGAGATAAACAAATTCTTTGTCCATCAGTTTTGCCAATCGGCACTGAATTAAAATTAACAGGGCGCCGAGGGAACGCTGTTCTTCGTCGGGGTCAAAATAGCTGTAAATCGCCGACAGACTATTGGGTAAGGTATCTGTGACCGCGACGGCTAATAATTTATCGCCGTTATAGACTTCGATAAACGTCGGCGGCAACCAATGGCAAAAAAGAAAGTGATTATATTGATCTTCACTCGGGGGGAACATAGGGCCATCAAAATGTCGCTCACGAATGTAATGTTCATACAGGGCATATTGTTCGGCGGTTTGTTCCGATGTAATTCGCCAGGTCAGATCTTGGTTTTTGGCTAAGGTCCGTTTTTGGCGTTTCGATGGCACAAACTCATGCGCTGGCACACGAATAGGCTGGCACGCGCTGCACCTTGGGCAACGGGGTTTATAGATGGAGCCGCCACTGCGGCGAAAACCCACCGCGAGTAAACGCTCAAATAAAATGGGATCGAGCGTATCTTCTTGGATGACAAGTAGCTGCTCCTGCTGGCCATCGAGGTAGCTGCAGGGAAATATTTGACTGATACCGATAGCGATCGATGCTTTACTCGAGTTCAAGGATGACCTCTTTAGTGGTCCAAGTCGTTGGGTCCACGGGATTGTTTCTCAGTTCGCTCAGTAACGTTATAAAATCAATGCGTTTAATGGCTTTGGCTCCCAAACTTTCTAGGTGAGGACTCATCACTTGTGCATCGATGAGTTTGAATCCCATTTTGAGTAAATGCTGTTGCAGCGCTGCAACGGCGGCCTTTGACGCATTGGTTTTACGGTGAAACATGGATTCGCCGCAAAACACTTGGCCGATTGCTAAGCCGTAAAGCCCACCGATTAAACGTTCGCCTTCCCAGACTTCAATGGAATGGGCGTGACCTGTGTGATGCAGTTCGCGATAGGCCATTTGAATTTCTTGGGTGATCCAAGTGCCGCTCTGTTTTTCTCTTGGCTGCGCACATCCCGCCATCACATCGGTGAAAGCGTGATCGATTGTGATCCGCCAAGGTTGTTTTTTTAAGTATTTCCGCAAACTTGTGCTGATGTGTACGTCACCGGGAATAAACACGGCGCGGGGATCGGGCGACCACCACAAAATAGGATCATCTGAGTTAAACCAAGGAAAAATACCGTTGTAGTAAGCCGAGAGTAAGCGCTCAGGACGTAAGTCGCCGCCGATAGCCAATAACCCATTAGGATCAGTTAAGGCGAGTTCGGGTGAAGGAAAAGCTTCAAATTCGTGATTCAGAAAAGACAGTGACTTCACAATTGAGTATGATTTAGTTATAGACCTTATTATTAAGTTAGCGGAAATTCAGATATGTGGAAACCTACTCTAGCAAGCTTTATGTTTATTTTTGCGTTTATCCTCAGCCCCGCGAGTGCGGGTTATGACCGTAATCAAGCCGTGCCTGTCGAGAAAGTGCTCTATGGCGATATAACTTCGGTACGTAATATCACTGAAACCCAGCTCATTGAAGACCGTAATCGAGGTTGGAAAACCTTTGGTGGCGCCTTAGCGGGTGGGGTGATTGGTAATCAGTTTGGTGGCGGTTCTGGCCGTGATGTGGCGACCATTTTAGGCGCCTTGATTGGTGGCGGTATCGGCAATCGTTATGGCAGTGGTACGAGTGTGCAGTCATTGAAGCTGGTGGAATTGATGATCAATCAAGAAGATGGCACCCAAGTTATGGTGATCCAAGACTATGATGCTGGCATGGTATTCAATGCGGGTGACAGAGTACGTGTCGTCTACCTGCAAGGTGGTGTGCGTGTTGATGTCGCGATGTAAGCGACTGTCTTATCTTGAATAAGTCGTCATCTTCAGTAAATGATCATCTCGAGTAAAGGACGGTAAAGCAATGACACGGACAGAATTAACCCAATATTTAGCCGATTTTTTGCATGTATCGGCGTTTAAAGATTACGCACCCAATGGGCTGCAAATAGAAGGCAAGGATGAGATCCGCACCATAGTGACGGGCGTGACTGCATGTCAGGCTTTGATCGATGAAGCGATTCGATTAAACGCCGATGCGATTTTGGTCCATCACGGCTTTTTTTGGAAGAATGAGCCTGAAGTGATCACTGGCATGAAACAACGCCGGATTAAGGCACTGCTCAAGCATGATATAAATTTATTTGGCTATCATTTACCCTTAGATGCCCACCCAATGCTGGGTAATAACGCGACGTTGGGCAGGCAGCTTGGGATCGTCGACGCAGAAGCCATCGAAGAGGTGGCTCAGGGGCTGCTGTGGCGTGGAAAACTTGATCTTGCGGTTAGTGCTAGCGAATTTTCTCACACCCTTGAGGATGCATTAGGCAGAGCCCCACTGCACATTGGTGATGGCGATGCCAAGATCCAACATTTAGCTTGGTGTACTGGCGGCGCGCAGGATTATATCGATGTTGCGGCGAGTTTAGGTGTGGATGCGTTTATCAGTGGTGAAGTGTCCGAACGCACTTTCCACAGTGCGGTGGAGCAGGGCATACATTATTTTGCGGCGGGGCACCATGCGACCGAACGTTTCGGTATTCAAGCCTTAGGCCGTCATCTCGCCCGCGAGTTTGATTTAATGCATCATTTTGTAGATATCACCAATCCGGTCTAATCCATTAATTAAGCGGCTTATGGTGACTATCTAACCGTTTTATCCCTAATCGAAAGGCGAGCATGGCTCGTAATGCCGTTCACTTAAGAGTGGACGGTATTGTCTTTGGTCTAAGCGGAAACTTGTGTTTGCTCATTTTAAGGACTCGTGGATAAGCCCTTTCCCGTTTACCATCCAACTTAAATTGCCGTGCATTGCGTTCTATATCCAATACGTCTCTCGGGACATTCCCCGGTGTTTGTGATGGCAGTTGTGTCAACTTGAAGATGATATAACTCGCCGCATCCCGAAAACTCAGTTGATTGGGGTGGACCGATGGCAAGCTTTTAGCCATCAGCAACATCTTATAATCTAATGCTTGCCTTACGTTCGAACAACCTTATAGTCCAATCGTTTACGAGCCCGCTAGCCTTGCTACTTGATATTAAAGTTGTAATAGATATCAAGAGATTGCCCTAAAGTACCCGATACGGTTTCGAGATAAAGCTGTGAGAGCAGGTAATATCTGACCGTCATCTCATAGCCAGGGTTAAACACGCCTACCCCGTATTTCACCATCAAGTTCTCGCCGATAAAGCCACTGATCGCAACACGGCCTTCATCGTTGGTGTCGAGTTGCACGTTAGAGAAACCAAACTCTTCTATTAATCCGGTCGCGGTATTACCTATATTATTTATTGCGCCGCCGCCCACCTGCGAGCCTAAACCTAAGGCCGCGCCCATCATCAACGAGTTATTTTGCTCATTGTTGGCACTGTTAAAACCACTGCCTTTAATAATGTAAGACAAGATTTCAGCCTGCTCTTTAGCGGGGTTAGAGAACAGGGTCACCACAGGGCGGGCGGGAGTGCCAGTAACGCGCACACCCGCGACTAAGTCTTCACTCTTAATCTCGCGTATTGCCTCAATATTTAAGTTTGGCACTGACGTTGGCCCCACAAACTGCACTTCGCCGGTACGGATTTTTAGGGTTTGGCCCATAAATTTGTAACTGCCCTGATTGACCTTGATATTACCGAAGAGCAAAGGCGGACGGAACGCTTGCTGTTGCAGTTTTAAGGTTCCTTGGAGCCTACCTGTGAGGCCCATGCCATCAATCCTGAGTTCGTTGCCCACACTGATATTCAGATCGGCCACGATTGCATAGGGGCTGGTTTTAGGTTGCGTGGCGGCAATGGAGTCGTCAAATACCACGTCATCAGATGTGGCGATACCGCCTTCTGCTAATGGCACAATTTTAATGTTGCCAGAAGGAACGGCTATTTTGCCCTTCACCGTTAATTGTTTACTATTGAAGGTTAAATTGATGTCGGGTGAAACATCAAGGATAGCCAGTGGCGGTTGGATCACGGCGAGTTTGTCACCTTCAAGGGCTAATTCACCGCTAAATTGACCTTGGGGCCATTGCAGCTGGCCAGTCACTCGACCCAAGCCATTGCCCATCATCCAGCGACCCTTTAGCTCGGCTTGTTGACCCGCGAACGACATTGACAGATCAATTTTGTCGATGAGTGTCGGGTTTGCCGTCAGGGCTAAGGAGCCCTCCGTTAAGGCCATGCTTCCCGATACTTCTGGCGCCTCTAGACTGCCCGCAAAGTTAAGCTGACTCGTCAGTAAGCCTTGTACCGTATTTAGCTGCGGGAAAAATTCTCCCAGTGGTTGTAAGTTGATTTGCTTGATATTGGCAAAACCTGAGAGCGTGCGGTCTGGGGTGACATTAACGTTGATCTCACTCTGCCAACTGGCCACGCCTTCAGATTCAAAATTTAATACTGTTGCAAGCCGTTTAGCATCTAAGGTCGCCAGCAATGACAAATGTTGGTAATTAATGGTGACTTCACGATTCTTATCCCGTTTGAGCATGATACTGCCGGGGGCAAAATCAAAGTTCACATCGGCAGTGGGTTTACGACCCGCAGCCCAAGCAAAATTGGCTAACAGAGAGGCTGGGCCATCCCAGCGCATATTCGTTGGTAATATCGGCACGAGTAATTGCCCTGGATTACCCGAATAGCTCACCTGCGCGCTGCCTTTTTTGCCGATTGTCGTCTCGCTGTTTAGGCAGATGCGGCTGTTCGGGTTCATGAGGCAAAACGGCGTGATGCTGCCCTGATTTTTGTTTTGATCCCAAGCGAGATTAATGGCGTTATCGAGCTGCCATAGGCCAACGGGGGTATTGAGATTTAGACGTTCGACATCGAGCCGTAGCCGCGACTTTTTCACATCGTATTGGCTACTCACTGTGGTATCGAGGCCAAGATCGCCCGTGGCATTCAGGGTCAGCTTTTGAGCGTCAATCGTGCCTTTCGCCCCAAGTGTCACTGTATCTACATTCTGATCCGCAATCTGTAAGGCTTTCGATTTCAGCGAGATAGCAAATTCATGTTGATCTAGCGGCTTGTAATAGGCCTTTAAGTTGGATTCCCGCAGTTTAATGTTTTGATAAAACAGTTCAGCGAGTTGGGCGGTGAGTTCAACTTGAGGGTGTTTTTCATCCCCTGTGACATTAATTTGCGCCTGCAATTGGCCGCTGGCCTTAGGCAACCACAGACCGAAGTCGGGCACTTGCAGCTCACCTTGTAGATCCCAGTTGGCGTTGGCTTCGCCTTTGAGTGCCAGAGTCGAGCCCAGTACTTTGGCGTTCAGCCCCTTAGCACTGACATACAGGGAATCATTCACACTGATATCCCCTGTGATATCGAAGGGATAACCTTGCAGGGTGCCCGTGAGCTCAGTGTCGTTCAGGGAGACTTGCCAGCGAGGATCAGCAAATGAGCCTTGAGTGCGTAATTTTCCTGAAATCAAACTGTCCGGTAGACCGGTTGCAGCTTGTGCCGTATCCGTTTGTGGCAGTTGTACTTCCTGCAGTTTGACGTCATTGAGCCAGAGATTGGCGTTCCAGCGAATGGCTTTTTGATAATCGAGTTCGCCCGTGAGCATGACCTGACCAATCGAGCCCGTTGCATCAAGATTATTAATGGTTAACTTCGCATCTTGATGCTGAAGGCTAGTGTCTATAGCGAGCACTTTGTGGAACGGCGTCGTCAGCTGACCTTTAAGGCTCGCCTCTTGACGATTGAGATCGCCTTGACTTTCCAGTGCCACATCGCTGACTGAGTATTCAGGGCTTTTTAGCGGCCACTGCAGCCGTGTCTGTTCAAGTTTTACCTTGTAGGGCAGGTTAGGATCGCGAAGCGTTATCTGCCCATCTAGCTTGAAGTCGGCATCGCCCTTGGCGACAGCGTTCACCTGCAATTGTCCTAAGCTTTGGCTCAGCTTTACATCTAGTGCTTGGTGAGTCAGCTCAGGTAATTCAGCTAATTGGTTAAGGGTGAGGTTGGCTTCTAAATCGAGTGGATAATCGTTATCGAGCGTTAAACTGCCTGTGATATCCGCGCTGCCATCTGTATGGCTGATGGCGAGATGATCTAAGGTCAATTGATATTCGCGGAAACGACCTTGCAGCTCGGCATGGCTAAAGACATCTTTACGATCGCCGATTTGCAGCGTGGTGTTATCAAGCGTGAGGGCATTGACCGTCACAGGAAAAGGCATAAACACTTGTGGCAAATGCGCTAGAGCCCACTCTGCACTACTGTTTTTTGCTGGCTTGTCTTTTGCCGGCGAGTTGGCCGATGGATCTGGCGTCGCATTGGCTGTTGTGCTGGCCGCTGCGTTGGGTGTCGTACTCGCGGCTATGTCGGCGTTAGAAGCCGTCGTTGTCGCTGCTTGGCTCGTTTGTGCGGCATCGGTTGCTGTGGGGAGCAGCACGAACAATCCTTCACTGGAAAGCTGCTTAACCGACAAGCCTTCGGCAAACCACTTTGCCTCTGCGTTAAGGCGATTGGCTGTAAATTGCATCTCATCCACTTGGATATTCACAGCCTTGAGCTCCGCGGAGTCTAACTCAATATCAAAGGGTAATTGCAGCTCGTTGGGCTCTTCATCGAGCGGCACTATCGGGGTTTCGTTTGTGTCGGCAGACAGGGCTAAGGTATCAATAGTCACATCGACTTTGGCCGCAGATAAGCCATTCACACATAAACGTTTTTGTAGTAAACAGGCGGGTTGCCAGAGTAAATGCAGATCCTCAAGTTGCACCTTGATGCCAGCCATAGACCAAGACGCATGGGACAGGGCTAAGTCTTTATTAATGGAGCCTGAGGTGTAAGTGAGATCAAGATCGGGCACAAACTGATCGGCTAAGCCTACTGTGATGCGCGAACCAAACTCAGTGCCGAGTAATAGGGCGATTAACACTAAAAGCCCTAATGGCACATAGATGATAATCCGAGTCCAGAGTTTGAACTGTCGCCACAGTTTTTGAATGAATGACACCGATTGGGTGACAGAATTCGCAATGGCTTCAGTGACTTCGGTGATAGGGCTGTCTATTACGTCTTGCTCTGTTGGCTTATTATGCTCTGGGGGCTGGCTCATAGATCAGTCCCCATGGTCAGGTGAATACGCCATGATCTTTCAATGGTATCGGTTTCTTTCAATCCAACCCCTAAATCCAGTTTGATTGGGCCGATGGGGGAGATCCAATGGATACCGCCACCGACAGAGACAACAGGTTCAAATTGATTATTATCGAAGGCGTTACCCGCATCGATAAAGGTACCGACCCGCCAAGTGGGGGTTACATAATATTGATATTCTAAACTGCCGACCATTAAATAGCGGCCACCTATGACCTCGCGATTGGTTTTGCCATCATCTGCGACATAATCTAAATAGGGACCCAATTCTTGATAACCATAACCCCGTACACTTTGATCACCACCGGCAAAATAGCGCAGCGAAGGCGGGATAGAAGCCAGATCATTCTCGTTGGCTAAGTTGGCGGCTAAATCGATACGCGCAACAATCCTGTGATTGTCGAAGAAGGTATCAATCCATTTAAATTTGGCTTGAAGGCGTGCTAAGCGGGTTTCTGAGCCTAAATTGGGATCGGCATAATCTAGGCTGTAAATCTGCCTGAAACCAGACTTAGGATCGAGTGAATTATCACCCCGCGTTGTTCGCGAAAAGTTTATGCCAGCCAGATAAAACGACGGCATATAATCGACATCAGACTGGGTGTATTCTTCGCGAATAGCCTCAAGTGAATAATTCATTAGCCACTGATTTTCGAGTCTTTGTTGGCGCAATAGTCCAATAAGGTATTTAGTCGATTCAAGCTGACCTGTGTTAGTAAAATCGCGATTCTCGGCGTCATACACTTGGGTCACACCGTATTTATCCCGCAGTAAACCAACGCGGATTTTTAATTGATCATCTAAGGGATGTGTCAAGGGGATAGTATAAGTGGTTAATAACTTAGGTCTATCCGGTGACCATTCGAGGCTGGTTTCCTGTGAATGGCCGTATTTATTGATTTGTGGCGTGCGCCAAGTGACGCGCACCCTTGGGTCGAAAGCTTGGTCTGTCTTACCAATATCACCACCAAAACCGAGCTCAATGGCGTGGCTTGCCTTAGGGGTTAATTCGACCAGCACCGGAATATGACTATCTTCGACACCGTCGATTTGCGGGATCACTTTAATATTGGCGAAATAGCCCGTGTCTAATAACTGGCGATTCAGCGCGCCCACACGGCGAGTCGAGTAGGAAGCGCCTTCTTTAAAGGGAATAAGTTTTTCTAAAATTTCAGGTTCTAAAGTATGGCCTTCGAAGCTGACTTGGCCAAATTTATAACGTTTACCAGAGTCAAAATGTAAACTTACCTGCGCGGTATTAATGTCGCGGTTAACTTTAATCTGTGATTCCGTAAATTCACCATCGAAGTAACCTCGGGCTAAAGCTAAGGTGACCAGCTGCGATTTGACGTCGCTATATACACCGTGGTTTAGCACATCGCCAGGCTTTAAGTTGACCTTAGCCAGCCATTGATCGAAGGCGCGATCATCGAGCATTTCACCACTGAAGTTAATATCGACCCATTGCACTATGGTCGGTTCGCCAGCAGTGATCTCCAGTTTCAGTTCCCAAGGGCCCTTATCATGTTCCGTCAGTTTTTCTTCCACTTCACCATGGTAGTAACCCATGGATTCTAAGGCTGTGCTGACATTGTCTTCGACATTAAACAGAAAGGCACGGCGCTGCACCTCGGACTCGGGTAAGGTGCCTAAGTGCGCAACTATGTTACGTTGCAGAGCTTCATTCACGCCTGAGACAGACAATTTAATAAATTCATCTGCCGCCGCAGCGACGGATGTGACTGAAATCAGACTCAGAAATAAGCAAAAACGAAAATAATGTGAGGTGATTTGCAAAAATGGCTGCACTTTATAGTCCCTGTGATGTGGCATCATTGTCGCCAGAATAAAACCAACAGGCAAGGAGATGATTGAAATTACACGATGAAATGGGTACAAAGGACGCTACTTTTTAAGGGGATGTAAAGAATGAAAACAAAATTAGCCACCTTTAGTTTAATTATCTCGGGTCTACTTTTTATGTCACACAACACCTTGGCCAATGACAAACCGTTCGCTATTGCGATCCACGGCGGCGCTGGCACGATTTCTAAGGCTAATCTCACCCCTGAACAACGCCAAGCCTACAAAGATAAGTTAAAGGAAGCGGTCGATAAAGGCTCAAAAGTCTTAGAGGAGGGCGGTGACAGCTTAGTGGCAGTTCAAACCGCCATTAATATTCTCGAAAATAGTGCCCTGTTTAATGCAGGTATCGGCGCGGTGTACACCTATGACGGCGGACATGAATTAGATGCCTCCATTATGGATGGCAAAACCATGAATGCAGGCGCTGTCGCTGGAGTACGCCATATCGCCAACCCAATAGATCTTGCTTTAGCCGTGATGAATAAATCTGAGCACGTGATGCTCTCGGGCGCAGGCGCAGAAGAATTTGCACTGACACAAGGCTTTAGCTTAGTGCCGAACGGTCATTTTGATACTGACGAGCGTTATCAGCAATTACTCGATGCTCGGCAAAAACTGCAAGCTGCGGCTAAATCAGAGCAAGTCGCAAGTGTTGAGATGCAAGATCTCGATTACAAATTTGGTACCGTAGGCGCCGTCGCCTTAGACAAAAATGGCAACTTAGCAGCTGGTACCTCAACTGGCGGCATGACGGCAAAACGCTTCGGTCGCATTGGTGATTCTCCTGTGATTGGTGCCGGCACCTATGCTGAAAATGGGGTGTGCGCCGTATCGGCAACCGGACACGGTGAGTTCTTTATTCGCTATCAAGTGGTGGGGGATATTTGTGCCAAAGTGAAATACCAGCAGAAATCCATTATTCAAGCCGCCGATGAAGTGATCAATCAACGTCTTATTACTGCTGGTGGTTCGGGCGGCGTGATTGCCGTCGATCAGCGCGGTAATATCGCTACGCCATTTAACACTGAAGGCATGTACCGCGCTACCCGTAGCAATGGCGAACCCGCCCAAGTGCTGATTTGGCAAGACCAATAACTTGAATTGTAGAAGCCGTTGGTTCGTGACTGCTATTGCTTACAAGATTGTTTACAAGTTGATGTAAAAAATAGCTTAGAAATATCTCACAGAAACATGACTCAGAAACCTTAAAAAGCGAGTGCTGCGAAAGTGGCACTCGCTTTTTGCTAACGGTTTTTTGCTTTAAGAGTGAATAAGAAGCTGATAGGTTTGAGCTATTACAATTAATCAATGCCATGTGCGTATCATAGCTTTGTTTGATTTCATTAGACGTACAATCATCAAACGCAAAGCCGTACTTAACTCACAGTCAAAAAGCTGCAGTTTGTGTCCAGCGAACTCATCGCGTCTGCATGAGGTTGCACTCAGCGTAAAGGATATTTACATGATTTCTACCGTGTTAACCGACCGCGTCAGGGTTTTCCTCAATCGGTTTCGTCATCGACTTTGGGTTAAACCACTGCTTGTTTGCCTATTATCGATTGCAGTCGCCTTTGTCGCAAAATTGGCTGATGGCACTGAGCTTGTTGAGATTGCACCTAAGGTGTCATCGGCCTCCATCGAGGCGCTGTTATCCGTCATGGCTTCCAGCATGCTGGTTATCGCCACTTTTTCCGTGGGTTCTATGGTCTCGGCCTATGCTTCGGCGGCTAACACGGCAACACCACGTTCATTTATTTTAGTTGTCGCCGATGATGCCTCTCAAAATGCGCTATCGACCTTTGTTGGGGCATTTATCTTCAGTATTGTGGCACTCACTGCGGTTAAAAATGATTACTTTCAAACTGCGGGTCTGTTTATCCTCTTCCTGCTGACCACGTTTATTTTTGGCATGGTGATCTTTACCTTTGTACGTTGGGTGGATCGCATAGCTCGTCTTGGCCGCATGGCAACCACAATTGAGAAAGTTGAAAAGGCGGCGGCAGATGCCCTGACACGCCGACGCAATACCCCACATCTTGGCGGCGTTTCTGTGCGCCCCCAAGCGCGTGGACGAGCCGTGTATGCGGCAAACGTCGGTTATGTGCAGTACATTAATATTGCCGCGATGCAGCGCTGGGCAGAGAAAAACGAGGTGCGAGTCGTGATTGCAGCCTTGCCGGGCACGTTCGCCACGCCCAATCGACCATTGGCATACATTAGCGCCGATGGTGCGGAGCAGACTGAGATTGATTGCACCTGTGTTGTCGAGTCATTCCAGATTGGTGATACCCGTCTTTTTGACGACGATCCGCGATTTGGTCTAGTGGTACTGTCGGAAATCGCTGGCCGCGCTTTATCACCCGCGGTCAATGACCCAGGTACGGCCATTTGCATCATAGGCACACTGGTACGGCTGTTTACACTATGGGGTGAACCCGCGGCAGGTGATGATAAACCCGCGCCAGAGTGTGATCGCGTAGAGGTTCCTCACGTTTGTGTGCAGGACATGTTTGATGATGCGTTTACCGCGATAGCTAGAGACGGTGCGGGAGTGGTGGAAGTCGCAGTACGGCTACAAAAAGCGCTTGAATCGTTAGCATCCAGCGATGACGGGGAAATACGCGCAGCCGCTGAGTACCACGGTCGATTGGCGCTGAAGCGTTCACAAAAAGTGCTTGATATCGAAGAGGACTTGCAAGCCGTACAAGACGCCGCCAAGTTCGCCGGATCAGCAGCTTCGTCTAGCACTTAACGAGACATTAATTATTTCGTCGTGCTGTGTATCCGTTTGTTGTTTCTTTCTATTCTGTCAGCACTTTTTGACATTCGGTTTACACACTCGATAAGCGCAATCGATATAAATCGCACATCCTTGCCGATATTTTGACTAGACTTCAAACGTAGGGTTAATTCGAGGGGAAGACTATGGACTTAATTAAGATTCGTGACCATATGGATCGTCAGCCCGTGTTACTGCGCGCGAATATGTCGCTGGCGACCGCGGTCGAAAAGCTGTTAGATAATAATAAAATGGGCGCCGCTGTGGTTGATGAGGTGGGCGATTTGGTGGGCTTTTTATCCCAGCAGGATTGTCTGGCTGTGATGATCAAAAGTAGCTATCACTGCGATATGACCTCAGTGGTGAAGGATTGTATGCGTACTGAAGTACTGTTTGTCGGGCCTGATGACAGTATTTTGCAACTCGCTGAACAAATGCTCGGGCCTAAACCTAAGGTTTATCCTGTAGTTGAACACGGTAAAGTGATTGGCACGATAAATCGCACTAATGTGCTCAAAGCGATGAATATCTATATGCAACAATGCTATCTGTCACCGGTTTAATCTGAGCCGCTGTGGACATAATCTGACACCCTTTATCCTGAGTGCAGAGTAAATTAGCAATACCATTGCGCCACTTTCCTTGCTAGGATCGCCGTTTTTGATGCTAGCAATGGAATTTGGATTTGAACTCAGACAAACATCCGCTATCGAACGCCTTTCTTAATCTTTGTTATCAGGCAGATGCGTCTAGGATCCGTCGTCGTTTATTTAAGCTCAATAAAGAAGCCGACTCAGATAAAAAGACCCAAGTCTTAGCCCAGTTGAGTGAGCAAGCGCAGGCGGCGTTTGAGAAGGTTGAGCAGCGTCGTAATGCTCGCCCTAAAATCCAATATCCTGAAAACCTTCCCGTTTCTTTGATGCGCGATGATATTGCGCGTGCGATTGCGGGCAATCAAGTGGTGATCATTGCCGGTGAAACGGGCTCAGGTAAAACCACGCAGCTTCCCAAAATTTGTTTAGAACTTGGCTTAGGCTGCCGCGGCATGATTGGCCACACCCAGCCAAGACGATTGGCTGCCCGCAGCGTGGCGAGCCGAGTCGCTGAAGAATTACACAGTCCGCTCGGTGAAGTGGTTGGCTTTAAAGTGCGGTTTGCCGATGCGCTTAAGAGTGACTCGTATATTAAGTTGATGACCGACGGTATTTTACTGGCGGAATTGACCTCAGATCGCAATCTCGATCAATACGATACTATCATCATAGATGAGGCCCACGAGCGCAGCCTCAACATCGATTTTATTCTGGGCTACCTTAAACAGATCCTAAAAAGACGCCCCGATCTTAAAGTTATTATTACGTCGGCGACCATAGACGTTGAGCGTTTTTCTAAGCATTTCAACAATGCGCCTATTATCGAAGTGTCGGGCCGTACCTTTCCGGTCGAAACCCGCTATCGCCCCTTAGTGCAAGATTGTGATGCCGATTTAGATCAAATCGAAGGCATTTTTGCCGCCGTCGATGAACTGGTAGCCGAAGGGCTGGGCGACATTCTGATCTTTATGAATGGCGAGCGGGAAATTCGCGATACGGCCGAGCAATTGAGCCGACGTAATTACCGCGATACCGAAATTTTGCCGTTGTACGCGCGTTTATCCTATGGCGAGCAATCCAAAGTCTTCAGTAGCCACAGAGGCAGGCGGATTGTACTAGCGACCAACGTAGCGGAAACCTCGCTGACTGTGCCGGGCATTCGCTACGTTATCGACCCAGGTACGGCGCGTATCAGCCGCTACAGCTATCGCACTAAGGTGCAACGCTTACCGATTGAACCTATCTCGCAGGCGAGCGCTAATCAGCGCCAAGGCCGTTGTGGTCGTGTTGGACCGGGTATTTGTATTCGTTTGTACGATGAGGCGGATTTTAATAATCGTCCGGCGTTTACCGATCCTGAAATTTTGCGCACTAACTTGGCCTCGGTCATTTTGCAGATGCTCGCCATCGGTTTGGGTGATATCGGCGGCTTCCCGTTTATCGAGCCACCCGATCCCCGCCATATCCGCGACGGTTTCTTGCTGCTCGAAGAATTACAAGCGGTTGAGAGCAAACACGGCAAGCTAGTATTGACGCCACTTGGGCGTAATTTGGCGCAAATTCCTGTGGACCCGCGTTTGGCGCGTATGGTGGTCGAGAGTCAGCAGTTAGGTTGTTTGAACGAAGTGCTGGTGATTGCTGCGGGCTTATCGATTCAAGATCCCCGCGAGCGTCCGATGGAGAAGAAGCAAGCCAGTGATGAAGCCCATCGCCGTTTTGCCGATCACAGTTCCGATTTCGTCAGTTGGATAAATCTGTGGCAGCACTTAAAAGATCAGCAAAAAGAGTTATCTGCTAGTCAGTTCCGTAAAAAGTGCCGCGATGAGTATTTGGCCTATTTGCGCGTTCGCGAGTGGCAGGATTTATACGTCCAGCTTAAACAAGCCGTACACGATTTAAAATGGCGCTTAAACGATACGCCGCCAAGTTACGATACCTTGCATCGTGCGCTGTTGTCGGGTTTGTTGAGCCATGTTGGTTTTAAAGATAACAATAACGAGTATTTAGGTGCGCGTAATCGTAAATTCTTTGTGTTTCCCGGTTCGCCATTGGCCAAAAAAGGCCCTAAGTGGATCATGGCCGCTGAGCTTACCGAAACTTCGCGCTTATTCGCTCGCTGCTGCGCCAAAATAGAACCCGAATGGCTAGAGCCCTTAGCGGCGCATTTGATTAAGAAAAGCTATGTAGAGCCCCATTTTGAGGCAAAACCTGGCAGCGTTATCGCCCTTGAGAATCAAGTGCTCTATGGCTTGACGGTTGTACACCGTCGCAAAGTGCAATACGGCCCCATCGATCCCGTTGAAGCGCGTGAGATTTTTATCCGCAGCGCTTTGGCAGAAGGGCAGTTGCAGACCCAAGAAGCGTTTTTTGTCGCTAACCAAAAGCTGCTCGAAGACATTGAATCCCTCGAGCATAAATCCCGTCGCCGCGATATTTTGGTGGACGAGCAAGTGTTGGTGGACTTTTACGAGCCGCGGATCCCCGAGGGGATTTACAACGCCCAGCTGTTTTTTGGCTGGTGGAAGAAAGCCAAGCGTGAGCAACCGGATTTACTCGATTTCAGCAAAGCGCTGTTAATGCAGCGCAATGCCGACCATATCTCGACCTTGGATTTCCCCGATACATGGCACAAGGGCAATTTGCGCCTGCAGCTGAGTTATCACTTTGAACCCGCTGCGGTGGATGACGGCGTGTCGGTGCACATTCCGGTGGCGCTACTCAATCAAATCGACGATAGCGATTTTGATTGGCTAGTGGCAGGGTTGAGGGAAGAAAAGTGCATCGCGCTGATCAAATCTTTGCCTAAGAGTTTACGACGTAACTTTGTGCCCGCGCCTGACTATGCCCGCGCTTGTGTGCAGGCCATGGTGCCTTTTAGTGCCAGTTTGCTTGAAGCCATGTGCAAGCAATTGCTGCGCATGAGTGGCACGCGCATAACGCCGGAAGATTTTGATTTAACGCAGATCCCTGCGCATTTGCAGATGAACTTTAAAATCGAAGACGATAAAAACAACTTAGTCGCCGAAGGTCGGGTGCTCGATACCTTAAAAGCCGAGTTGCAGGGCGTGGTCGCGAAGGCCATTCGTCAGGTGGCGGATAAAGGCATAGAGCAAGAAGCGTTAACTGAGTGGTCCTTTGGCGATTTGCCGCAGCAATATCAGCAGCAAAAAGGCAATTACCAAGTACGGGCGTTTCCGGCGCTGATCGATAAAAAAGACAGTGTTGCGATCAAATTATTTGATGATGAATTTGAAGCCTTAGATGCTCATCGCCAAGGTCTGCGACGCTTGTTGCTGTTAAACATTCCATCACCGGTAAAACATTTGCAGCAAGCTTTGCCAAATAAGGCGAAATTGGCGATGTATTTCAATCCCTTTGGTCAAGTGCAAATCTTGATTGATGACATTATTGCCGCCGCTGTGCAGCAGTTGTTGGATGAAAAAGCCCTCGATGTGCGTAATCAAGCCCAATTTGAGCAGGCAAAGGATTGGGTTCGCCAAGAGCTCAACCCGACAGCCGAGCAAATTGCCCTGAAGGTTGAGCAGATTTTGACCTTATACCAGAGCATTAAAAAGCGTCTCAAGGGCAAAATTAGCTTAGATATCGCTTTTGCTATGAGTGATATTCAAAGCCAATTAGACAAATTAGTGTTTAAAGGGTTTGTCGAATCCTGTGGTTGGGATCGGTTAGCCGATGTGGCGCGTTACTTAAAGGCAATTGAAATCCGTGTCGAGAAGTTGCCTGTCGATCCGACTCGTGACCGTTTGCATATGCAGAGCATTAACAAGGTACAGGAAGCATTGACTGCGCAACTGGCGAAAGTGCCGCGATCGCAGCCGACACCGCCCGCGTTAATCGAGGCACGCTGGATGATTGAAGAGTATCGTGTTTCCTGTTTTGCGCAGGTGTTAGGCACGGCTTATCCGATATCGGAAAAACGCATTTTGAATCATATCCAACAAGTATAAAAATATGAGGTCAGTGAATTTATTATTTACGACTTAATAGCTGTTATTGTTGGTTATCTCATTACGCCGCTAAGCTTACTTAGCGGCGTTTTTATTTTGTGGTTTTAGTCGTTCTCGTTTTGCGATCACTAACTTACCTGAGCAAACAACATTTAATCTCGAAACGTCAACACGCCCTAATCAGTTTGCTTTACTCCTTTGGAGATATTTAGCGCTAATTTTAAGCATTCACCTTGCTAAAAAACTGATCTTTGACCATGTTTTAGCCACACCTTAATAACTTCTTTGTCCGAATTCACCTCATTACAATCTAATAAATCGTTTACAAACCATGAGCTAGTTAAATCTATCGCCAAATTGATGATCTGGATCAAGCATCATCAGCTTTACCAATTTGGAGGTATACAGTTTGTTAACAACTAAAAGGTATGATGTTTGAGTGAGTTAAAGATGCAACGGATATACATAAAACCTGCCGCTGACGCTTGTTCCAGCGCGAAAAATGGCAGGAACACACCTCTTGGAGGATGCATGAGTGCTAGCACCGCAGAAGAAAAATCCTTAGAACTGAAAATTTTTATCTTTTTAACCGTATTTCTCGCACCGTTATTGTCCGTGCTGCTGGTCAGTGGCTTGGGTTTTGCGATCTGGTTTAGTCAGATTTTGACTGGACCACCGGGAGTGGGTTAATCGCTTTATTATCAGAATATTAAATAAAGAGTGGAATGTCGGATGAGCAAAGAACTCCATATCACCAGTTTAGTGGTGCAGGTCTTACCGCAGAAAATGGCAGATGTTAGACAAGAGATCATGACCATTGAAAATGCCGAACTTTCCGTCAACAACGAAGTGAAATTGGTCGTGGTTATCGAAGGTGAGACTCAGCGCGCCTTGATGGACTGCATAGAAGCGATCAATGCCATTCCGGGTGTGTTATCCGCCACTATGGTTTACCACCAGAGTGAAACGCTCGAAGAGGGTGAAGAATGAATATGAACAGACGTGATTTTATTAAGGCCAATGCCGTGATTGCCGCTGCAGGGGCCGCAGGTTTAGCTTTGCCCGCTGGCGCAAGTAACCTGATAACCAGCTCAGAACAAACCAAATTAGAGTGGAACAAGGCGCCTTGCCGTTTCTGCGGCACGGGCTGCTCTGTGATTGTCGCCACCCGCGATGGCAAAGTCGTGGCCACCCACGGCGATGCCAACAGTGAAGTGAACCGTGGACTTAACTGTATCAAAGGTTATTTCCTATCGAAAATCATGTATGGCAGCGATCGCTTAACCACGCCCATGCTGCGAATGACGGATGGTAAATACGACAAGCACGGCGAGTTTTCGCCGATAAGCTGGGACAGCGCCTTCGACATCATGGCGCAAAAATGGAAAGAGACCATTAAAGCCAAGGGCCCAACCGCTGTGGGCATGTTTGGTTCGGGCCAATGGACTGTGTGGGAAGGTTACGCCGCCGTTAAGTTGATGAAGGCGGGCTTTGGCTCTAACAATATCGACCCTAATGCGCGTCATTGTATGGCTTCTGCCGTGGTCGGTTTTATGCGCACTTTCGGTATCGATGAGCCAATGGGCTGCTATGACGATATGGAAGCCGCCGATGCATTCGTGCTTTGGGGCTCGAACATGGCCGAGATGCACCCGATCCTGTGGAGCCGCGTGACTGACAGACGCTTGAGTGAACCTCATGTTAAAGTGGCCGTGTTATCGACTTTCCAGCATCGCTCCTTCGATCTGGCAGATTTACCGATAGTGTTCACCCCGCAAACCGATTTGGCTATGTTGAACTTTATTGCTAACTATATTATTCAAAACGATAAAGTGAACTGGGATTTCGTGAAGAAACACGTAAATTTCCGCCAAGGCACGACTGATATCGGCTACGGTTTACGTCCGACTCATCCCCTAGAGCAAAAAGCTAAAAATGTGAAAACGGCGGGAGATTCAACGCCAATCGATTTTGAAGCCTTCAAAGCCTTTGTTGCCGAATACACAGTCGAGAAAGTCAGTAAACTGTCTGGCGTGCCAGAAGATAAACTGATCGAATTGGCTAAGCTGTATGCTGATCCTAATACGAAAGTGACGTCATTCTGGACCATGGGCTTTAACCAACATACCCGTGGTGTGTGGTGTAACAACCTGATTTACAACATCCATTTATTAACAGGTAAGATTTCTACCCCTGGCAACAGTCCGTTCTCGCTGACAGGTCAGCCATCGGCCTGTGGCACGGCCCGTGAAGTCGGGACTTTCTCTCACCGTTTACCTGCGGACATGGTGGTGACCAATCCCGAGCACAGAAAACACGCTGAAGAAACGTGGAAAATTCCAAGCGGCATTATTCCACCTAAACCCGGTTATCATGCTGTCGAGCAAAATCGCCGCCTGAAAGACGGTGACTTGAACTGTTATTGGGTGCAAGTGAACAACAATATGCAGGCGGGGCCGAACATTAACGAAGAAGGGCTACCGGGTTACCGTAACCCTGCCAACTTTATCGTGGTATCAGATGCTTATCCCACTGTTACCACTCAAGCCGCCGATTTGATCTTGCCCACTGCTATGTGGGTTGAGAAAGAGGGGGCTTACGGTAATGCCGAGCGCCGTACTCAGTTCTGGCATCAAATGGTGCAAGCGCCGGGCGAGTCGCATTCGGATCTGTGGCAGCTGATGGAGTTTGCGAAACGTTTCACTACAGATGAAGTGTGGCCCAAGGATGTATTAGCGGCGAACCCTGAGTTCAAAGGCAAAACGCTTTTCGAAGTCCTGTATCAAAATGGCCAGGTCGATAAGTTTCCGTTGGCCGATGCCGATCCTAAGTATCTGAACGATGAAGCGAAACATTTTGGCTTCTATGTGCAAAAAGGTCTGTTTGAAGAGTACGCCTCCTTTGGCCGTGGTCATGGTCATGACTTAGCGCCGTTTGATGCCTATCACGAGGCCCATGGTCTGCGTTGGCCTGTGGTGGATGGCAAGGAAACCAAGTGGCGTTTCCGTGAGGGTAGCGATCCTTATGTTAAAGCAGGTAAGGGTTTTGAGTTTTACGGTAAACCAGATGGCCGTGCGGTGATATTTGCGCTGCCCTATGAACCCGCCGCTGAGTCGCCAGACGAAGAATATGATATTTGGTTATCGACGGGCCGAGTACTGGAACATTGGCATTCGGGTTCTATGACCCAACGTGTGCCTGAGCTTTATCGTGCTTTCCCTGATGCTGTGTGTTTTATGCATCCAGAAGATGCCAAGAAACGCGGTTTGCGCCGTGGTGACGAAATTCGTGTGGTGTCACGACGGGGTGAAATTAAGACCCGAGTTGAAACCCGTGGCCGTAATAAACCGCCTGTGGGCTTAGTGTTTGTGCCTTGGTTCGATGCTAGCCAGCTCATTAATAAAGTCACTTTAGATGCGACAGATCCCTTGTCAAAACAAACTGACTTTAAAAAATGTGCGGTGAAGATCGTCAAGGTTTAAGGAGAACACGATGAAAACTCTACAATTAGTTTCAGCGATCGGTTTACTGGCATTCGGTTCATTGATGATGACGGCAGTCTCTGCCGCCAGTATTCCCGAAGATAAAATTGATACCCTGCGCCAAGCGCCTATCAATGTCGAGCCGACGCCGCCAGCGATGCAAAACGTGCGTAATACCGATGTGAAGGAAGTGCGTAACTATCCCATGCAGCCGCCAGTGATCCCGCACAAAATTGACGGCTATCAGCTCGATCTTAAAGTGAATAAATGTATGGCCTGCCATGCTCGCAGTCGTATCGGGGATTCCCAAGCGCCTATGGTCAGTGTCACGCACTATATGGACAGGGATAATAACTTCTTAGCCGAATTATCGCCGCGTCGATATTTCTGTACTCAGTGTCATGTGCCGCAGTTAGATGCCAAATTACTGGTCGAAAACGACTTTGTAGACATGGAACATCTGATCAAAACCAACACTGAGCAGAAAAAACACTAGGAGTTAGCATGTTAGATAAACTGAAAAAAATCTGGCAGGTACTCAATCGTCCGAGTGTGCATTACAGTTTAGGTTTTTTGACCTTAGGTGGCTTTGTGGCTGGGGTGATTTTCTGGGGCGGCTTTAACACTGCTCTTGAAGCTACCAACAAGGAAGCCTTCTGTATCGGTTGCCATGAGATGGAAAATAACGTCTATCAAGAGTTACAGACAACGATTCATTTCACTAACCGCAGTGGTGTGCGGGCAACCTGCCCAGATTGCCATGTACCACATAACTGGACAGATAAGATCGCCCGTAAGATGCAGGCATCTAAGGAAGTGTGGGGTAAGGTTTTCGGCACGATTAACACCCGAGAAAAGTTTGAAAGTAAACGGCGTGAGTTAGCTGAACATGAATGGGAAAGATTAAAAGCCAATGACTCGCTCGAGTGCCGTAATTGCCATAACTTCACTTATATGGATTTTACCCGCCAGTCACCTAGAGCGTCACAGATGCACTCAACGTCACTGGCGAGCGGAGAAAAGACCTGTATCGACTGCCACAAGGGGATTGCTCACCATCTCCCTGATATGGAAGGTGTGAAGGGATTTTAAGCTGAATCGTTCCCCATGTTGCTTAGTGTGACTTTGTTTTGTGTAGTTTAGTCTCGTTTAACTTAGCGTTGGTTAGTGTTAGTAAGTGTGACTTAGTGCGGCTAAATGTTTATTAGCCATCTCCAGCCAAAGGCCAAGCATAGTGATGCTTGGCCTTTTTATTGATTGTAATGGCACCGTGGCATAGTGACCTAAAGCCGTACTTGGTATGCTGAATTAAGGTTTAATCAATTAATTGTGTTACCGAGCAGCTAATGGCGTTTTATTCACTTCACGGCTCAGGATACAATCAGCAAAGAATCGTTATTGGATGATAAAGAGGTCGTGATAGAAGGCCGCTATGGAAAATGCTATTACGCAGGAGGCGATGATGAATGGACAACTTGAAAAACTCTTAGAAGACATTGGTTTTATGAGCCCGAGCTTGCTTGAAATTGTGCAGGGCGTGCGCCAAACCGTTAACGCCACTGCAGACGCATCCTCGCTCGATATCACTGAAACGGTGAAGTACGGCGGAATACTCTTTAGCGCAAAGAGCGCTTTTGGTGGGGTGTTTGCCTATAAGCAGCATGTGTCATTGGAGTTTAGTTTGGGCGCAAACTTTAGCGATCCACACAAGGTGCTCGAAGGCAGTGGCAAATTTCGCCGCCATATCAAGTTAACCTCAATGGATGAAATCGCAGCCAAACACGTGGCGGAATATATCACGCAGGCGCTGTATCAAGCGGATAAGTAACAAGTGGATTAGTATCTGCGAATGAGTGGCTGTTTCGCCGCATGATGTTAGTAAGGTCATGATAACTGCTCATAGCATGAGTCCAGCATGTTAGCAAAAACGCAGAAACAAAAAAGGAGCTGAATAGTCAGCTCCTTTCGTTTTGCTAAGGTTTAATAGAGATGTCTTAGCAATGCAGTCCCTAGTTAAGGGATATTAGAAGTTCGCAGTACGCGGCGCACGTGGGAATGGGATAACATCACGAATGTTGTTAACGCCCGTCACGTAAGACACTAAACGCTCAAACCCTAGACCAAAACCTGCATGTGGCACTGTGCCATAACGGCGCATATCACGGTACCACCAGTAATCTTCTTGGTTCAGATCCATTTCGGCTAGACGCATATCTAGCACGTCTAAACGCTCTTCACGTTGAGAGCCACCGATGATCTCACCAATACCTGGGGCTAACACGTCCATCGCGGCAACGGTTTTACCGTCATCGTTTAAGCGCATGTAGAAGGCCTTGATATCTTTCGGGTAGTTCTTCACTACCACAGGGGCTTTGAAGTGTTCTTCGGCTAAGTAACGCTCATGCTCAGAAGATAAATCGATGCCCCAAGACACAGGGAACTCGAAGGTTCTGCCACAGTTTTGCAGAATTTCAACCGCATCCGTGTAATCCACTTGAGCAAAATCGCTTGAAACGAAAGATTGCAGACGGTCGATCACTGTCTTATCAACGTGTTGGGCGAAGAAAGTTAAATCGTCCATACGCTCAGTCAATACGGCATTGAACGCGTATTTCAACATAGCTTCGGCAAGGCCTGCGATGTCGTTTAAGTTAGCGAAGGCGACTTCAGGCTCAACCATCCAAAATTCCGCTAAGTGGCGGCTGGTGTTTGAGTTTTCAGCACGGAAAGTCGGGCCAAAGGTATACACTTTTGACAGTGCACAGGCGTAGGTTTCAGCGTTCAACTGGCCAGATACGGTTAGGAAAGCTTCTTTACCGAAGAAATCTTTATCGTAATCGACTTTCCCTGCATCAGTACGTGGCAGGTTTTCCATATCTAAGGTCGATACGCGGAACATTTCACCTGCGCCTTCACAGTCAGAGGCGGTGATAAGTGGGGTAGATACCCAAATAAAGCCTTCTTCGTGGTAGAAGCGGTGAATCGCTTGGGATAAACAGTTACGCACGCGGGCAACGGCACCAATAATGTTAGTGCGTGGGCGTAAATGTGCTAATTCGCGTAAATGTTCAATTGAGTGACGCTTAGCGGCCATTGGGTAAGTGTCTGGATCATCAACCCAGCCCGCGACTTCAAGTTCAGTCACTTGCAGTTCAAATGCTTGACCTGCGCCTGGAGATTCCACCACGTCGCCTGTCATCACAACAGAACAACCCGCAGTTAGCTTTAACACTTCGTTGTCGTAATTATCTAAGCTATTGGGCACGACGCCTTGGATAGGATTAAAGCAAGAGCCGTCATAAACAGCTAAAAAAGAGATGCCGGCTTTAGAGTCACGACGGGTTCTGACCCAGCCACGCACTGTGACTTTAGAACCGACGGCGTGCTCACCTTTAAATACAGATGCGACAGATGCGATGCTCATTGTTGCTTAATTCTCCAACGAAACGTTTTATATGAAAATTTTGGAGGTTTATATTACCTTGCTGGTGGCTTTTCTCAAGCTGAAAAAGGTATCCTGAGGTTAATAATATCGATATTGGGCGATATAGTGAGTTAAACGGCGGGAGGCGGTATGAGCAAGACTAGAATATTTCAAATTATCCTTGCGGCCTTATCCATTTTAGGCTGGGCAATTGCCGTCTATGCGCTATTAGTGTTTGGTGACGCGAGACCCGATCGCGAAGTTGGCGATTATTTAAGCCGCGGTGCGACATTTAGAGTTCATTGGGATCCACATGAAACCCAGTTATTGCAGTATTTGATTTGGGCCTGTGGCGGCATTAGTTTGGTCAGTTTAGCGTTTAATTTTTATGTCGCCCAACACAGCCGCATGGGCTATTGGTTTAACATTCCCATGTTGCTGTTAACCTCGATTGTCGCCGGTTTGTATATCCACTTGGTGGTTTAAGCTATCCATTCTTTGGCTAATTCAACAGTTTGGCTTTTTAACGGTTTAGTGATGGCAAATGAAGTCAGAGGATATCCGCAGGAATGCTTAACTGGCGGCATAAATGGTCGATAATGGCGGCGGTCGCGCCCCAGATAAAGCGTTGTTGATAGGGTATGAAATGCACGCTGTAGTAGCGCCCTTGGCGTAAAAAGCGTTTTTGGTGACGATTGCTCGGCTCAATAAAAAAGCTTAATGGCACAGTAAAGCAATCGGCTACCTCACCGGGATCGAGTTTCCAATCAAAGGCCTGCTTGATAATGCCGACCACGGGCGTGATTTCAAATCCGGTAAAGGTATTGTGGGCCGGAAATGTGCCCACCACATCGACGTTATACCGCGATAATCCAATTTCTTCTTCAGCTTCCCTTAACGCAGCCGCAATTGCATCGACATCGTAGGGCTCAATTTTACCGCCGGGGAAACTGATCTGTCCTGGATGGGTGCGAAGGTGCATCGGTCTTTGGGTTAAAATTAGATTTAGTTCACCGTTGATATCCTGCAGCGGGATCAACACCGCAGCTTTGCGCAGTCCAAGGTGTGGGAAGGCCGCCGGATCTTGCAGCGCTAAAGGGTGCAGATTAAATCTGAGTCTAAATTCCGCTTGATCCATCGAGATTTCCGTGACTGTTTAGTAGTAAAGCTTACGGCTTTTGCGGCTCTGCGCCAAGCAAAGGCAAAATCCGGCTGATCTTATCGAAGGTTTCTTGGTATTCAGCATTCACTTCTGAATCCGCCACTATGCCGCCGCCCGCCCAGCAATAGAGTTTCCCCTGCTCAGCCACTATAGTTCGAATGGTGATACTGGTATCCATTTGGCCATCTTGGCTGATGTAGCCCATAGAGCCACAGTACAGACTGCGCCGTGAAGGTTCGAGCTCTTCAATAATTTCCATGGCGCGAATTTTCGGTGCGCCGGTGATTGAGCCGCCTGGGAACGCCGCGCGCAGCAAATCGCTGGCGCTGTACTTAGCATCAAGCTTAGCCGTCACTGTACTGACAAGGTGATGCACGGCAGGAAAGCTTTCAATCTCAAACAGATGCGGTACACGTACCGAGCCTGCCGCCGCGACTTTGCCGATATCATTACGCAGCAAATCGACAATCATGACGTTTTCGGCGCGATCCTTTGGCGAGCTGGCAAGGGTGCTCGCAGCTTTGGCATCGAGCGCGGGATCAGTATGGCGCGGCAGCGTGCCTTTGATGGGTTTAGTCTGAATATCATTACCGCGAAGCTGAATAAAGCGCTCAGGTGAAATCGATAAAATCGCGTTTTGCGGCAGACGCATAAAGGCCGAGAAGGGCGCTTTATTGGCATTACGCAGTTGGCAATAGGCCGACCATTCGTCGCCTTGATAGCCAGCTTCAAATCTTTGGGTTAAATTTATTTGATAGCAATCGCCGCTGTGCAAATAGGCTTGTACCGCCTCAAATTTGGCCGTGTATTGGGCTTTATCGATTTGTGCTGCCCATGGGCTTGTGAGCATGAATTCGGCGCTATTTGGCTTATGCGCCATTTTCGCTTGAATTTTATTCAATTCAATGTCGAGTGCTGCTTCACCTAAATAGTGCAATAAATGCCAACACTGGGCTTGGTAATCATAAACTAACGCCCAGTCGTAAAAGCCGATGTTCATCTCCGGCAGTTGAATATCTTGCTGAGCGCTTGTCGGCAGGGATTCGATGCGACGGCCTAAGTCGTAACTAAAGCTGCCCATTGCGCCGCCACTGAAGGGCAGATTGCAATCAAAAGATTTTGAATACCAATGATTTAATAAAGTGTTGAGCAGGTCGAAGGGATCACGGTTTGGGTCCATCGCCTCGGGTAAGCTCAAGCTCGTATCGATGAGCTTTATATCGCTACGCTCGCCCTGAGTCACTAATGTTGCGATGGGATTGGCGCAAATGATGTCGAATCTGGCGTCTTGATGCGGCGCGTTCGCTGAATCTAACAGGATTGCCCAAGTGTCATTTGCAAAATGTTCGAACAGTGCTGCGGTGCTTAATGTCCAGTCAAGTTGGCGTGATGCAAGCTGTTTTGACGCCCTAATTGCCATCGATTAACCCTATTCAAAATGTGATGTAGCCCAAAAAGATGGGAAAGAGTATCATATTGGCCCAGAAAGAATTACACAAAAAACAAGTTAGGCCGCAAAGGCTGCTGGAGCGCTCCTACTATGTCATCTCACCATAAAATGTCTGTCAATTCTGTGATTAAGCAAGCCGACTTTATTGAAAGTGTGGCGGATGCTTTGCAATACATCTCCTATTACCACCCGAAGGATTTTGTTGATGCCATGAGCCAAGCTTATGAGCGTGAACAAAGTGCTGCGGCGAAGGATGCTATTGCCCAGATCTTAATTAATTCGCGCATGTCGGCCGAAGGTAAACGTCCTTTGTGCCAAGACACAGGGATTGTCACCACCTTCGTAAAAGTGGGTATGGGTGTCCAATGGGACAAAACCGATATGACAATTCAGGAAATGGTCGACGAAGGTGTTCGTCGTGCCTATACCAATCCTGATAACCCACTGCGTGCATCAATCGTGTCAGATCCTGCGGGCAGCCGTAAAAATACCAAAGATAACACCCCATCTGTGGTGCATATCGACATGGTGCCAGGCAACCACATCGAAGTGGCGATTGCAGCCAAAGGCGGCGGCAGTGAAAACAAAGCTAAGATGGTGATGTTAAACCCATCAGATGATATCGCCGCTTGGGTAGAAAAAACGTTACCGACCATGGGCGCGGGCTGGTGTCCGCCGGGTATGCTAGGTATAGGCATTGGCGGTACGGCAGAAAAAGCCGCCGTATTAGCCAAAGAAGCACTGATGGAAAGCGTGGATATCCATGAGTTGATGGCCCGTGGCGCGCAAACGACCGAAGAAAAGCTGCGTTTAGACATTTTTGAGCGCGCGAACAACTTAGGCATAGGTGCCCAAGGTCTTGGCGGTTTAACCACAGTGTTAGACGTTAAAATCAAATCGGCGCCAACCCACGCGGCTTCAAAGCCTGTGGTGATGATCCCTAATTGTGCAGCGACTCGCCACGTACATTTCCATTTAGATGGCTCAGGTCCTGCTGAATTGACGCCACCATCATTGTCAGATTGGCCAGAAATCACCCGTGAAGTGGGTGATGATGTGCGCCGTGTTAACTTAGATACTGTGACCCAAGCGGATATCGAGCAGTGGCAGAGCGGTGAAACCATTCTGCTGAGCGGTAAAATGCTCACAGGTCGTGATGCTGCCCATAAGCGCATTCAAAGCCTGATTGAAAGTGGTGAAGGTCTGCCAGAAGGCGTGGACTTTACTGGCAAGTTTATTTACTACGTTGGCCCCGTTGATCCAGTTGGCACTGAAGTTGTCGGTCCTGCGGGCCCAACCACAGCAACTCGTATGGATAAATTCACTGACCTAATGTTAGAAAAAACAGGCTTGATGGGCATGATAGGTAAAGCTGAGCGCGGCCCTGCGACAGTTGAATCAATCAAAAAGCACAAAGCGGTATATCTGATGGCCGTTGGCGGCGCAGCGTATCTAGTGTCTAAAGCGATTAAACATTCTCGCGTCGTGGCCTTTGCTGATTTAGGCATGGAAGCGATTTACGAGTTTGACGTGCAAGATATGCCAGTGACTGTGGCTGTGGATTCAAATGGCGTGAACGCCCATGAAACTGGCCCAGCAATTTGGAAAGTGAATATCGCCAACGCGAAAGCCTAAGTTGGAGTGAAGCTAAGGTCTTAGCGGATTGAACTTGATGGCTTTTTAAGCAAAGCCGTTTAAATTTACGCTCTGATATCGATTGCTTCGGTAATCTGATATCAGTTCCTTAGACAAATCATTGCGCCACTGACATTTTGTCACAAAAAAATACGCTCAGGTTCGCCATTTGGCTTGCCTGAGCGTTTTTGTTTCGATAGTGTGGCAAGCTTATCTTCAAAAGATACGATCTCAGATCGTTTTTAACATTCGTGTTTGCAGCAATGATGATTATCGAATATTTGCAAGCCTCGAACCTGTTCAACAAAAGACGGACATAACAATGAAAATAGCTCCTCTCCTATTGGCGCTCGGCGCCGCAGGCTTGGCGTTATCAGCCCAAGCGGCCGATCCAACGCCTTTTACTGTGCAACAACTCATTAAACTCAATAAGATGCATTCTGCGACTGTGTCCCACGATGGCACTAAATTAGTTTATGGTCTTAAAACGGTAAACGATAAGGGAGAGGGCAGTTCTGATCTGTATCTATTGGATCTGACTGACACGAAAGCGAAACCGTTACAACTGACCTCTGCTGCGGGCACTGAGCACGATGTGAGTTTCGCCACTGACGACAAATCGATTTATTTCCTTGCCGGTCGTAGCGGTTCAAGCCAGCTATTCCAACTGCCATTAACGGGCGGTGAAGCGGTTCAAGTTTCTGATTTGCCTTTGGATATAGATGGTTACAAACTATCAAACGACGGTAAACAAGTTGTACTCAGCATGCGTGTATTCCCAGAGTGTAAGGATTTAGCCTGTTCAAAGGATAAATTTACCGCTGAATCTGAGCGTAAATCGACGGGTCGCGAATACAAGCAGTTAATGGTTCGCCATTGGGATACGTGGGAAGATCATGCCCGTAGCCACTTATTTGTTGGCGCAGTCAACGGTGAGAAACTGACTAAAGTGGTTGATGTCACCCAAGGTTTAGACACTGAAACGCCGCCAAAACCATTCTCGGGTATGGAAGAAGTGACCTTCACCCCAGACGGTAAGTTCGTCGTTTATAGCGCTAAAGCGCCGAGCAAAGATCAAGCTTGGACCACTAACTATGATTTGTGGCAAGTGCCAGTCACGGGCGGCACTGCAACCAACTTAACCAAAGACAATCTCGCATGGGATGCACAGCCAACGTTTTCGAGCGATGGTCGTTACATGGCCTATTTAGCGATGAAGAAGCCGGGTTTTGAAGCGGATCGTTACGGCATCATGCTGCGCGATACTACCACAGGCCAAACTAAAGAAGTGGCGCCATTGTGGGATCGTAGCCCAAGTTCACTGATGTTTGCCCCTGACAATCGTACCTTGTACGTCACGGCGCAAGACATAGGCCAAGTGTCTATTTTCCAAGTGAATACCCAATTTGGCGATGTGCGTTCTATCTACAGCGATGGCACGAACAGCTTAATTGCGGTCACTAATGATGAACTGATTTTCGATAGCAAAACCTTAGTTGAGCCGGGCGATCTCTACAGTATCACCACAGATGGTCAAGGCCTTAAGCGCCTGACTGAAGTGAACAAAGACAAGCTGGCCGAGATCAAGTTCGGTAAGTTTGAACAGTTCAGCTTCAAGGGTTGGAATAACGAAGACGTCTACGGTTACTGGATCAAACCGGCTAACTTCCAAGAAGGTAAAAAATACCCGATTGCCTACTTAGTGCATGGCGGACCGCAGGGTTCATTTGGTAATGCCTTCAGCGGTCGTTGGAACGCGCAGTTATGGGCGGGTGCAGGCTATGGTGTTGTTATGGTGGATTTCCACGGCTCTACCGGTTACGGCCAAGCCTTTACGGATTCTATCAGCCAAGATTGGGGCGGTAAGCCATTAGAAGATCTGCAAAAAGGCCTAGCGGCAGTAAGCCAACAACAAAAATGGCTCGATCCGCAAAACGCCTGTGCGCTCGGTGGTTCTTACGGCGGCTACATGATGAACTGGATCCAAGGTAACTGGAACTATGGTTTCAAGTGTCTTGTTGATCACGCAGGTCTGTTCGATATGCGTTCTATGTACCATGTGACCGAAGAGTTATGGTTCCCTGAGTATGAATTTGGCGGTACTTACTCAGATAACAAAGCCTTATATGAGAAGTTTAACCCAGTGAATTATGTTGAAAACTGGAAAACGCCCATGTTGGTGATCCACGGCGAGAAAGACTTCCGTGTTCCTTATGATCAAGGTTTAGCGGCATTTAGCTTTATGCAGCGTAAAGGTATTCCATCTGAGTTGTTGATTTTCCCAGATGAAAACCACTGGATCTTAAAACCTGAAAACCTAGAGCAATGGTACGCCAATGTATTCCGTTGGATGGACCGCTGGACTAAGCAGTAACTGCCAGCACAATAACAGACTGTTGAATGACAGACTGTTTAATAACAAACAGTGAATGACAGTGTAATAAAAGACGTAAGGCTCGCCCTGATAGGGTTATCATCGGCGAGTCGTTTGATGTGATTAACTATTAAAGTGTTTTACGCGAAGCGTCTTTTGTTCAAGCGTCTTAAAAAGCCAGGACTCTGTTCTGGCTTTTTATTGTGTCATGGAATGGTTTTATTTTTAATCAAGGAGTTAAGATGAATATTCGAGCCGCAACCTTAGCTGATATCCCTGAAATAAGCGAATTGCTCACTCAGTTAACCCAAGACTTTATCGCTCCAACATGCACTGAAGAGGGCGCTGCAATCTTAGTCAATGCCATGTCGATAGAAGCGATTGGTAGCTACTTTGCTATGGGTTATCAGTACCATGTCGCCATAACGGACTCGGGCCAACTCGCAGGCGTAGTGGGAATGAAGGCGAATAGTCACTTGTACCATCTTTTTGTCGCCTCCCATGCACAGGGTCAAGGCATGGCGCGAATGTTGTGGGAACATGCCAAAGCTCAGTGTGTAGCTCAAGGTAATCCGGGCGTATTTACCGTGAACTCGGCGCTGAATGCGCAGGCTGTGTACTTAGGCTTTGGCTTTGTGCCCCTTGGACCCGAGCGAGAACGAGGTGGCATCCGTGATATTCCCATGCAGCTGACGCTTTGAGTCGGCTGCACTCATTTATCATCCAAACACGAGCACTATCATTCGACTGAATAGCAATTCAACGAAAAAGCTTGAGCGAGAAGAGCTTGAACGAACAGAACTTGAATAAAAAGAGCTGGAATAAAAAGAACTTTACCGAATAGAACTAAAAATAGAGGAATTATGGCAAATTTAACATTTTATCCCATCGGCACCGCTGGCGAGAAATGGGGCGAGACTGAAAAAGCCGCATGGCTGGCGAGCACCCAAATCAAGCGTTCATATCAGGATGATGTTGTGACGCCACTCAAGGCGATGGAAGAAGAGCTGTCTGCGCTTGGGCTTGGCATTGTGCAATATGGCGCTTTGTCGATTAACGCCGAGCGTTACCCATTATTTGCGGTAAAAAGCCAACAGTTTGATCCACAAAAGCCAACCGTGCTGGTGACTGGCGGCGTGCATGGTTACGAGACCAGCGGTGTGCATGGTGCATTGGCCTTTTTAACGAATGAAGCGGCGAATTACGTGCAACAGGTGAGCTTAGTAGTTGCCGTGTGCGTGAGTCCTTGGGGTTACGAGACCATTAATCGCTGGAATCCAAAGGCTATCGATCCGAACCGTTCATTCTATGCCAACAGCCCTGCAGAAGAATCGGCGGCCTTGATGGCTTTAGTTGCTTCAGTAGCGCAAGGTTTTGATGTGCATGTGGATTTACATGAAACCACAGATTCAGATGAGTTAGAATTTCGTCCAGCGCTGTGCGCCCGCGATGGCATTGAATATGACAAAGGCACTATTCCAGATGGCTTTTATGCTGTGGGCGATACCGAACATTCAATGGATGCTTTCCAAAAAGCCATTATCGATGGCGTGAGCAAAGTGACGCACATTGCCCCTGCCGACGAGAAAGGCGAGATCATAGGCTCGACTGTGGTGCAGCACGGAGTGATTAACTACCCGCTTAAGTCATTAGGGCTTTGCAGCAGTGTCACGGGTTGTATCTATAACACCACGACAGAAGTGTACCCAGATAGCCCAACAGCCACGCCTGCCGAATGTAATCTGGCGCAGGTTGCGGCCATCACCAGCGCCATCGATTATGTACTGGCGCAGCGTTAGTCGCTGTTTGTTGTGATGACCAGTTTATTGATATTAAGTTTATGGATGATTAGGGTCTGTTGATCTTTGCTGTGCAAATGTTGCTCAGCAATACATCGGCAGCCACATTAACATAAACGCCAGTGACACCATACTGGCGTAATTTCTTGCTAGCTTGTCATATCTTGTTGATATTGCTCGATAGTGTTTAATTCTTCCAAAAGCATTCTCCACTAAATGTCGATACCGATATAAGCACCAATCGACTTTTTCTTGAGGTGTATTCTTATAGCGGCGCTTTGGAATAACGGATTTCCCGCCTTTATTTACGATAAGTTCACGAAAAGCATCGCTGTCATAACCTTTATCTGCAATGACGGTATCAACCTGCTTCAGGTGCTCAATTAAGCTGGGGGCGTGTGTAATATCGTGTTTTTGGCCTTCTGATAATTCGAAATAAATCGGTAATCCTCCGCTGTCGACGGCTAAGTGAATTTTGGTTGAATTACCGCCTCGACTTTTACCAATACTCTCATTACTTAGCGTCGCTGCACCTGCACTGTGCTGGTGAGCCCGCACTATCGAGCCATCAATAAAGAC
>NZ_JAUOEV010000008.1:0-180027 GCF_031932135.1 Shewanella vaxholmensis
TTTATCTTGTTCCTGCCGCAAAGCGGCTTCGTTCAACAAACGCCTCAAGATGGACTGTCAACGCGTGGGGTTTCCTGTCCCAATGAACAGCAGTGCCTATGGTTGTTGTGTTTGAGTTTAGTGTTATGTGTTGTCAGTCCCTTAGGCGGGCGTTATGCATTTTTAGGAGAATTTAGTGTCAATTTTAATAAGAACGTGTCCACACTGTAATGCATTAAAAATGACGTTTGTCTCTCTCGGCGAGCTAGGCACAGGCCGATATGAGGACCATTCTACCCATTATTTAGTGCCAATGGTGTGCAGTGGTTGCAATAGTGGCTTATTTGCTGAAGTTCAGCACTTTTGGGGACCTACTCCTCATCAGATTATGGGCAATATTGATAGCAATACTGAGGCCTGCAAAATCCTTGATACTTACCCAGAACCAGCAGATTCCGAAGCCCCAGAGCATGTTCCAAGCAATATAGCGTCATTCTATATTCAGGCAGAAAATTCTTTGAAGCAAAACTCATATGACGCTTCAGCTATGATGAGTCGAAAAGTGTTAGAAGTGGCGACAAAAACCTTAGATCCCGATGGGCGTGGGAATTTGTATCAGCGCATTGAAAAACTTTACGTTGATAAAAAGATAACATCATCTCTAAAAGAGTGGGCGCACATTATCAGAACCGATGGTAACGAAGCTGCTCACGAAGTAGAGCCCGTCAGTGCGACACATGCTCAAGAACTGCTCGATTTTTGTGAACTCTTTCTTATGTACACGTTTACGATGCCAAAAATGATCAGCATTAAACAAAATGCATAATTGAGTGTTGTGGTCGCGTGGTTCACACCTTAATTGGGCGTTATGTCAAAAGCGTAGGCTAGAAATAAGGAAATAGAATGAATAAGAAATTGGCACAAAGGTTTAATGAGCTAAAAGATCAATTGGACACCATTGAGCATACTAAGCAACGCGTAAATGGTGCAATGGGAGGCACCATAGATAAAATAGATTCGGAATTATTTACTAGTTGGAAGGTAAAAGTAAGGAACTTGCTTGTCACTGCGTGTGGAGAAAAATCTCAGCATTTCCAAGCGTTCACAGCGAGTGAAAAGAAAAGCTATTCTGGGGAATCTGAGTATTCTATCAAGAAACGGCTAGGCGCTATTTTTGATGCGGCTAAAGAAGATTTCGAAGGTGGGTATTTAAACTCACTTAAGCAGCTTGTTCAAGCTGAAGTTTTTGACAGTGAGTTGGAGCAAGCTGAAGAACTTCTTAAAAGTGGATATAAATTGGCATCAGCTGTAATTGCTGGTGTGGTATTAGAAACTGCTCTGAGGGATTTGTGCTCAGATAATAATATACCTCATGGTAAGCTTGATACAATGAACTCACAGTTAGCAAAGCAAGGGCTATATACCAAGCTTCAACAAAAGCGAATTACGGCAATTGCTGATATTCGCAATAGTGCTGCACATGGAAATCCAGAACTGTTTTCAGAAACAGATGTAGAAAACATGATTCGAGATGTCGAAGATTTTTTGCTCAATCATATGTGACATAACAGACAATTTAAGTAGATTCGCAACGCTTGATGCTGTTCATAATTCTGTGTTTCCGGTGGTTTGCTGCGGCTTGGTCTTGTAGTGCTCGTCATCCAGAATCTTTTTAGATTTGGTATTAGTGTACAAACTTTATTATTCCACAACCCCGTTAGTGTACAAACTTTATTGTTCCAATACAAGTTGTAAAGATGAAATTCGAACGAAGACCATTTGAATTCAACGAAGACAATCTTTTTGTATAAATTGATAGAATCTACCTTATAACATTGATTTAAAAGGTAAAAGGATCGTCTTCGTTTTTATGGGTTTAAATAAAGCTGATTATCAACGTTTCGTCTTTTTCCACTTTTCCGCTAATAGCTTATTCGTTCGGAAATTGACCACATTTGGAGCGTTTTCAATTTGAGCTGTTGCTAGCGAATAGTCCGGTTTCAAGACCAGAAAATTTGCACTTAATTGTGCATACTGCTCTCTACTTCCGGTTGTGACAGTGTCAAATTCCAATTTTGGATGGGATGCGTCCAGCGCTCTGATGTCTTCAATATACCCGCGTAAAGCAGCTTGAATAAACCGTTCTCGTTAGCAAAACCACCTTTGGTCCGTTCAACCCGTCGCTACAATCCATAAAAAGATAATGAATAGACTCTGCTCGACAGCTATACCTGAGTGAGTGTGATGGATCCCCTGCGGTGCGGATCACGTAGGCTCATACTACTTGAGCAATGCAGCAAGATGCTTATTTAGGTCGTTTTGCATGACGTTAAGACGCATCACTATGCTGTCAAACGATACCGGGGTGGTAAAAAACATCCCTCCCGCGATAGCCTGGGCGTGATCCTTGGCGATCTCGTCTAATCTTTTAGGTGTTGGGATCAGTGTTAGCTGCCCTTGAAGGATTTTTTCGTAATCGACACCTGGGTTTGCGAAGCGGTATTTTTTCATTTCAATGACGGCCAGCATCGCCTCTGGCGTATTATAAGGATCTGCAAATCCCATCCTTAACAGGCAATCGACATCATACCAATGTCGAGCGAGTCTGTTTGGATTGGGCTCCTTTTCTTGGGTGGCAAATTGATGGAGTGCCGTTAATTTTTCCCAAAGAATAAAGTCTCTCTGGTATGCCATCACTTTTGCTTTGGGCAATGCCAAGGATTGGAAAGCCGTAATGCTATCCATGTAGCATGCGACATCGATGACTTCCGTTGGTTTGCCGCGATTTCTACCACCAAATTCTAATAGTATATGATCAAGTTGATAGTCATTAGCGCTATGGGTGACTCGCGGGAAATGGATATCAATTTTTTCACCATGAGAGTCAGGCTCAACGTTGGCGCAGAGCCCTGCTATGTTGTACTGGGCGAATCGAGCATTCAGTGTTTCAACTAAGTTATTGCTCCACTGCACTAAGCGTTTTTGTTGAGCATCTCTAAACTTTCTATTTTGGCTAGTGCTTTGAGTGCTTGTTTTCCACGCGGTTAACTCATCTTCTTCAGATAACCCAGATAAATCAGCCCAGTGGATAGATAAATCGATGTCTTCTGAGAATCGCTCAATAGCACCCCAACATTTACTGAGGGCGGTTCCACCTTTAAAGGCAACAGAGCAGTCTCCGAGCAGCCTTTCGTCGTAGAGTAGGCGGAGTATTTCAGCCACCCAAACATCCTTTTCTAAAAAGTTAGCCACTAAGCCATGCTCATGTTGCTGAGCTGCATATTCAAACATGGCGGCGAGTTCCGTATGTTTGGATTTATCTGCGTACCAGTCAAAAATGCTCATCATCTGAGGTTGCTCTCTAGTTGATGTAACTTGGAATGCCACATTTTCAATATTGGGCTGTTACTGAGTTTTCGAATAACTTCAATTGCTTCATTTTCAAGAAGATTTAAACGCTTTATCGCCATCAGCAGGGTCGCGACAGAAGTGTGTTCCGGCGATAAAGAGAGCAAGCCTCTCAATAAGGTTCCCTCTGGCTTATTTATCCACTGCAATTTGGTTTCTGTCGTATGTTTGACTTGTACCGTTTGATGACCAACATGGAACTCACGACTGGGTCCTGTCGTCCAATATACGGCTTTAACGGGCGCTTGCGTTTGCATGCCAAGTCGATAAGCCGATTCGAGTCCTTGAGGCGCTATTTTATAGTGATGAGTCCGTGCCCATGTCTGCGCGACGTCTTCTGCCTTTGCCGTAATCTTGATAGACGGAATGCTAGGTAAGGGTTTGGGGCGGGAATAGAACCCCTTTGCCACACGAACCACTTCCCCTGTTTGGGCTAGTCGGCTCATTGCCTTTTGAACAGATGTCGTCGTGCCTAGAGAATAAAAGTTCTCTATAGAAAATGGGACGCCTCGTTTCATTCGAGATAGTCTATTGGCAACTAACGCTGAGACTGACAAAGCTTTAATCCTGACAGATATTATTGATGTGACTTTATTGTAGCTCATTAATTATATGGTTTACAGCTAACTTTGTGTCAGGATGAATTTGATTAGATGGTATTTATGGAGGGCGTATGTTTGCTGAAGAGTTAAGGGCAATTGATGCAAGGCTGGACGAGTTAGCAAGAGAGCGTGAAATATTGCTGGCAAGACGGTTCGTATTACTCGACGCTGATCTTGGCACATTGTACTGGTGATCTGCCCTTTCAGTTTAGGTTGGCCACTCTACATTAAAATAAGAAGCAGCAGATGTTAAATGAGCCATGTTTATGTGTAAAGTAACTGATTTTGCTGAGTTAGTTGCTATTTGACGTTCTTGCCATTGAGTTGAACGAGTTAGGTGTAATGTATAGAAAAATTGAAAAACGATACGTGTTTTCTCCGTCATGTATAATTTTTGAGGAAAATTATACATATTGGCTCTCTTAAGTATAAAAAAGAGCGAAATTTATCTATATAGACTCGTTTGTTTTACTTACTACTGGCGTCACTAAATATTTAGAGCAACTGGTCGAGTACGGATTTTTAACGAAACAAAAAGTGGGGCGCGCTAATTATTACATTAACGCCCCGCTGTGCCAGTTGTTGATCGCCCACAGCTAAGCTGAGTTGAACCAATAGCGGCACTGACTATTTTTCAGTGCCAGCCTTCCAACCAATCACTTTAACCAATCGCCAGTTTGGTTTCTGCGTAGCGCAGTTTTTTCACCCTTGGATTGGCGAGGAAATAGGCGAGCATGAGTGGGCCGAGGCGACCCATGAACATCATAAAGATGATGATGGCTTGGCCTAGGCTAGTTAAGTTACCAGTTAAACCGCGGGATAAACCGACAGTGCCCAGTGCGGATATGGCCTCGAAGACGATATCGATTAACGGCGCTTTCTCGCTTAATACCAATATGAAAATGGCCAGCCAAGATACGACCAGAGAGATGATGGTCAGCGCTAAGGCTTTGCTGACGGTATCTTTGGGGATTTCCCGTTTAAACACATAGATGGCTTCGTCGCGACGTAAATAACCATAAGTGGCCAAAATCAGCACCATAAAGGTGACGACTTTAATGCCGCTGGCGGTACTTAATGAGCCGCCGCCGATAAACATCAGCACGAGTATGAGCAAGGTACTGGCGTCTTCGAGTTGGTCAATCGCTAGGGTATTAAAGCCTGCGGTGCGCGGTGTAACGGCTTGAAACCATGAGGCTAACCATTTGCCGAGTTCGCTTAAGGGCGCCAAGGTGTTAGGGTTGTTGTACTCGATAAGGTAAATCGCAATCACGGCGACCGCGTTGATAACAATAGTGCCAGTAATCATCATGCGGCTGTAAACGGTGAGTTTTGACCAACGTTTGTTCCTACGCAGATCTATCCACACCGAAAATCCTAAACCGCCAATGATAAATAAACCTGTGATGGTTAGGTTGATCACGGGATCGGCCACATAGGGCATTAGGCTGTCGGCACTGAGGGCAAAACCTGCGTTATTAAAGGCGCTAATCGTATAGAAAAAACCGTGGAATAAGCTGGTTTGCCAGCCGAGCTCATGGCTCCAATGCACTGATAGAATCAGCATGCCTACGGTTTCAACCAACAGCGAAAACACAAATACGGCTTTGGCGGTCGAGACTAATGTCGATGTATCGGTTTGATTAAACGCCTCTTTTGCGACGGTTTGCTGCAAGAAGCCAATCTTACCGCCAAGGGCGATAAGGGTGACAATCGCAAAGGTCATCAAGCCTAAACCCCCGCATTGAATTAACAGCGCGATTATCACTTGGCCAAAGGGCGTGAACACACTTCCAGTATCGACGACCACAAGCCCTGTTACTGTCACCGCCGAGGTGACGGTAAACAGGCTTTGCAGCCAAGTAATGGGCGACACAGTGGCGATGGGCAGTTTAAGTAAACATGTGCCGACGAGGATTAACAGAGCAAAGCTTGCACTTAAGATAAAGGGCGGCGCGCCAAAGAGTTTTTTGCCGGTTTTAGGAGTGTGCTCTAGGGTGAGCGAAGGATGCCATTGAACCACCTTACACCAACCTTGGCGCGAGCTGTTTTAACTCGGCACGGCTACCGCAAAGGAATAGGGCATCTTCTGTGTGCAAGGTAAAATCGCTATCAATCTTGCTAAATACACTTTGCTCTCGTTTGACCATTAACGGCGCGACTTTGCCCTTAGGGCTGCGTTGCACGTTGATTTGCTCATCAGTGTTTTTCTCTTGCAAGCTCCCCAGCAGTTGGCCAACAGTGGCTTGATGCAAATGGGCTTTAATATGGATTTCAACAATATAGAGCCCATCGCCGATGGCGAGAAAGTTATTCACCATGGGATAGTTTAGCGACTGGGCGACGCGGACCCCCATATCTTCTTCAGGGTGGATAATCCGAGTAACATCGAGTTTAGACAATATGGTGTGGTGCGCCTTATTACTGGCTTTAACCCAAATATTTTGCACGCCGAGATTTTTCAGTGCCAGTGTGCACTGCAGGCTCGATTGCATATCAAAACCGATAGCGACAATCACAACTTCGCTACTGGCAAGATCGAGTTCCCTTAGCGACGCCTCATCTGCGCAATCGCAAATTACGGCTTCTGTAAGAACTTCTACATATTTTTCAACAGCTTTATGGTCATTATCGACACCAGTGACCGTATGACCTAAGTGGATCAGTTCTCGGCTAACAGCGACGCCGAAGCGGCCTAATCCGATGACAGTAAAATGTGCCATACAAACATCCTTTTACGATTTTTTTGAAAGTGTGGTTGATGATAAAAACGTTATTTTTGACTCATGTCAGTCAAGCGATAACCGAGTCCCGCTTCTGTCTTGATCAGCTGTTGCTCTGTGCTGTCGTTAAGCTTTTTGCGTAACTGACTGACCAAGATCCGCAGATAATGATTGTCATCGGTATGGGTTTCGCCCCAAATATCCCGCAGCAATTCAGTTTGTTTTACTAACTGGCCGGGGTGAGACATTAAGGTCTCAATCAGGGCGAATTCCTTTTTAGTTAAGGCGATTTCTTGCTGGTCGAGCCAAAGCTGGTGGGTACTTTTTTGCAGCTTAAGTGCGCCAAATTGCAGCACATCACTCAAGGCGGGTTCGTCCACTAAGTCGCGGACTAATACCTTAATGCGCGCGATTAACTCCCTGATCCCAAATGGCTTGCTGAGATAATCATTGGCGCCCGCTTCCAATAGGCGGATTTTCTCTTCCTCTTGATCGCGGGCGGTTAAGATAAGCACGGGCACTTTGTCATGCTGCCGTAGGGTTTGCAGCAAGCAGATGCCATCGCCGTCGGGTAAGCCAAGGTCGAGCACTAACACGTGTGGCCGCTGTGCTTGATATTGGGCGAGGGCAGAGGCAATCGAGGCGGCGCCATGATATTCAAAGCCTTCCGCTTCTAACGATATCCGCATAAAAGTGTGAATTTGCACTTCATCATCGACAACCAGCACCTTGTAAGCCATTTATTGCTCCCCCTTTTTAATCGGCAAAGCAATACAAATAAGACTGCCCTTAGCCACAGGTTCGGCGCTGATCTGGCCGCCATGGGCGGTAATTATGCCCTTAGCAACGGCAAGCCCAAGGCCTGCGCCGCCATCAGTGGAGGGATGCTGGCGATAAAAAAGTTCAAAAATAGCCTGCGCCTCTGCGGCGGCGATGCCTACGCCCTCATCTTGAATATCTAACCGCAGCATATCGCCCTGCTGGTAAGCTTTTACTGTGACGGGTTTATCTAAGGGCGAATAGCGCAGCGCATTATCCAGCACATTAAAAATGGCCTGTTCAATCAAAGAGCTGCTGATCATCAGTGGCGGCAGTTCGGCCTCGCTGTCGATAACAATTCGTGGCTGCGCGGCGGGAAAGCGGCCGATAGCTTGATGCAATACATTCATCATGGCGTCTTCACTCAGGCTGAACTTGAGTGCGCCGTGTTGTAACTTAGTGGCCTGTAACAGGTTTTCGATATATTGATGCAGACGATGGCTCTCGGCAGCCGCGCTATCAATCAGCTCAGTCTTTTGCGACGCACTGAGCTTAGGCATGTATTCCTTCAGGGTCGTCAGGGTGCCTATGATGGTCGAGAGCGGGGTGCGTAAGTCATGGGAAACCGACAATAAGATGCTGTTGCGTAACTGAGCCTGTTCGAGTGCTGCTTGTTGGCGGCGATAAAGTTCGGCTAATTTGCTGGTGGTCAGGGCGACAAGTAAAAACACAGTTAGATTGAGAATGTCCTCAAGATTGAACATCTGTAGCGAATAGCGCGGGGTGGTAAACAGAAAATTAAAGCTAGTCGCCTCAAACACAGCTGCAAAATAGGCAAAGTTAGCGTTGCATTGCAGGGCCACAGCGACCACGGCCAATTGTAAGATCAGCAGCACGGCTATGGTGGAACCAGCAAAATAATCGATAAAAGCACTGCTAAAAATCGCGATAACTAGCACTGTGCCGGTAAAAAATGTTGGGTGCGAACGCCAGTATTGAGTCATGGGAGCCGCTATGGATGAAGTCATGGATAGAAAGACGCATATAAAGAAAGTGTCTGTACTCTAGCAAAGCCATTTTAAGATAGCGCGTAAAAAATCCGTAAAATTTATAGCCCTGTGAGTGGCTTAGCGTGCAGTTTGCTCGGGCTGTTCTCGCGCACTCATATCAAGCTGCGAGCTAATAATCAGGCTTACCCCATAGACTCATGGGGTAAGCCATTCTAGGCGTGGGCCGTTATCGGATTGATGCTAATGGGCTAGCTATCAAGTATTTGCCCATCTATTTATCTGCCTAAAGATCACCAAGGTATCGGCGGTGGCACTAAGCGCTTACCGTCATAGCCTGGCACAGTATCAAAGCGTGGAGATCTGGCTTCCCAATCCGCTTGAGCCTTAGCGATTTCGTCTTTGCTGTGGCCAACAAAGTTCCACCAAATACTGACAGGGTCGGCCAGTGGTGCGCCGCCAATCAACAGTATGCGGCAACCCGCGTCGAGTTCGACCGTGACGCTTTCGCGTAACATCCCCAGATAGGCGAGATCGTTGTTGTTGAAGCTTTGGTCATCGATACGGAAAAAGCCTTCGAGTGGCATGAGGGCATATTCAAAACTCGGGTCGAGAGTCAGGGTGAGCTCAGTGTTTTCGGCGGCAAACAAATCCATCGCCACAATCGGCGAGAAGTGCAATGTGGGCGCCTGTTGATGCTGCCAACTGCCGATTAGGAGTGTGAAATCAACGCCCGCATCGTGCCACGTGGGGAGTTCGGGATAGTGATCGAATCTCGGCGCTGTATCTTTATGCTCAAGCGGCAGGGCAATCCACAGCTGCGCCGCGTGCATAGTGCTATGGCCAGCGACGGATTCTTCGGTGTGGGCGATACCGTGTCCGGCGGTCATCAAGTTAACTTGTTTAGGGCGGATCACTTGGGCGCTGCCGAGACTGTCCTTGTGCATGATTTCGCCTTCGAGCATCCAAGTAAAAGTTTGCAGCCCAATGTGCGGATGCTGGCCAACGTTTAGCTCAGGGCCGTCGGTGACTGGGCCAATATGGTCGAGGAAACACCAAGGGCCGATAAGACGACGCTCTTTTTGTGGGATCGCCCGTGCGACGGGAATGCCGCCGACATCACTGATTTTGGGGGAAATTCGTTGAACTTGAATGCGGCCATTTTCAATAGGGCATTCCTTAGGGCCACCATAAAACTGTGCTTGAACTTCACTCATGTTCGCTCCTTATTCCTTTGCGAGGACACACTTAGTTAGTGTTAGTCTGGCATGCTGAACTGGTTTCAGATCCCACCTTGCATTCGAGCCGAAGGTTTTAGCTTCGGGTATTCCCGTGGATTTTGCAAATCGACGCTGTCATATGGCTGGGTAATTGAGCTGTTAATATCGCCCTTGGATAACTCTGTTAACCCAATTCAAACGTGAATCTGTGACTGAGCCCGCGTGTATGGGAGTTTTTGCTGTCCTTTACTTTAGCAAGCCTGTATTTATGTGGGGCATTAGCGTTTGATGTTTTACTCGAGCCGTAAATAGCGGACGAGTTCAGGGTTAGTCTCGGTGATTTTTATCCTTCACGCGTTAAGTCAGATCTGCAAAATCGAGTCTATCTTTTATCGGTACAGGCGTTGGCGGCGACATTGCCAGCCTAAGCCGTAATCCATTCAGCATACTGCTTAACACTAACACAGATAGAATTCACATATAGAATTAGGCTGTCACTCAGCGTGATTGATTAAGGGGAAAGCGTGCTCGAAAATCAAATGATGTTACTGGCGGTATTTGAACGGGCGGCCTTGATGCTGATGACCTTGTTCTTTTTAACCCGCACTCGACCGTTCCAGCGTTTATTCCAAAAGCGTAATCACACCCCCGCAGAGCTGGTCTCTGTGGCGGCGATATTTTGCTTATTTGCGGTGTTTAGTACTTATACCGGTATTGAGGTTGAAGGTGCGCTGGTTAACGTGCGCATTATTGCGATTATTTCCGGTGGAATTTTATTTGGCCCTTGGGTCGGCATTCCCGCGGGCGTGTTGTCGGGGCTGCATAGATATTTGATTGATATGGATGGCGATACTTCTATCCCGTGTTTAATCGCCAGCATTATTGCTGGTCTAATGGCGACCTGGATTTACTACAAATGCCCCAAATCTAAGTTATGGATTTATGGCATTGTGGCGGGCATGTTGTGCGAAACACTGACCATGTTGTTGATTTGGCTGCTGACAGAGCCGCACCAAGTAGGTGTAGAGATAGTGAGCCATATTGCCTATCCCATGATTGCGGGCACTGTGTGTATCGGACTGATTATTAAGCTAGTGCAAGATCTCGATGATGAGAAAGAGCTCATTGCCGCCAAGCAGGCCAAGCTCGCGTTGGATATTGCCAACAAAACCTTACCTTTCTTCCGCAAAATTGACCGCCATGCCTTAGAGCAAGTGTGCGGCGTGATCCGTAATGAAATCCATGCTGATGCCGTGGCGATTACCGATACTCGCGATGTATTAGCCTATATGGGCGTTGGCAAAGATTACTACGAGGTCGATGGTCATCAAGCGATTAGCGAGATGACTCAAAGGGCGATAGAGCTAGATCAAAACATTATTAACAACGACTTACGCCAATATCATTTATCGGATTTTCATTCGGTCATCATAATTCCGCTGCGTGAAAACGGCACTGTGAGCGGTACGCTGAAGATTTATTATCGCAATAACTATCGGATTACCAGCTCGCTGCGGGAAATGGCGGTGGGCTTGTCGCAGTTGATTTCGACCCAGATGGAAGTGTCGCGCATTGAGCAACTGCAAGAGATGACCCGCAAGGCGGAGTTTACTGCGCTGCAGAGCAAGATTAACCCGCACTTTTTGTTTAATGCCCTCAATGCGATTTCTTCTTTGATCCGTATTCGGCCGCAGCAGGCGCGGGAGTTGATTGCCAATCTGGCCGATTATCTGCGCTATAACCTAGCCAAGGGCGATGAGTTGATTGATATCCAAGAGGAAGTCAAACAAGTACGCGATTATGTGGCGATCGAGCAGGCGCGCTTTGGCGACAAGCTTGAAGTGGTGTTCGATGTCGACGATGTGCATTTTTGTGTACCTTGCCTCTTGTTGCAGCCGCTGGTGGAAAACGCCATTTTGCACGGCATTCAGCCACGTAGTGCGCCGGGCAGAGTGACCATAGAAGTGAAAAAACTCGATGCTGGCATTCGCGTGGCCGTGCGTGACACTGGTTATGGCATCAGCCAGGAGGTAATAGATGGCGTCGCCGCGGGTCGCATAGAAAGCAGCAGTATTGGGCTAATGAATGTGCACCAGAGGGTGAAGTTATTGTACGGCGAAGGTTTACAGCTTAAACGGCTTGAACCTGGGACTGAAGTCAGCTTTTATTTACCGGAAAATGAGGCGCAAGTATGTTAAAAGCCATCATAGTTGAAGATGAATATCTGGCCCGTGAGGAGCTGGAGTATTTAGTAAAGAGCCACAGTGAAATAGACATAGTGGCAAGCTTTGAGGATGGCTTGGAGGCCTTTAAATATCTGCAGGATCACGAGGTTGATGTGGTGTTTTTGGATATCCAAATTCCGTCCATCGATGGCCTATTGCTGGCGAAGAATCTGCATAAATCGACCCATCCACCCCATGTGGTGTTTGTGACTGCCTATAAAGAATTTGCGGTAGAAGCGTTCGAGCTCGAAGCCTTCGATTATATTCTCAAGCCTTACAATGAGCCGCGGATCATCAGCTTATTGCAGAAGATTGAACAGGCGGGGCGACAAGCGCCAAAGCCGCAACATGAAGCGGCGAGTAATGCCAGTCGTACCGTGAATTTAGTCAAGGGTGAGCGGATTATCGTCACGCCCTGCGAGCAAATTTATTACGCCGAGGCCGATGAAAAACTCACCTATGTGTATACCCGCACCGACCGTTATGTGATGCAGATGACCATTAGCGAGTTTGTCAGCCGCTTGCCCGCCGAGGGCTTTTTCCGCTGCCACCGTTCCTATTGCGTCAATATCAACAAGATCCGCGAAATCGTGCCTTGGTTCAATAGTACTTACCTGATCCGCTTGCATGATTTGTCGTTCGAGGTGCCCGTTAGCCGTAGTAATATTAAGGCTTTTCGACAGCTGATGAGGCTGTAATTGTCATTCATTCCTGCAGATCTGTATTTCATGCCTTAATTGATCGGCGCGAATGGCATCTCTCTTATAGTGGACTCAATTCCTGATCCCCTAAAGCGAGATGCATCATGACTAAAGAGATGAACCGTACTCGGTACCTGACCTTAGTTGGTACTATTATCACCCAGTTTGCACTCGGCTCAGTTTACACTTGGAGCCTGTTCAATGCGCAGTTGGCCGCGAAGCTCGACGAGCCTGTCAGCCAGGTGGCGTTTGTATTTGGTTTGCTGAGTTTGTCTTTGGCTGTGGCATCTTCCATGGCGGGCAAATTACAGGAACGCTTCGGCGTACGTAATGTCACCTTAGGCGCAGGCCTATTACTCGGGCTGGGATTTTTACTCACTGCCCAAGCCAGTAACTTGATGATGCTCTACCTGTGTGCCGGGATTTTAGTGGGCTTTGCCGATGGCACTGGCTACTTAATGACTTTGTCTAACTGCGTGAAGTGGTTTCCCGAACGCAAAGGGCTGATTTCGGCGTTAGCGATTGGCGCTTATGGTCTAGGTAGCCTTGGGTTTAAATACATCAACGTGCTGTTACTCGAAAATACCGGTCTTGAAACCACCTTCCAACTGTGGGGCTTAATCGCCATGGCGCTGGTGTTATGTGGCGGCATGTTGATGAAAGATGCGCCTGCACAATCAGCCGCAAGTCAGCAAGCCGAAAGCCGCGACTTCACCCTCGCTGAAGCCATGCGTAAGCCACAATACTGGATGTTGGCGCTGATGTTCCTGTCCGCCTGTATGAGTGGTTTGTATGTGATTGGTGTAGCGAAAGATATCGGTGAGAAGATGGTCGACTTGCCAGTATTGGTCGCTGCTAATGCGGTTGCGGTAATTGCTATGGCGAACCTCAGTGGTCGTTTGGTGCTGGGTATACTGTCGGACAAAATCCCCCGTATTCGGGTTATTTCGCTGGCGCAGATCATCACTCTAGTTGGTATGGTGTTACTGTTGTTTATCCCTTTGAATGCAAACTTGTTCTTCGTCGCGGTTGCCTGCGTTGCCTTTAGTTTTGGTGGCACTATTACTGTTTATCCCTCACTGGTGAGCGACTTCTTCGGCCTGAATAACCTGACTAAAAACTATGGCGTTATCTACTTAGGTTTCGGTATCGGCAGTATTATCGGTTCGATTGTCGCCTCGTTATTTGGTGGGTTTATTGCAACCTTTAACGTGATTTTAGTGCTACTGGTGGTGGCGTTAGTCATGTCATTAACCATTCGTATGCCAGAGCCCAAAACCCCTGCGTCAGCTAAGAGAGCGACTAAGAGTACGCCTCGCTTAGTGAACATGACGGCAGAATCGGTTTAAGCACAAACACTTAGTCCGGCTTAGCCAAAAGCTAAAACAAAAATCCGCAGTCAAATGGCTGCGGATTTTTTACTTTTTTATCACCTCAACAACAGGTAACTTGATAACCTTAAAGCGTTATTCAGGATGTGTTGATGTTAACGGACCCTCTTTTTTGGTTGGTGGCGATACCTGCAGTATTGATTACTGGGATTTCTAAATCCGGTTTTGCGGGTGGCGTGGGCGGGTTAACTGTCCCGCTATTGGCGCTGGCCATTAGCCCTGCTACAGCGGCGGCAGTCATGTTACCACTTCTGATTTATATGGATTTTTTAAGTGTACGTTCCTGGTGGGGGCAACATAATCCGCGTCATTTATGGATCCTCTTACCCGCGGCGATTGTGGGGATTTTTATCGCTTATCTGTTGTTTGATAGATTAAACGAAGATTACTTACGGGCGATTCTAGGCTGTGTGTCCCTCGGTTTTGGTTTGTATGGTTTGATCCTTGGGGATAAAACTCAAGCATCATCTTCACCTCTGATTGGGCGCTTGTGTGGCTTAACCGCCGGATTTACGAGCTTTGTTGCCCATGCGGGCGGGCCGCCACTCAACGCTTATTTGTTGCCGTTGCGCTTGGCCAAGGCAGAGTTTTTAGCCACTGCCGTGGTGTTTTTTGCTGTGGTGAATCTGGTTAAACTTGTTCCTTACAGTTTGCTTGGGCAGATTAACCAAGAGAATATTATCGTTTCTCTGTTATTGGTGCCGCTTGCATGGTTAGGGGTAAAGTTAGGTTTGTTCATTCAAGATAAAATTGACGATAGGTTATTTAAACGCATCATCTTGATTTTAATGGTGCTGGTGGGTGTGCGTTTATTGTGGACGGCGTTATAGTTTTAAGCTTTAGGTTATATTAGTCTGCTAGAGTGCGCGGGTGTTGGGGCGTTTTGATCCCCAGCCGCCCTGAATTTACCTGATAAAAACTCAAAATTACGTTACTGTGAAATCTGCCTGCAATGAGTTTGAAGCTATGAAACGATTACTGATAGTTATCTTAGCCTTAGGCCTTGGCGCTTGTGCTAGCGCGCCAGAACCTAAGCCTGTGGTAAAGCAAGTTGAACCCGCCACGGTTTGGAATGATAGCAATATCTCCGAACTGCATTCTGAGTGGCGCGGTGTGCCCTATCGTTTAGGCGGTGGCACTAAGCGGGGCATAGATTGCTCGGCCTTTGTGTCTGTCGCCTATCAGAAGATGTTGGGTATGACGCTGCCGCGCACGGTTGAAGAACAGCAAGCCTTAGGTAAACCTGTGCCGAGAAATCAACTGCGCAAGGGTGACTTGGTATTTTTCAAGACGGGCTGGAGCACACACCATGTCGGCATTTATGTGGGAGACGATAATTTTCTCCACGTTTCCACTAGCCAAGGGGTGAAGATTTCGAGCCTGCATAACAGTTATTGGGCGTCTAAGTATTGGAATGCACGGCGGATTTAGCCCTTTGATCGTTTTTATCTTTTGAATGGCTCAACTTGCAGTGAGAGTGCCTGAGCCAATCTCCCTTTATGGCATGTTTTTATCGGCCCAATGCTGCTTTGCTTTGGGGAAGACGTTTGTCATCAATGAACAATTTTTAAATTCCGAGTGTTTAAACGGTGTTGCGCGAACCTCATCACGTTTTAGTCGCTCCATTGGTTAGGCATTTATGCTATTTTAGCTGCGGCTTAAGGTCGAAGCTGTCGCGGCTTCTTCCATGCTTGATGTGGACAATTTTCACTTCGGCATGTTTCATTTCAACATCATTGGGGATTTCCTATGAGCAAAGCAAAAATCGGTATTGTGACGGTCAGCGATCGCGCCAGCGCGGGAATTTATGAAGATATCTCAGGCAAGGCGATTATCGACACGCTCAACGACTATCTCACCAGCGAGTGGGAGCCGATTTATCAAGTGATCCCCGATGAGCAGGATGTGATTGAAGCGACGCTGATCAAAATGGCCGACGAGCAGGATTGCTGTTTGATTGTCACTACGGGCGGCACAGGACCTGCGAAACGCGATGTCACCCCAGAAGCTACAGAAGCCGTCTGCGATCGCATGATGCCAGGCTTCGGTGAGTTGATGCGCGCCGAGTCATTAAAATTTGTGCCTACCGCCATTTTGTCTCGTCAAACCGCAGGGTTACGTGGCGATTCATTGATTGTGAATTTGCCCGGCAAACCCAAATCGATTCGCGAATGTTTAGATGCCGTGTTCCCCGCCATTCCTTATTGTATCGACTTGATGGAAGGCCCGTATTTAGAGTGCAATGAGTCGGTTATCAAAGCATTCAGGCCTAAGGCTAAGTAAGCTTCTATCTAGCCTGTAAAAAAAATAAAGCCACTGAAAATCCAGTGGCTTTGTTGTTTGAGGAGCTTAGGGTTCATAACTGATTAATCTGCTGCTTTAGCTCGTACTCTGGCTCTGTCACTATTTTTTCAAGCACTTGTACTCGCTCAATTAGTGCTTGGTTTTGTAGGCTGAGTTGAGTCACTTTGTCCTCAAGGTGCCTATCGTCTGCGGTGCCCACTCCAAGTTGGCGCGCCTTTAGATAGTGTTTAAACATTTCAGTGGCGCTGAGGCCAATAATGAAGCTGACCATAATCACCATTAAGACAAATTCGTTTTCCATAACAAACTCCCGTAGCTATTGAGGTTTTCAACTTGGGAGCGACTTAGTTATCGCTCCTCAAGTTTGTCGTCCCCAAGTTTATCAATTGAAGCGCCCTATAAACCGAAGATCACTTTTTCACTCTTGAGTGACCTTTCCATGCCAAAGGCGAGCAATACCGCAATGGCGAGTGTGCCTAAGGTCGAAACCAGTAACTGCAACATGGGCAAGTCTTTACCTTTGATAAAGTCCATTAATGCCTGTTGCTGACCCGAGACGGGCAACCACTGCAGCATATCTGGCGCTATGTTGTAACTGGCGGCCATCGACAGGGCTAAAGGTACAAACAGCACCATAGTTAGATAGGACTGGGCTTCTTTAAAGGTTTTTGCCATAAAAGACACAAACAGTTGCAGACAAGCGGCCATTAACGCCACGGGAATACCGACTACTAACATCAGCAGCATAAATTCTGTGGTGATATTGACGCTAAAGCCTAATTCCTGCCATGGCACAAAGGCGTAGGCGATTTTAGACACCAGCAAGATCAGCACTAAACCGAGCAAAGCGAACAGGCTTACCGCAATTATTTTTGATAGCACTAATTGGCGAGTGGTCAGCGGATGGCTCAGTAGTAGCGCCAAGGAGTTGCGTTCGCGCTCACCGGCACTGGTGTCGATCGCTAGGTTCATGCCCGAGATAAATACCGAGTAAATCATAGTGAAAATCGCAAACCCTAAAATCATTCCGCCCTTAGAGTCTGTGGTAGCTTGGTCGTGTACACTGACCTTGAGCGGCTGTACCACACGCGGGTCGATACCGCGGGCGATTAAACGTAAACTGCCCATTTCAGCGCTGTAGGCCTGCAGTTGTTTCTCGAGTTTACGAATTGATTTTTGCAGTTTTTCATCGGAATTATCGGCCACGATAGTGATCTCGGCGCCTTTACCTTGATTCATCTGCGCGGCATAGTCGGTGCTGATGATCAGTTCTATTGCTTTAAGGTCTTTGGCGTCAGAGCCATCGGCTGCGCCTTGAGTGATGCCTTTATTTGATAAAAATCTTACTAAATCCGGTGCTTTATCGGGATTTTTAATGGTGATTTTCAAATCATCGGGGCTGGTTAGCTGGCCAATTAACACCATAAATAGGCCGCACATGATCAGCGGCGTGCCTATGGCGTAGTACAGACCCGCCATCACAGAGCGCTTATCGCGGGCGGCATCGATGAGTTCTTTACGAACCATAGCGATTATTTTATTCATGCTGTCATTCCCTTATCCATGATCTTATCTATCTGAGCTTGTACATCATTGATGCTGCCTGCATTCTTGTTAGTTTGAGTCATCATGCCGCTATCCCTTCATCCGTGCCGATAAGTTGAATAAAGGCTTCTTCGAGCGAGTCTTTGCCCGTTTGAATGCAAAGCTCTGTTGGGCTACCAATGGCGACGACTCTGCCTTGGGCCATAACGATCACTTGGTCACATAGCGCGGCGACTTCCTGCATCACATGGCTCGAGAACAGCACGCAATGTCCTTGATTTTTAAGGTCGATAAGAATGTCGCGCAATAGGCGAGTACTCATCACATCCAGCCCACGGGTCGGCTCGTCGAGGATAATATTGCTCGGGCTGTGGACGATTGCCTGTGCGAGGGCGGTTTTCATCCTTTGTCCTTGGGAGAAGCCTTTGCAGCGGCGATCGCTAATGTCTTCGAGGCGCAATTTCGCAATCACTTGGCTGGTGGCTTCCTTGGCCTCCTTGGATGATAAGCCGCTTAGCTCGGCAAAATAGCGAATGTATTCCCGTGGTGTTAAGCGTTCATACAGACCAAAAGGGTCGGGGAATAGCCCGAGTTGCTGCTTAGCGCCAATAGGGTCGATGGCGACATCTATGCCTTCGATTTCAGCCTTGCCGTTATCGGGTTTCAGCAGGCCAAAGATAGTGCGTAAACAGGTCGTTTTACCTGCCCCGTTCGGGCCGAGTAGTCCTGTGATTTGGCCGTTTTGTGCGACAAAACTTAAGTCATTCAGCGCCTGCACGTCACCGATGCGCTTGGAAATATGGGATACTTTAATCATGGCTTATTCCTTAGCTCCAGTGCTGGCGTGGTCATCTGTTGTGGTGGTTTTGTGCTGGTTGCATTAAGCGGTTCTACCGAGCTGGCATTTAAATAAAAGCTGCGGCGCACATCTTTGTTCAAACATTCGCCGTCGAGATCGTTGACTGAGCCCGAGCGGACGAGATCGGCAATCAGGTTATTGGCGCAGGATTGATAGGCCACACCGTGGGTCGCATAAGGAGCGACAAAGTGTTTGGCATTGGTGAGTTTTTCCATGGCTAACTCGCCCCAGCTTGGTGGGGTAGCGGGGTCGATTTCGCCGGATAACAACAAGGTCGGAATGTTACTGTTAATGGGCTCGCTAAAGCTGATATCGACCGCAGGCACTTTCCATATTGAACAAGTCGCCCCTAAGCCTTCGAGCATGGTTCTGCCCATAAAGGATTTTTTGGCCTGCTCGCGCATGGTTGGGGTAATGCGGTGCATATCTTCGCCACAGACCACAGAGGCGTGCATGCCCATCGCCATGCCAGCATTGTCGATAGTGAGGGCATAGAGGCCGAGTATAGGTTGGAAGTTGTTTTTCGATGCTTGATGAATCGCATGGGGCAAGAGGGCGCGCACATTGGCTTGATACAGTGCCATGCGGATCGAGCCAGAGAATTTACCGCGCGTCATGGTTAACATGGTTTTTTCGCCCGTGACGGGATCGTAAACGTTTTCCATCACAGGGCCTGTGGCGAGCTTAGCGTCGACTCGCTCAAAGTCCGCTTTTAACTCGGGGAATTGACTGTTACAGGCGGCGGTTGCTTGGCAATCCTTAAACAATAAGTCGAAGCCACGATCAATCGCCGAGCCAATTTCTAATACGCTTTGTTGCATCGGCACTATGCCGTCTAAGGTCACTGTGGCTAAGTGTGCCGGGTATAAACGCATGTAAAGCTGCGCCATACGAGTGCCGTAGGAGATGCCGTAAATATGCAGTTTTTTATAGCCTAAGTGCGCTCGTACGGCTTCGAAGTCTTTAATCGCATTGAGGCTGCCATATTGGGTCACGTCGGCATCAATTTTGGCTAAGCATTTTTGCGTTTCGGCTAAGGTATCGACATTATCGTCATCGAAGGACAGTGGAGATTGAGCACCTTCATCGCAGGCCAGCACATTCGAACGGCCTGTGCCCCTTTGATCGATCAGTAGAATATCCCGCTGTTGGCGGACTTTGCTCAGCATGGCATCGAAACCTGCCGCGTTCTCTATGGCCGATTGTCCTGGGCCGCCTGCAATCGCCAGCAAGGCTTCTTCATGATTGGCATTTTTCACCGCAGGCAAAACAACGTAATGCACTTGGATCTGTTTGCCATCGGGTTTGTTAGGGTTTTCTGGCACAGTCACAAAACCGCAGTTTAGACGATCGGAAACGCCTTCTACATAACAAGTTTCGATCTTATTAGCGATATCTGCCGTCGCTTGTGTCTCTTGGCTTTTCACATCACTCGCCCACGTCGCCGTACTTGCCATTGCCAGTATGAGGGCGCTCATTCTCAAAGTACGCGTGCGCCATGTGGCACCATGCCGTGGCTGAGTTGGCACAAGGCGTTGAACTGTGTTGCTTAACTTCCTGTGTGTCATGCTATCTATCATGCGCGCTTTCCTTTTTGCATTTCAGGACGAGTGTGTTAATTTAAATACCAGTGTATCGGTGTATCAATGTATTAATACAGTGTGTAAAGGCTAATGTTAGAACTTTTAAATGTCAACCCCAGCAGTGGCGAACCCATTTATAAACAATTACACGAGCAAGTCGTGCGTTTAATTGTGGGCGGTCAACTGCAAGTGGATGATGTCTTGCCCTCTGTGCGCCAGATTGCCGAGCATCTTGCAGTGAATCCTATGACTGTCTCCCGTGCGATTCAGCAGCTTGTCGATCAGGGGTGGCTCGAACGCCGCCGCGGCCAAGCGACAAAAGTTGCGCTGCGCACTGAGACTATGGCATCGGGGGCGAGCATGCTCGAACCCCAGCTCGATGCTTTGTTATCGCAGGCTAAACAGTTAGGCGTCAGCTTGTCTGAGTTAATACAATTGATAAATGAACGCTGGCAAGACTAGCGTTAACCTACTGTCAATTATCGATAAATAGAATAAAAAAGGATGAAATTCGATGGACCAAGCGTGCACACCAATACTTGAATTTAGCCAAGTGAATAAAGTCTTTCGCGGCAAAGACGCGGGTGAAAAGTGGGCGCTTAAGGATTTATCGTTAACCTTGTCCGCGGGCATGGTGGTCGGGCTATTGGGGCAAAATGGGGCGGGTAAATCGACCCTAATGCGCTGCGCCTTAGGCGTGCTTACGCCGGATTCTGGCAGTATTGTTACCTTAGGCGAAATGCCCGAAAACTTAACCTCAAAGGCAAAGGAGCGCTTAGGTTATGTGCCGCAGCAACCTTTTGGTTATGAAGGGTTTACCATTGAGCGCGCCCTCGATTTACACCGCAGCTTTTATCCCAATTGGGACAGGCAATTAGAACAAGATTGGCTAGTACGGTTCGAGTTAGATGTGACCCAACAGGTGCAACGTTTATCTGTGGGGCAAAGACAGTCGCTAGCCTTGATTATGGCGATGGCTTATCGTCCTGAGCTATTGATCCTCGATGAGCCGGTTGCCAGTCTCGACCCGATTGTGCGGCGCAAATTTATGGTCGATTTGTTCGAGCTCGCCCTCGAATCCGGCTCCGCTGTACTGTTTTCATCCCATATCACTTCAGATATCGAGCGAGTTGCCAGCCATGTGGCGCTGATTAAACGCGGCGAATTAGTGCTGTTTAAAGAAATCGATGCTCTACGGGAACAAGTGCGTTTACTCACACTCGCGCCTGCAACAGTTTTGCCTGAGTCGGTCACTGTGCTCAGCCGTGTCGGTGATTCTGTGCTGGTGGATTTAGGCGAGCACAGCGCGCCAATCTCGGGTGTATTAAAGAACGAAGCCCTTAATCTGGAACAGCTTTTTATGGAGCTACACAGATGAGTGCGCCAGAACTAAACATCACGCCGACAGCTAAAATGAAAGGCGCGCGGTTGATGAATCCTTTTAAAGGCATGCTGCGTCTTTGGTGCTTTGATGTCGGCAGTTTGAGCTTTTTGGGTACCGGCTTATTGGGAATGGTCTTAGGTTGCATTACAGCGTTGCAGGGCAAAAGTGACAGTGTTGAATTGTTGTTTTGTATGGGAATCGTTTCAAGCTCGGCGGCGGTGGCGTGGCAACTTATACGTTTGATGGCGAGCGAGTGCGCTCAGTTAATTCCCCATTATCGTCGCCATATTTATATTCAAAGTGCTGTGGTGTTAACCAGCGTGTTTGGCATAGGCGTGTTAATTTGTTTGGCTCTGGGTTCAATGTCTAGCCTGTCCACCTTAGTGCTGGCCTTGGTGATGAGTTTTGCCTTTATTTACCTGTGTTTACTCAGCACTCAGTGGTTTTACGCTTCCTTTTTATTGTTTGTTTTAGTGCCGTTTATCTCCTTGATTACAGCTTATATTTCCCTATGGTTAAGTGCGATTGCACTGGTGGTATTAGGTGCGCTTATTGTCCGTACCTGCCGTGCTTTACCTTGGCGTGCTGAGGCGAGAACCGTGTACCTCAATGGCCTCGAAATGGGCTGGTTCTGGCTGCCAAATTTGCAATCGATGCGCATTTTGAGCCGCTTTGAGCGTTATCTGCATCCCACCAATTTTTTTATCGGCCCTATGCTGACGATTTTATTGCTGCTTATACCGGCAGTCTGCCTAGTGCTTGGGGTGTTATCGCACCAATTCCATCAGAATTTCCCTGTATTACTGCTATTGGCACAGTTCAGCGTGATTAGCTGTGCTCTGGTGCATTGGAGTCGAGTGCAGCGTTCGCGCTCGACCGAAACCTTATTGCTGATGCCTGGGTTTGATGGCCGAAAAGGGCTCATTGCGGCTTTTTGCCGTGGGCAGCAACGACTGCTGAATGTGGTCGTCGGCATTATGCTGGCGTGTAGTCTACTGCTGGGTTGGCTCAGTGGTGATCTGAATATGCCGTTAGTGGGTCATCTGGTGCTCAGCACTTATTGGGCCTGCGCTTTGACCTTAGGTTTTGGCTGTATGTGTCGCCGAGTGTTGCATGTCACGCTCACTATGATGGTTGTCGCGGGACATTCCCTGTGGGTTTCCATCAGCCTTGCATCTTTACGGGATGGCGGCAATCTAGGTGATTGGTTTATCTGGGATATGCTCTTAATGATACTTGGGAGCATAGTCTTGTTTTGGGGCAAGAAAACCCTCTGGAAGGGAGATGTCATTAGCGGCTAAACGGATATAGATTGCGATATTGGGACTTAGCTTGCACAAGATTAGAGCAAAAACTCTTAGTTTTTGGCTGGCCTTCAGGTAGAATGGCGCAAAAGCGGTACACTTGTAAGCTAAAAGGTGAGTCTCTTATGTCTCTCGATCAATATCATGTTATTCGACTATTACAGCAGCAGAGCGAGTCTTTAAAAGACGCAATAGCGCTGGAAGGTTTTGAAATGGCCGCTCCTTGGCATCAGGTGAGTTGGCAGGCCTTTGACCAAATTAGCAGTAAAATTGCACAAGTGTTGATCGAACTTGGCGTACAAGTGCAAGACCGTTGCGTTATTTTGGCGCAAAACTGCCCACAGTGGACCTGTGCCGATGTCGGGACGCTTAAAAGTCGCGCCGTTGTGGTGCCGATTTACCCCACCAGTACCGTCGAGCAGGCAAGCTTTATCGTTAACGATGCCGCGGCGAAGGTTATGTTTGTCGACGATGCTAAGCAATATGCTATGGCGTGTGAGTTGCAAGCCTTATGCCCAAGCCTAGAGCATGTAATTGTTTTTGATGCCAGCGTGGCACTCGCAGCCGACAAAGCTTTTCAGCATTGGCATTTAGATGCCCTACTAGCGGACGATGCGAAAGCGATTAAGCAAGAAGTTGAGCTTAACCAGCTTTTACAGGCGGCTAATCTCGATGATTTACTGACCTTAATTTATACCTCTGGCACCACGGGCGATCCTAAAGGCGTGATGCTGGATTACCGCAATATGGCCTCGACTATACGTCAACACGATCATATTTTGCCTTTTAAAGCTGGCGATGTGTCTTTAGCATTTTTGCCATTAAGTCACGTATTTGAGCGCAGTTGGAGTTTCTACGTTTTGTGCCGTGGCGGTCATAACGTTTATCTGCAAAATACCCAAAGAGTGAAAGAGGCGATTAGCGCCGTACGTCCACATACCTTGTGTGTGGTGCCGCGTTTCCTCGAAAAAGTGTACAGCGCTGTACAAGATAAAGTCGCCAAGTCGGCCGATGGCCGTAAGAGGCTGTTTGCTTGGGCTATGCGCGTTGGCGGGCGTCAGTTCGAAGTCGGCCAAGGTCGTGCTAAGGGCGGATTATGGTTATCGCTGCAATGGCGTTTAGCTAACAAACTTGTGTATAGCAAGTTGCAAGCTGTGCTCGGTGGACGTTTGAAGTTTATGCCCTGCGGTGGCGCGGCATTAGATGTGAATGTTGGCAGTTTCTTTCATGCGATTAATATTCCTGTACTTTGTGGGTACGGCATGACCGAAACCAACGCCACTGTGACCTGTAACACCTTGGACAATCGTGTTGCCGGATCAAACGGTAAAGTCCTACCTGAAATCGAAATTAAGCTGGGTAAGGACGATGAGATTTTAGTTCGTGGCGACACTGTGATGCGTGGTTATTACAATCGTCCTGAAGATACCGCTGCAGCATTTGAAGATGGTTGGTTAAAAACCGGTGATGCAGGGCGTTTCGATGCGAAAGGTAACTTATTTATTACCGACCGTATCAAAGAGTTAATGAAAACCTCTAACGGCAAATATATTGCGCCGCAACGGGTTGAGGGCGCTGTGGGTTGTTGTCCTTTTATCGAACAAGTGGCGATTATTGCCGATGCGCGTAACTATGTGACCGCCTTAATTGTGCCAGCGTTTGAGTCACTGGAAGCGTGGGCGAAGGACAAAGGGCTGAAGTATGAGTCTCCTTTAGAATTGCTGCGCCATAGCCATGTGGTTGAACATTTTGAGCAGCGCTTAAAGCAGTTGCAGCATGAGCTGGCGGGATTTGAACAGATTAAAAAGTTCACCCTCTTGCCTGAAGCTTTCTCGATGGAAGCGGGTTTAATTACCCCAACGCTTAAGTTGCGCCGCAAGATGATTTACCATAAATATGCCCATGAAATAAATGCTATGTATAACAACTGATTGTTAAGTTATTGTTGCTAAAGGCCGCTATTGCGGCCTTTTTTGTTTCTGCTACTTCCTGAAGCGCCTAACTTAGCTTAAAATTCGCCCCGTTTACTGGTGCGCACGAGGCGCAAGGTGTCGGTGTAAAGGATAGTTAAATGGAACTTTCGATTCGTCATTTATGCGCCGCTGTCGGTGCTGTGTTACTTTCTTCTTTTGCGGTCATTCCTGCTGCGGTGGCGGCGGATTTCGACAAAGTGGTTCACGGTCCCGTGGATCTTCCTAACGGCCAATGGCTCGATTTCTACCAAAAAGACCAGCACGTATGGAGCGAAATGCTCTACGGCGATGCGCCAGGCGTGCGCATTGACGATTACGGCCGCGCTGAAATTGTGGCAGTTTTTTACTATGATTTTGATAAAGGCGGCACTAAAGAAGTGATCGTCATGCTCAAGGATGAAGATGGTCAGCACCTGCGCGGCTATGGTTTTGATGGGGAAGAGCTGACTAAACTACCGCGCCTACAAGTTGTGCTCGATGAAGTGGCCCCAACCTTAACCACGTTTACCGTGGGCGGTGTCCGTAAAGTGCTAAGCCAGATTCCGCCACAGCAATACCGTATGACCTATGATGTTGAAGCAATTGAAGATCCTGCCATTAAAGCGATTGTCGATGGCTCAACTAAGCTCAGGCCAACCTTAGTGGGTTATCGAAATTCCGAAGGTTCACCCGTCGATGTAAAAACCGCCGTCGAGTATAAATTACGTTATCCACTGACTCGCAAAGATAAAGATGCTCAAGGCATTGAGCGCCAATACAGCTTAGTGACCACCTTTGATCGCAGTGGTTATAGCGAAGAAGACGGTAGTTTTGTATTGGTGAGTGTGGCCTTTGAGGCTGATCACTTCGACTGGCTTAAAAGCGGCGGCGCTGAAATCCCCCGCACAGGCCCATTCTACAATTTTATGAGCATGGGCATGGGTAGCACTTGGGCAGGGCTTGCGAGTGAAAGTCATTATGCCCAAGGTCTGCTCGATGGTGCCTATGTTGCTTACGATGGCCGCAATGGCAATGTGATGTATTCGGGCGATTACAAGCAGGGTAAAAAAGTCGGTAAGTGGATGGAAGCCGATAGCCGAGAAACCTATTGGGAAGGCGAATACCTTGACGGTAAAAAACAAGGTAAATGGATTACACAGTCGATATTCGATGAGGCCGATAACTTCGGTTTTGCCCACTACAATCAGGATGTGCTCGACGGCCCCTACGAAATTTATGCACTAGATTATGGCTCCAGCACCGAAGGTGCTAAGCAATTAATGGAAAAAGGCATTTATCGCAACGGAGTCAAAGACGGTGAATGGTTAGAGCAAGATGGGACGAAAGGGCGCTATGAACAAGGCGTAAAACAAGGGCCTTGGGTCGATAAAGAGACCCGCGGACATTTTCGCGATCAGGTCGGCGAAGGGGCTTACCTTGGAGGAAAACGCACTGGTCCTTGGATATTTAAAACCGAGAACGGGGCTCGTACTGAAGTGAATTATATCAACGGCTTGCGTCAAGGTGAGTCTAAATCATTCGACAAGAATAATCGGATGTTTAATATCCGCCATTATGAGCAAGGTAGGCTTAATGGTCAGAGTATTTGGTATTCCAGTCAGAATATTATGGTAGATATTTCTAACTATCGCCAAGGTGAGTTAGATGGCCAGCAAATGCGTTTTAACCCCCGGAGCAGTGAGCTGGCTGAATTAACGAGTTATAAATTTAATGAAGCGGTGGCGCTAAAGCCTTCGCACGATGAATGTATCATGCGTGAGAATCCCTACTCAGATGATTGTGAAGGGGTGATCAATAATAAAAGTGAAACAACCTCATCGATAAAACACGGCGAGCAGCGTGAATATCTCGACAGCGGCACGTTATATAAATTGTCCTATTACACTAATGGCGCCGTAGATAAAGAATATCAGTTCGATTCCAACGGCCGTTTAAAGTATATGAAGGCCTTTAAAGCGGGTAAGGAATATGGCCCAAGTATCAGTTATTCCACCGATGGTGGATACTCACTCTCTCAATATGGTCAACTGGTGAATAACCGTCTCTCTGGCCCCCATTACAGCTTCTATCCGAATGGCCAGTTAAAGCATTTTTGGAACTACTGCCAGCAAGAAGGTGAAACCTGGAACGGTGAACCTTATTTCTGGGATAACGCCATTGCGCGCTGCGGTATGCAGCGGGAATATTTTGATAACGGTGCTGTGAATTGCATCGAAGAGTTAGATAGCAATTATGCCGTGGATAAAGTGTGTTACGACTCTAATGGCCAAATCGCGCAAGAAATGCTGCGCATCGATGAACAGCATGTGGTCCATAAGCGTTATATCAAGGGTGTGATCTATCAGGAAGACCCAGGGTTTGCTGCTCATTCTAAAATGGTCAAAGGTCGCACTATTTATCACTTAGAAAACCCAAAAAGCCATGGCGTGTTTAAGTCCTACAATAGTGGCAAGTTAGAATATGAAAAAATTTATGATATGGGTAAGGCAGGATGCATGAAAAAGTATGATGCCAATGGCAAGCAAACGGCAGAAACTGCCAGTTGCCAATTCTAAGATCTAGGTTTGTTTAGCCTTTAGGGTCTGGTAGGCTTGGGATAAAGGATGAATTTGGTGCGGGTAGCTTAATCGCGATAAGCATTAAATTCATCAGCTTATAGAATAACAATAAAAGGGAAGTCCGAATGTCAGTTACCGAATACAGCCTCGAAATCCACCCAAGATTCACAGAAACCGATGGTCTAGGCCATATCAACAACACAGTGATCCCCGTATGGTGCGAAGCCGCGCGTACGCCAATTTTCGAAATTTTTAATCCAGAGTTGGATTTGCAGCAATGGAACTTAATTGTCGCGGGTTTTACCGTGGCGTTTATTGCGCCAACCTATTACGGCAAAAGCGTGACAGTGAAAACCTATGTGAGCCGCACCGGCAACAGCAGTTTCGAGCTGACGCAAACCTGTTGGCAAGCCGGCAATAAAACCGCTGAAGTGAAAACCACATTGGTACATTACGACTACAGCTGCGAAAAAAGTCGCCCTATCCCTGAAGATATCCGCGAAATGCTCGCCAACCTGAATGGTGAAAGTGCTTAATCTTTTCCGTCTCTCGGTCAGCGCAATTGCAATTGCGCTGCTGAAGCGTTAATTTGTCGACCCGTTAACTGTGATGCAGATCACTTATCTGTATCGCCTCATTTTTATCGGTTCGGATTAACCATGAGATTCTATTTTACCCGCATGCGCTCGAAGGACATTTGCCCACCAAGACAGCCACTTAAAAAGATTGTGTGGTCATGGGTGGGAGCTTTCTGTGGCATTTACTTGGTCGCGAGTCTCGCAAATTATATGAGCGAAAACCTCGTTGGCACTATGTTTGTGATTGGTTCATTCGGCGCTTCTGCTGTGCTTGTGTACGGCGCACCGCTGGCGGAATTTTCTCAGCCGCGTAATTTGATTGGTGGCAGTGTGTTATCGGCCTTAATTGGGGTCGCAGTGTACCAAGTGTGTGGCGATTATGTGGTGCTAGCCAGCGCCTTAGCAGTATCCCTGTCTATCGCATTCATGTACCTGACTCGCACTCTGCATCCACCGGGCGGTGCAACGGCACTGATTGCCGTGATAGGCGGTGAGAACGTACATCAACTCGGCTTTCTCTACGCGCTAATGCCAGTATTTCTCGGCTCAGTATTACTCTTACTGGTCGCGCTGGTAGTCAATAACCTCTCCACCGATCCCAAGCGCCATTACCCTGTGTATTGGATTTAGCTCTGTACAGTACAAGTGTTTTTAAATGTAAAAATAAAGGTTTAAGCTCGGATGCGGCTTAAGGACCTACTCAAGATAGATAAGCAAAAAGGTGCAGTTAAGCACTTTAAAATCAGAATCTTGGATTGGCGTGTAGATATCCGCAGGGCTGAGTCCACGCCAAATAGGCCTTTGCTCGTGGGTTAACTTAAACACCTGCTGGGCTCGGTCTAATGTGACACTGAGTTGCGCACCATCGAATTGCCAAGTTCCTGTGTGTTGTTCTAATTTAAAATTATCATTAATGGGCCTCTCATATTCGAGCATGGCTTGGCCTTGAGGCGAAAGATTCAGGGTTGCATCACCCGCAGTACAATGATCTGTTCTGATAAAGTCTGGTGGTAAAGGTTGCAAAGCCTGTTCACTGTTACGTAAGTAAATACCGATATTATTCATACTGAAAAAGTGCTTACCTTCGGCAAATTTATACTCTGTCGGTTCGGCAAAACCTTGGCCTTTGAGGATATTTTCTATCTCAGTGATGGCTTGGGAATCGCGATAAGCGGGATTGGTGGCAATGGCCGTATTAGGGAATTCTGCCGGAATGGCGATGGTACTCTGATTTACTTGCCAGCCAGATTGGATCAAGGCGGTTTCAATGGCTTTTACCTTAAAGGGTTCAATACCTTGGGTAATAAGAATGGCTTGGCGTTGTTGGCAGGCGGACAAGATAAGTAAGCTTACAAGCAGTAAACTTTTACGACATAGGGCGACTGTCATTTAGCGGCACTCCTTTGCTGCGATGTGTTTGCTTATGTTTTAAGTCTAATTTTTCAAAAACTTCTGCACATACCAGCAGCTGGCTTGGATAGCCAAGTCTTGGCTTTTTGCCCATTTAAGCCCGTGGCGAACTAAGCGTTCGGCAAGTCCTTTACCGCGCAGATCGTTGGGGACAAAGGTGCGGCTAAAATCGATATCCTTGCCTGATAATTGGTATTCCAACACGGCTTCATAGCCATCGACAGGGATAATAAAACGCTGTCTATCCTGTTGATGTTCAATGGCTATCTCGATATTTTCGTTATCTGACATACATGCTTCCCTCAAGGTATGGGCTAAAGTGTGCTGGCAATTTAGCTATCGATTTGGTTAGCTTAGGCGAGTTCGTGCTGTTTGAGAATCGCCAGCAGTTCTGCCGGTAAGTCGGCCTTTTTGCCGGTTTTAAAGTTAAACATCACCGCGACTGAAGTACCTAAGGTGGTTACTGCCTGCTGCTGTTTACTAAAAGCCTGATAATGCATGGTAAATCTATCACTGTGAATATCGCTAATGCTGACACTCACTAATAGAGTATCGGGGAAGGTCACTGGGCGTTTATAGCGGGCCTGATTTTCGCTGATCACAGGGCCAATACCTGATTTATACAGGGTATCTAGCGGGAAAAGGCGATTGAAAAAGTCGATACGGGCCGTTTCAAAATAGCGGAAATAGACGACGTTGTTGACGTGTTGCAACGCATCCATTTCGCCCCAAGCTACGGGGATTTCGGTCACTATAGGGTGCTGTGCGAGAAACTTTTCCATTGTGTTTTCCAGTGTGTTTGGCATTGAATTGCCGATCTAAAAATGCGAGTTGAAACGCTCGTTTAAGATGGTCAGACTAGCAGCATAAAGAACAAGCGACAAGCCATGGCGTTATAGGCATTTAGCGATAACATTAAGCGAAACAAGGAGCAGTGCATGATTAAACGAGTCGGAAACACCCATATTCAAGCTGAACACCAAGCGTCTTGCCACTGTGGCGCTGTGGTGTTGCAATTATCGCTGCCCAATGGCATCGAAAATCCGCGCCGCTGCGATTGTTCTATCTGCCGCCGTAAGGGCGCGATTGTCGGCTCTGTACCGCTGGCGGGGATCAAGATCCTCAAGGGTGAAGATGTGCTGAAATGCTATGAATTCAATACCAAAACCGCTAAGCATTACTTCTGCTCCAACTGCGGCATTTACACCCATCACCAGCGGCGTTCCAATCCCCATGAATATGGTTACAACATTGGTTGCCTCGAAGGGGTCAATCCATTCGATTTAGACAATGTGCCCACGAATGATGGCGTTAATCATCCTGCGGATCGTTAGATTATGAACATAGGTCAGTTTGCTGCACTCACAGGTTTGTCGGCGCATACGCTCAGGTATTACGAGAAAATCGGTTTGCTACGGTCTGTGGTGCGAAATGTGAGCGGGCACCGCGACTATGCGGAAAAAGAAGCAGAATGGATTGGATTTATCAATCGCTTAAAAGAAACGGGCATGCCACTAAAGCAGATTTTGACCTATGCCGAACTGCGTGCTCAAGGCGATACAACCGCAGGCGAGCGACAGCAATTACTTGAGCAACATGCCGCACAATTGGCTGAGCGTATTCGCCAAGAGCAGGCGCATCTGATTGCCCTCGAGCAAAAAATCCGCTATTACCAAACGCATTTCAGTGATTAAGCTTAGCGATTCGGCTGAGTCGCTAAGTTGTGTTTTTAGGTCATAAATTATTAATAGTATTAACTTATATCTGCCTCTGTTGTCTTTTTACTTCAATCAAAGGGCTGCCTATGCTATTCATCAATCAACTGTTGACTTAGAGTTAACTCTAAGGCGTAAGCTGACTTCTGTGGTCAAATCCTAAGGAGTCAAAATGAGTAATCAAAGGTATGTGCAGGGCTTAGCTAAGCTGACTGAAATCGACGGCGAAGCGGGCGAGAAAGTGATCAACAGTCTAGCAAATATTTGCCCCGACTTGGGCAAGTACATTATCGAATATCCTTTTGGGGATATTTATCAACGTGAAGGACTCGATCTTAAGACGCGTGAGTTAGTCACGGTCGCGGCGCTCACAGCGTTGGGGCATTGTCAGCCGCAGCTTAACGTCCATATTAATGGCGCGTTGAATGTTGGTTGTGCACCGCAGGAAATCGTCGAAGTGATACTGCAAATGTCTGTTTATGCTGGCTTCCCCGCAGCACTGAATGGCATGTTCGTCGCGAAAGCTGTCTTTGCCGAGCGGGAGTTAAATGTCGTTTGAGTCTATTCTGAGTCAGCTTCATAACACTTCATTGAGGCGATCTTAAGGTCGCTTTGATTTACTCATAGCTATTACTTCTAAATCCCTTTAAACGATATTTCTGCTCCGCATCATCGACATAGAATCTCGTGGGAGATTCATTTCGCCGCTAAAGGACGATTCGGCAAGTTTTGTTAGTGAATTGCCAAAGTTAGTCGCTACACTGGCATAGTTGACGCGAGTGTCGCCATAGATTTTGCAGCTTACATCGGCAACTCAAGCGTGTCTTAATCGCAACCGGAATTTAAAATTATAATGAATTTAGGTCGTTACACTGAATCTGCCCGCCAGCACTTACGGCAAGTCATCAAGCCTTTGCCTAGCGAGCTCCAGCTAGGGTTGAGCAAGTTGTGGCGCTACCTAAGCCAAGGGTTTGCTAAGTTATCCTTTGCGCAAAAGCTGTATCTTATTGCCTTGATATTGGCCTTTAGTACTGACTTGATGGGTGTGGTCGCCGTGATTGCGGTTATCGCGATGGCCATCGAGTTTTGGCCCGTGTTCGAGCGGGTCTGGCACAGTTTGGCAGGCAAGGCTGTGTTGTTGCTGTTTTACGCCATTATTGCCAACTTTGCCTTAGGTTGGTCTGGCGCCATAGTTAACGAAGTGGTCGGGGTGTCGGCAAGTCATCTGGATTACACCCATAACTTAGCGATTTTACTCTATATGCCCGCTTGGTTTTTAATGGTGAGCGCAATTGTGCTGCTGGCATTGCAGTTGATTATCCCCATCTATTTAGTATTAATTTTTTTGCTTAAACCTTTGGGTGTCAAATCGTTACGGATCACCTCACATACATCCTTTCGTAAAACGACCTTTACGATCCGTATCGTGTTGGCGGCTGTGGTCTTGTATCACTTGAGCTTACTGATTGATTTAGAAACCCGCCTTCAAACCTCGTTCGCAGACTTTATTACAACAACTCAAGAAGCCTCTGAACATAATCCCGTCGAGCCAGCATTAGGGCTTATGCCGCATACGACCGATGTGCTGACGGCACCGATTGCTGAGTTAGCTAAGATTAAGCCCGAGCTTGAAGCCGACAAACCGGCTGACAAACAAACCGCCGATGAGCGCGAAGAAGCGGAACGCAAGCAAACCTATGCGTCGGTGCGGGCGCAATATCAGTATCTCGTGCGGCAATGGTTAGCGACGTTTGCCTTTGCGCTTGAAGCCAATAGCCGTTCGCGTTGTGAGAAGCCCGCCGAATCGAATGTGATCGAGTTAAATGACTATGAGATTTTGCAGATCACGCCGGATAAGAAAGCGGATTATGGTTATCGTTTTGAAGTGAAAAAGTGTATCTCGGCCGCGTTTCCACTGACGGAAAAGGGCAAATAAGCTGCTTAATAAAAAAAGCGACCATAAGGTCGCTTTCATTTTTGGCTAAATCAGCTTGGGTGAGTTAGTCGACTATTGCGTTCTTCAACAATCACGTTATTCAATCAGCAACTCATCGAAGCTGCTGATTTTACGGAACTCACCCGTGCGCTGTGTGCTATCGCGTACCATTTGGCAGGTCATCATGCCTGCAGCTTCTGCAGCCTTTAATTCTTCAATCACATCAGACACAAACAGCACTTGCTTAGGGCTTAAGCTGATAGTGTTGAGGATATTGCAGTAAGCCTGTTTATCTAATTTGTTGCCTGTACGGGTATCAAAATGACCGTTGAACATCTCGGTTAAATCGCCGCCGTCACTGTGGCTGAATAACAGTTTTTGCGCATCAACAGAGCCCGATGAAAAACTGTAAATACGCAAATTTTGCGCGCTAAAACGTTTCACCGCTTCAATAAAGTCAGGGAAGATATGGCCCTTAAATTCGCCATGGGCGTAGCCTTGCTTCCAGATCAAGCCTTGCAGGGTTTTGAGTGGTGTCGCTTTACGATCTTCGCTGACCCACTGCTGCAAAATTTCAGTCACGCGTGCTAAGTCCGCATCTGGCTCTAGGGCGATATCTCGGGTGTCGCAAATACAGTTTTCAACCAATACATTGTGTTGGTTCTGTTCTAAAAAGTCTGGCAAGGCTTTGACAGAATAGGGGAATAGTACATCTTGGATAAAGTTTAGGTCTGTCGTGGTGCCTGCTGTGTCTACGACTATGGCTCTGATACCCATAATGTTTTGATACTCCACAATATGTTGGCTAAAAAATGCAACTCCGATCCTAAGCGTTATTGGCTAAATTGGCTAGTCTATTTCGCGAGTCTTACCACAGCTATCACAGCCTAAATGGGAATACTTAGGGTTTGCGATATGCTTGGCAGAAGGACTAGGCCGTGAGATCGAATTTACTTTCAATAATACGGGTGTTAACTTCGGCTAATACTTATATAGTTGATTTTCAAGGAATGAAATTTATGCGTACGCTATTAATTCTGCTGGTGATTTACAGTTTTGCATTCTTCAATGTGTCAGCAAATGCCGATGATACTTTTCCCGCTCAACCACTGATGTTAAAGGTCAGTTCGAGCCTGTTAACTGAGCCTGCTGACTTTAAGGTGACATTGCCGGCCAGTTACCAGTCCAATACTGATAAACGTTACGTGGTACTGGTGGATTTACATCCTCGTAGTCATGGCTATCTCGCTGGAATGGAAGATTGGATGAGTCATAACGGTGGCTGGCCTTGGCTGGAAACCATTATCGTGACGGCGCCAGATGGTCATGCAGGCTTGGGTGAGTTAAAAAGCTTAGCCACTAAGCAGCAAGAAAATCAGCAGTTTTTAGATTTTATGGAGCAAGATCTACTGCCCGCCATCGATAAACAGTATCGCACAAATGGTTTTCGGATCCTCAATGGCTTCACTGGCTATGCCACTTTTAGCCTCTACACGCTTTTGAATCGCCCAAGCCTATTTAATGCTTACATCGCCGCAAGTCCCGTACTGGATGATAACTACGCTTTTGTAATGGCAGATGCTGCAAAGAAGCTCGCAGGTATGAAAGGGAAGCCAAGATTCCTTTTTATGAGCACTAGCGACAGTGATTTCGAACAAAATCAATTAGCTGACTTTGCCAAGCTTGAAGCCATTATCAAAGCGAACGCTACGAATTTACTCGATTATCGCATCAAGCGCTTCGATGGCACTTACTATATGACGCAACCTATTTTGGCGACGGCTTATGGTATTGAAGCTATTTTTAACGATGTACACCAAGTGCTTAAGCCTGACTCGGCAATATCACGTCAAGGTGTAGCCGCTATTTTGGCGCATTATAAAACCCTGTCGAACGACAAATATGGTTTTGACGTGCCCGCTACCGATTCGCTTATCGCGTTGGCAAGTTCTGTCGAGACGACTGATCCCGCCAAAGCTATCGATATTTATTTGCAAACCTTAAAAGCGATTCCAACAGCATTCGAGGCCAGCCATGCATTGGCAAGCGCCTATGCGAGCCAGGGTCAGCTAGTTGAAGCGATTAAGTATGAAAAGCAAGCGCTTGAATTAACTGACCATCCATTCTTCCAAGACAAATACAGTAAACAGTTAGCTGAGTATCAGGCGAAGCATTAAGTGTAAACGCTCACGTTTTTGCCTGTCGTTAACTGTACTCATGTGTATAAGTTTGTGGCTACCATAAGACTATGGTCTTAATAGCTAAGGGAAATTTAGCCTGCTATTGTAGCTAAAGTCCCTTTTCTATTCTGTGGCTTGCATGCAGTGGTTTTGCGGGAGATGAGACTGCCTATTTTCAGTTGCAAATAGAGAGACCTTAAATGAAATATTTACCCGCTCTTGGCTTTGGTATCTTATTAGCTTTATTGAGTTTTATCAGTTTCTCATTAGTCGCGAGCGCGGGTTATATGCTGGATATGTTAAGTGCAGTGCCCAAGATTACGCCAAACAGTGTGGAGTACCTGCTGTTAGGGGCTCACGATGCGAGTTTGCTGATATTGCTAGCAGGTTTAGTGCTTTACGCTTACCACAGGATTTTCCCTCAACTTCCCTTCGATTGGTTCACCGCTGTGTTTATCCAAATGCCACTGGGTTTAGCTGTGCTGGCGTTAGATGGTTTTAGCTTAAACCTATTATCATTCAAAGGTTTTGCTCTAGCGTTGACCACCTTAGCCGCTTCATTTGGGGTGCTAAGCCTCTTTTGGTTGCTCCAACGCAGAGCTAAGCGCTCCGAGGCGAGGTTGAGCTAAAAAATTGAGAAGACCAAAAAATAAGGCCATTAAAGTTGTTTTCAATGGCCTTGATTTTGTGAATTTACAATTTAGTCAGAAGATAGTGTTCGTTGATGCATTTTCTAGAATTCATAACTGAGTGCCAGTTTGTAGTTACGTCCAGGTAAGGTTTTTTCCTCATCATCAGGCCAAACTGAGTAATTCTCATCCATAAGATTCTCAATACCTGCCCTGAGTTCTAGGCTCGCTAACCAAGGCGCTTGATAAGTTAGGTATACACTGTGAAGTTGATAGCCTTCTGCATCCATCCCTCTTTTGAGTTGTGCTTCGGGAAGACGGGTCATATCCATAGCAAAACTCGATGTCCATGACAGTCTCAGTTGTGATATCAGCTGCCAGCTAATCCCTAGATTGATTTTATCTTGGGGGGCGCGGTTGTAGGGCTGGCGAATATCTTCAATGGTGCCTAGGTAGAAGTTGGGCATGCCCTCGACATCCATTTTCACTTTGCTGTAATTAGCAAACATATCAATATTATTATATTGATAGGTCAATTCTGCTTCGATACCGCTTGAATAGAGCATGCCAATATTTTTACTGGAATAATCTCTGTGTGTGGCTTCTGTTGGGGAGGCAGGTTCTTTTTGGCCATCAACAATTTTGTACATATAAGGTGCCGTGTCGATATAATTTTCGACTTGGGTATCAAACCAGTTTAGTTTGAATAAGAGCCGATCAGCATAAGCAAGTTCGTTGAATACTAAGCCAAATCCAACTTCATAGTTACGGCTATTTTCGGCTTCTAAGCCAGGTTGCGGTTCGCTGTAGCATTGTTTGCTTGGTCTATGACAAATCCATTCATCTTTCTTGTATAGCTCCCTTAAATTTGGCCCTCGAAAGCTTTCAGTATAGCGACCATATAGGCGCAACCAGTCAGTCGGACGAATGGTTAAGCCTGCATTAGCTGACCATGCATTATCACTATTCTCACCAAATTGTGGATAGTTATCTGATTCATTTTGGTAGGAGTCAAAGCGAAATCCCGCTTCTGTGCTCAGCCAAGTACTGTAGTCAGATTCATGTCTTAGACCAAGAGCGAAGGTTTCTCCTTGGCTTTTACCATAGTAAGTGCCATTGGTATTCGTGAGGCGATTAAATTCTTCGTCTTGAAATTGGCTGTAATCAAGATTGGTAAATAGAGTAACTTCACCATGCCAATGGTTAACTTCATGACTTATGCCATTACTCAAGTTAAGGCCGAAGCTCTTATCCTCAAAAGTATCATTTTTATCGAATTGATATTCAGTTGGGCTGAGTATGATCTTGCCTTGCTGTTCGCGAACTCTTTGGTAGTCTTGATAATAGACTTGTGCTTGCAGATTGACCCAAGGGGAGTGGCTATCGAGGTGATAGGCCAATGACTGGCTTAAACGCTTACCCGTTTCACTTTCGTTTAAGGGTTGATCAATCCAATTAGTGTTATTACCAAAGGGGAGTTCTGCTATTTTGGAATTAGTGTAAAAGGTATCCGAGTCGAAACGGCCTATTGGAGTTTCCAAATTGAGTTTTAAGCGCAGGTCATCATTTTTGCCATCATTTTTTAATATTTCAGTTTGACCTCTAAGTGAGTCTTCATCATCCCTTGGATTAACTTCGACATCGCCAAAGGTACGTCTATTGGCATGCAATGCGATACCTAAATCTTCAGTCGCATAGTAAGCGGTCATTCCACCGCGCCGCATGGAGTCGACATCACCCATACCAGCTCTTACTAACACGCCTGCCCCCGCGTTTCCAGCGGTATAATCCCACGCATTTTTAGTGACAACTTTAATTTGTCCCCCTATAGCACCGCTTCCCGCTGATATGCCGTCGGCTCCACGAGTGACTTCTACTGCTTTAACGACACTGGGGTCTAAATCGAGCGGGCTAATATAACCATTAGTATTGCTTCCATCGCTATACTGTTTGTAAATTACCCCGTCAACTTGGAGGTTAATCCTTTCATTTCCAAAACCGCGAATACTGATATCCCCCATAAGAGGCCTATCGTTATTATTTACACTGATGCTTGGGGTTTGCATTAATACATCGGTCAGCTCGGACGCTTGGGTATCTTCGATATATTTATCAGTAATAACAGTAATAGACCTAGGAATTTCAAGTGCTTTTTGTTTTAAATCGAGTTTAGTTCCAATAACTTGTATGACCTCTAGTTTAGTGGCTTCTTCTGTCTTCTTATGGATATCTTCTGCAACTGCGTGGAAGGATAAAAAGGGAAGTAAAGCATAATAGAGAGGAGAATATGGATGAGCTTTCATACAACTAAGTCCTTTTATAGAGAGGCTTTAAAAATCGCAGAGATTCTAAGCTTGTAACGCATAAATGCAAACGATTCTCATTTAATTTACATTGTTCAAACAAAGTAAATGTGTTTTGTATGGATGGTTTTATATTTTATAAGATGAGGGATTGCCGAGTTGAAAATGGACGCTGGATTTTAGGATTGAAATGCCTGTGAGGCTCTGAACTAAATTAGAGATTTAATGTGATTGGTATTACTTATTGTTTATTACTAGTAACTGTTTCCAACAGGCTGCTTAACTGTTTTTCGGTCACTAAATTATGTAAAATCATTGGCCTAAATGGATTTGAATCGTAAGAGTAGGAGCCAATGAGTTCGATTAAATTTGATATTCCCGAAGATCACCGTATTGCTTTTCAGAAGTATTACAAACAAAAAGTCGCCCCTAAATGCGCACCATTTGAAGCTAAACGTGAAGGCGTGAACCAAAGGCGGCGTGAAAATGCCAAGTTCACCACCCCAATCTACTATATAGGTATCACTATTATTTTGGGCGCCTTCGCCGGGCTGCTCGGGGTCCAGTTTATGCTGGTGCCTATGGATTATTTTGTGCCTTTGATGATTGTCGCGTTCTTGCCCGCTCCCGTGATAGTGTTAGCGGTCATTGCCTCGGGTAAGGAAAGCAATGAGCTCTATAATGCCGCCTTTGAAAAACTCTATCCTATTAGCCTTAAGTATTTTGGCGATGACTTTGCGTTAACGAGGGAGCCTAAGGTCGATTTCTCTCTCTTCCTTGAGCTGGGGCTGCTGCCTAAAACCGATAAGCAGTATGCGCAAAATTGCCTTAAGGGAACCTATAACAAGGTGCCGTTCCAGTTTTATGAGGTCGATGCTTACAACACTAAGTCGAACAATAATGGCTCGGTTCAGCGGGAAACCATCTTCAATGGTGTGCTGCTGGTTTGCAATATTCCTAAGCGATTCAATAGTACTACGCTGTTAGTCACAGATAAGGGCAGTTTAAAAAATCGCCTTGAGGGTTTTAAGACTCAGCTGTCGCGCGTCAAGCTTGAGGACGTAAGGTTCGAGCGGCGCTTTGAGGTTTATAGCAGCGACCAAGTCGAGGCGCGCTACTTACTCAATCCCTTGATGATGGAAAATCTGTTGGCTTTGAGCCGCGAGTTAAATGCTGAGGTTGAAGCCTGTTTTTATCAAAAACAGTTGCTGATTAAGATCCCGACAAAACACCACTTCTTTATTAATCAACTCGATTTAGATCGCCCCATCGATTTTAAGCGTAATATCGAGCAAATGTTTACCGAGTTAGGTTACACCTTCTCAATAATCAATACTTTAAAGCTTGATAAGCATACTGGGCTCTAGTGCGTTAGGTTATTAACGAATAAGTGCATGGTATCTATTGGCCCTAGTGTTCTAGGGCTATTTAGCGTCAGTACAACTTTGCTGCGGTAGATATGTTCAGCGCCTACTGTGAGCGGTGAGTCAAACTGCATAGGCATGGAAGCAGGTACTCAAGCTACTGAACACGCTGTTGATCGCTAATGGGTTGGGTCTATGCTAGCCGAGCTTTTCCTTCGCTTGAATCATATCAATCACAATCTTCAATATAGCCTGTCGAAGCTTTCTACAGGCTTGAGACACCATAACAATGAATCCCGAAACTCCCCTTCGATTGGTTCACCGCTGTGTCCATCCAAATGCCACTGGGTTTAGCTGTGCTGGCGTTAGATGGTGTTAGCTTAAACCTATTGTCATTCAAAGGTTTTGCGCTGACGCTGACTACCTTCGCCGCTTCCTTTGGAGTATTAGTCATCTTCTGGTTACTGCAGCGAAGAGCTAAGCGCCTTGAGGCTATGTCCAGCTAATCGTTGCGGCATTTACAGTACATAACGTAGGCGCAGTGCCGTCTGCTCAACGGGTGACAGTGATAGCCATTGTTCTCGTATTTCCACCGCTTCCTGTGGATAGTCGGTGATCAGTACATCGGCTCCCAGTGCTAACATGCGTAGCATTTGCCGTGGATTGTTCACTGTCCATACATGCACTTGCTTGCCGCCCTTATGCGCTCTGGCGATAAACTTCTCATTGGTAATCGACTGATTTATCGCTAGGAATTGCGCATTCGACTTAATCGGGTCGCCGATAGATTGGGTGACAATCAACCCTGTTTGGATTGAAGGGTCTAGTCGTTGCACTTCTTCAATGGCTCTTGCTTCGAGCGAGGTAATCACTACTTGTTGTGTCATTTTCTGTTGTTGCAGTAGGGCAACAACAGCCTGCGCTAAGGTGGGATCGGCTTGATTATATTTAAGCTCAATATTCAAACCTATCTTATTGCGCGCCTCATTGAGCATTTGTAGTAGTGTCGGCACGGATTCACCTGCAAAGGCGGCACTGTGCCAGCGACCCGCATCGAGTTGTTGTATTTCACTGGCGCTGAGATTGGCTACTCGCCGTGGATCGCCCGCGATACGCATTAAATCCGCATCGTGCAGCACCATTAAGGTGCCGTCAGCGGCGGTTTGCACATCTATTTCAGCATAATCGGCCTTTTCTGCAATCGCTAAACGCAAAGCCGCAAGGGTATTTTCTGGTGCCCTAGCGGCCCCCGCTCGGTGGGCTGAAATGAGGATTTCATCCCTTTGTGGCTCACTGCTTAGGGCGTACACTCCAAATCCCAGCATGATTAAAAAAGTCGTAACCAAGACGCCACTTAGAGTGTAAATCGACAGCTCTGAAGTCTTTTTTACTGTCTCTCGTCCAAGGCGTTCTAACCCTGCAGGTTTCTCTCCCAGTTGGCGGTATAACAACAAGATGATAAAGGCTTCGCCAAACATGCCGAGTAAGGACCAGGTTGCACTCAGCATAAAAATCAGTGCAGAGACGAGGGCCAACATGGCTAATTCTGCCGAAAGTGTCAGTGAAACCCGGTCGAGTAAGCTATCGGCCCCCCATGAGATCAACAGCATTAAGGGGTACAGCAAAGCCCCTATCCTTAACCACCATCCCGCCGCGTGCCACATAATCGCGCGTTCATTGCCCGCGCTTAACTGCCAACTGCGTTTGAGTGCCGTTAATGCATCGGTTGTTTCACTGACAATTATCGTCAGGGAAAAGGCCGCTTTGGCCCACAGATATAAGCTAATAAGTAAATAGAGTAATGCTAAGAAGGCCATGCTCGATAAGGCTAAATACCATTCTACTGGCTTGAAATACAGGTAGTAATTGATGTCGTGTCCCTGTAGAAACACGCTGAAAATGAGATACCCTAATCCCATAAAAGGTACGCTGAGCAGCAGTAAGCAAGCCGCATATATGCAACCAAGGCGAATGAATACGGGTAAGCGCGCCGTGGCGAAAATCAGTGCCCGCACTGGGCCAATGGGAATATCGTATAACCCTGATGCGGCGAGAATCGTGACCCCAGCGCGCTGGGTAAAAAACACGGTAAAGCTGCTGAATAGGGTAATGATCATAAATAGCAAGCCATAGGGAGACATGGCGAAGGCGATTAAGTCGTAATTGGTTATGGTGACATTGCCCGTTTTGGCAATCAGATGGCGCAGTAGCCAGCCAAAAGACGGGACGATAATGCCCGCCGACACTAAGGTAAATAGCAGTTCAAATTCAATGAGTTTTCTACCGCAACGACGAATGGCTTTAAGCGTGTCATGCCAGTAACTGTGTTCAGGATTGAGCATGCAGCTTCCTTATTCGTGCGAGTTAGGACTGTAATTTAGCAGCGTTTCAGGTTGACGGTTAGTCATTGGTGCAATGTTTTAGATATGGGCAGGCCGTTAAAGTCTTCTTTTCAATGATTTTACAGAAGACGTATAAGTGACTAATCAAAGTATTGGTTTAGCTGCATGGGCTCAGCCATTGCCTTTGCCGATATCTCGTTGATTCATATAGTGGGCTAATTGTGTCGCATCGGCATGGGGGCTGGCACTTAAGCCGCTGAACACACCCTGTTGATCGCTAATGGATCTATGCTGGCCGAGCTTTTCCTTTGCTTGAATCTCATCAATCACAATTTTAAAGCCGACGATAGCTTGGCGCAGTTTCTGCTGATACTCATCTGGCATAATTTGTTTATCTTGCAATAGCTTGGGTTCGTACTTCGCCACTAACTTGTCCAACATGTCTTGGGTTTCGGTATCACTCAACAGACTTGCGACACCATAACAATGCACCGCCGCATAATTCCATGTAGGCACCGCAGGTTTAGCATCATACCAAGTTGGGGAAATGTAAGCGTGTGCGCCGCTGAAAACCACTAATACCCGCTGACTTTCAAGCTCTTGCCAATGTGCGTTTGCTCGCGAAACATGGCCATACAAGACGCCTTTCTCTCCCACAGTTGCATCGAGTACAAAGGGAATATGGGTCGCATTCAGTGAGCTCGAAACCAGCAAACCAAAGCTGTTTTGCGTGATAAAACCTGTGATGGCCTGCTGATCTGTCATCGCCATATTCTTAGGGGTATACATTATCATCCTTGGGTTTCAACATGAGTGAAAGCGTTATATTACAAGGAAAAAGTCGGGAGTCGATAGGGGATTTAGAGTGTTAGTTTGTGGCTTTTTAAAATCAAAATCGTATGGACTTAAACTCGGACTCGGAGATTAAACACTCGCATTACTGTGACTCGCAGCAAGTACATCCGTGTATGCTCGAACGTGGCATCCATGCGAGTGCTTAATCTAGTTAAGACCTGCGTATACATCTAGCCTCGTTAAAATCCGCGAATCAAACTTGCCTAGACTGATTCACGCATAAAATCCTGCCATTTTACGCTGGCTTTGGGCTAATGCGCTTTTGCCCCTTGATTCGTTAGTACTTTTGCTCATACATATCCTGTCAAAACGAGTTTGCCTTACTGAAATTATCAGAAGGAGGAAACTTCACGAATCCTAGCCTTCTTTCTATACAAATTGATATGCTACTTGTACTCTTCTTATTCCGTGTTCTAAAGAAGGATTTTTAAATGACACATTTAAGTGATGATGAACGTACAAAGTACTACCTTGTTGATATTGAAACAGGTAGTCAATTTGACAACTTTGAAAGAGACCAAGAGGTGATTTCTCCGTTGCCACCTAAAGTTGGTGAATACTTAAATCAGTCTGGTCTGTATTTTGAGGTTGTCACATTACTACACCATTTTGATTCCAACTATATTGATGTTTACGTTAGATATGTTGGAGATAGCGTAAAGTTTTTAGAACATATTCAAACTAAGTTAGCCTCTAAACGTTAGCAAGTTGCGGTGGGGAGTCAGTGTCATCGATATCAGTTATTTAAAAATGATTCGGCACGCGAGGCATTTCCACTGTGCGTATATTTATGCACTTAAGCGTCACACAGCAGGTTTAGTATTGCGTTGCTCAAAAGTCGAATACCATAATAGGGCGTTGAATAAGAGGTTATATGTCGTTTATACAAAGTATCTCAGAACCCAAGGATATGCTTCTTAAGCTTATCCGTGAGGGGAACAGGATTACGTTTGAAGAAGAACCTGAAAATCTAACAGATCATTTTTTTAACTTTTCAGTCACTGCGCATTCAATTCGTGACTGGTGCATTAAGTATCAGAACCAACAAGCCACAAAAAAGACGTTAAATCAGCAGTGGGATAAGCAACCTTTTTTAGTAATTGCTAAAGATATTGCTAACTCGGTTAAACATTTTGGTATCGATCTCTATCAGCCTAAACTTAAAGAATCAGAAGCACAAAAAGCAAATGTTGTTAATTTTTGTGTTGGTGAAAACATTCCTGAAAAATTGCAAAAAGCAGTTAATGACAAAACATTTAGAGAATCGGAAGGTCAAGCAAAACCTAGCTACCTCGTCCGGTTTGAAGATGGTACAGAGGTAACTTTAAATGATTATGTTCTTAAAACGGTAACTTTTTGGGTTAGTTACTTCGACCAAAATTCAATTCCGAGAGAACAATCAGTAAGTGCTACTCACCTATATATTAATAGGCCATTTTGGTCACAATTCAGATAACCAGCGTTTAGGGTTTCAAGACACTTTTGTAATCTATTGAGGTTTATTTAGTATTATTGTACTAATTGAATTTTGTTCAAAAGTTAGCCCGTGAATCACTCTGTACCAGACTGATTCACGCCAACCGCTAAAACCCGCTCTCACGGCCTGTTTGCGGCTATTTGAGGGCATTTTTTTACCCTAAAATGAATCAAATCTCTTAAGAACTGATTCAAGCTCACTTGATGACGGCACATTATCAACATAACGAGTTTATGATGGTGGCGCAGTTTCCTGTAACGCAAATTGCATCAGGCTAATGGCTAAATTAGGTCATCAATATGCACGGGAGTTGATGAGATTAAGCACTGGCTTGTAAGTGACCGTTCGTGACAGGGATGTCACGGTCGAGCCCTCAAGGATGAGTTTATGGCGTGTCACTGGAAAGCCAGTGCTTAATCATTTTCTGATTATTTGCACATTGCCGCACATTCAGTACAGGGTTACTTAGTTGACACAATCAACCAATCTCGATATGGTTGATTAAGTCAACTATATCGAGAGCCTTCTATGCCTTCATTGTCACTCAGTGAAACTTTGCACAGATTAGTGCATGCCTACAAAAAGCAATTGCGTAGCGATATTGCTGCACAAGAGATTGATTTACCTGTCACTCATATCCGTGCCTTGAAGGGGGTGTGTCGCAATCCTGAATCGACAGCCCAGTCTATTGCCCTGCGAATGCAGCGGGATAAAGCACAAATTACCCGTGTTCTTAATGAGCTACAGCAGGGCGGGTTGATCACTAAAATCGATAACCCAAAGGATGGCCGCAGCCAGTTGCTGCGACCCACGGCTGAGGGGGAAAAGATCATGACCCAGATCAGTACCTCAGAACGCAAAACTGTAGCGCGCATGACGCAGGCGCTCAGTTCAGCCGAAGTCGATATTTTTATTAAACTTGCCAATCGGATTAGCAAAAGTGTGGATGAGGCGACTGCCGCCAAAAGTGAAACTGATTGCCTTACTCAAAAAAGACCATCTAGTCAGCCAAAAGATACGGCTGGCAAAGGAGCCATTGAGTTGCGCTTAACGGCAGAAAACGCCATAGGAGAAAATCATAATGAATAAACCTGCACCACGTGAGCTAGAAGTGATCCGCTCCACTTATATCACTCCGCATATGTTACGCATGACCTTAGGCGGTGCGGGATTCGCTGGATTTCCTATTGATCAAGAGAGTGCCTATATTAAGTTGTTATTCCCACAAGCGGGTGAGCGTCCATTAATGCGAACCTACACAATTCGCCAGCAACGCAATGATGAAATTGATGTGGATTTTGTACTGCACGATACCGACGGCCCCGCATCGAGTTGGGCGAAAACGGCGCAGGTGGGCGATATTATTCAAATCGGCGGACCTGGGCTTAAAAAACTGATTAACCTTGAGGCAAATTGGTTTTTACTCGCAGGTGATATGACAGCCTTACCCGCCATTAGCGTGAATCTGGCAAAATTACCAAACAATGCCGTGGGTTACGCTGTGATTGAAGTGCTAAGCGAGGCTGACATTCAGCCTCTCGTACATCCTGAACACGTGGAGCTGCATTGGGTGATCAATCCTGAGGCCGATCCCGAAGGTCGCCCTTTGATCGAGCGAATTGCCCAATTACCTTGGCTTGCTGGCGAGCCCGCCGTATGGATTGCCTGTGAATTTAATAGCATGCGCGCGTTAAGAAGACACTTTAAGCAAGCGCATTCATTGCCTAAGAGTCATTTTTATACCTCGAGCTATTGGAAAATAGGTTGTAACGAAGGTGAGCATAAGCTGGTAAAACAAGAAGATGAACAGTTAGAAAATGGGGCCAGTGTTTAAATCCAGATAAGGTCGCCAAGTTTGACTTAACGACCTTATCTAACCTTTCGCTTATGCCGTTTTTGCTGCTGATGCACCTATTATTGATGCACTTAGGCTACTGGTGAACTAGCTTGCCATTCTTCACCACATCTTTGCAGGGATTCACGCCATAGCTGTAGGCCAACTGCGCCGGTGTGGCGATATCCCACAGACAAAAATCGGCTTGTTTGCCAATGACTAAACTGCCGACGTTATCTTCAATCCCGAGTGCCTTGGCGGCATTTAAGGTGAGTCCTGTTAAGGCTTCTTCTGGCGTTAAGCGGAACAAGGTGCAGCCCATATTCAGCATTAACAGGGTTGAGCAAATGGGGGATGAACCTGGGTTGAAATCGCTGGCGAGCACCATAGGTACGCCATATTGGCGCAGTAAATCGATAGGTGGCTTTTGGGTTTCCCGCAAAAAGTAAAACGCGCCGGGCAGCAGTACGGCGCAGGTGCCGCTTTCACTTAAGGCTTTTACGCCTGCCTCATCTAAATATTCGATATGATCCACAGACTTAGCACCAAGACGTGCGGCCAGTGCGCTGCCACCCATATTAGTTAACTGCTCGGCATGGAGCTTAATCTCTAATCCCGCTGCTTTGGCTGCGCTGAGTACGCGTTCTGTTTGCTCAAGGTTAAAGGCGATATTCTCGCAGAATACATCCACCGCATCGGCAAGATTTTCGGCGATCACTGCGGGTAGCATCTTATTGATAATTAAGTCGACATAGCCGTCGCTATTGTCTTTATATTCTGGCGGAATCGCATGGGCGCCAAGGAATGTGGTCTTCACATCTACGTGGTGATGTTTGCCGAGCTCGCGGGCGACTCGCAGGATTTTCAATTCAGTTTCAGTATCTAAGCCGTAACCCGATTTGATCTCAACCGTAGTCACTCCTTCTTTGGCCAGCGCGTTTAAACGCTGACGGCCGAGTTCAAATAATTCTGCTTCATCCGCTTCGCGGCAAGCTTTAACGGTTGAAATAATGCCGCCACCTGCACGAGCAATGTCTTCGTAACTGGCGCCCTGTAGGCGTAACTCAAATTCATTGGCGCGATTACCGGCAAAGATTAAGTGGGTGTGGGCGTCAATTAATCCTGGGGTGATCCAGCCGCCTTTGCCCCTGTAAACGGGAATTGACAACACATCGAAGGCGGGCAGTTCGCTGCGGGGGCCAAGCCAAGCAATTTTACCATCTTTTACTGCGATGGCCGCGTTGGTGATCGCACCATAAGGTGCTGATACGGAAGGGTCCATTGTGGCTAAGTTAACGTCTATCCAAACCTGATCCCAAGACATGTATTCCCCTCGCTGTGCTGGCAGATGTTAACCAAGTGATTAACGGTTTATTAAATTTATGTGAGCTGGCTTGTATTTACTTGTATATACAAGCTAGGATTGTAGCCGCAATTTTGAACGTTTGAAAGAGTGAATAGTACCTAGATTCTAGTGCTTTATATTGAGGAAATGTTTTGGCTACTCCTAAGTTTGCAGAAATTAAGCAATACATTACCTCCTCTATCGAGTCGGGTGAGTGGGAAGAGCATGCTCGCGTGCCTTCTGAGAATCAGCTTGCCGATTTGTTTACCTGCAGCCGAATGACGGCGCGACGTGCGCTAACCGAGCTGACGGATAGCGGTGTGCTTGAGCGTTCTCAAGGGTTAGGCACCTTTGTCGCAGGGTGTAAATCCCAGTCGTCTATGTTGGCGATCCGCAATATTGCCGATGAGATAAAAGACCGCGGCCACGGCTATAGCGTGCAGCAATGGGTGTTAGAACAAGTCGCGGCGAGTACGAGTATCGCAATTTCCCTTGGGCTTGAGCGCGGTGCAACGGTATTTCATTCGATATTAGTGCATTGCGAGCAGGGCTTACCGTTGCAAGTTGAAGAGCGTTATGTGAATCCCGAGTTAGTGTCCGATTATTTATTGCAGGATTTTACCTTGCAGACGCCCCACGAATATTTATCACAAGTGGCACCGTTGACCGAGGCGCATCACACGATTGAAGCGATTATCGCCAGTGAAGAATTACAGCAAAGGCTCGAAATCCCCGCCACTGAGCCCTGTTTACAGATTTTACGACGCACTTGGTCACGCCAAGGCGTCGTGAGTTTCGCAAAATTAGTTCATCCAGGTAGCCGTTTTAAACTCGGCGGCCACTTAACCTTTAGCAAGTAACGCCAGTGGCGTGATTAACAATGTAAATCAGTAATTTAAATAGCTGTACCCTTATAAGTTAAAAGATAAAAACACAATAAAAACAATAGTGCTAACCCGTATTAGCGACTTAGCACCACAGGTTGAAAGAGGAAAATTCAATGGATAAGCGCCACGACCCAAGCCGCCGCATTATTGCACCGCATGGCACACAATTAAGCTGTAAGAGTTGGCTCACAGAAGCGCCAATGCGTATGTTAATGAACAACTTACATCCCGATGTCGCCGAGCGCCCAGAAGACTTAGTCGTCTACGGCGGTATCGGCCGCGCCGCCCGCGATTGGGATTGTTATGACAAAATCATCGAAGTCTTACAACGCCTCGAAGACGACGAAACCTTATTAGTGCAATCGGGCAAACCTGTGGGTGTATTTCGCACCCACGCAGATGCACCGCGCGTACTGATTGCTAACTCAAACCTAGTGCCACATTGGGCGAACTGGGAACATTTCAACGAGTTAGATAAGCTAGGTTTGGCCATGTACGGCCAGATGACGGCGGGTTCTTGGATCTATATCGGCACTCAAGGCATAGTCCAAGGCACTTACGAGACCTTTGTGTCGGTCGCAAAACAGCACTTTGAGGGCATCTCTAAAGGCAAATGGATCCTCACTGGCGGGTTAGGCGGCATGGGCGGCGCGCAAACGCTGGCGGGCACTATGGCTGGCTTCTCAGTGTTAGCCTGTGAAGTCGACGAAACCCGCATCGATTTCCGCCTGCGTACTCGCTATGTCGACAAAAAAGCTACTTCGCTCGATGAAGCATTAGCCATGATTGAAGAAGCAAACCAAGCTGGCAAGCCTGTATCTGTTGGCTTACTGGCAAATGCCGCCGATGTGTTTGCCGAACTGGTTAAGCGCGGCGTTACTCCTGATGTCGTAACCGACCAAACCTCGGCCCACGATCCATTAAACGGTTATCTGCCGCAGGGTTGGACTATGGCAGAGGCCGCAGCTATGCGTAAAACCGACGAAGCTGCTGTGGTTAAGGCCGCAAAAGCCTCGATGGCGGTGCAAGTACAAGCCATGCTCGATTTGCAAACTGCCGGCGCAGCTACCTTAGATTACGGTAACAACATTCGCCAAATGGCGTTTGAGATGGGCGTTGAAAACGCCTTTGATTTCCCAGGCTTTGTGCCTGCATACATTCGTCCGCTGTTCTGTGAAGGCATTGGCCCGTTCCGCTGGGTAGCACTGTCTGGCGATCCAGAAGATATCTATAAAACCGACGCTAAAGTGAAAGAGCTTATTCCTGATAATCCACACTTGCACAATTGGTTAGACATGGCACGCGAGCGCATCGCCTTCCAAGGTCTGCCTGCGCGTATCTGCTGGGTCGGCTTGAAAGATCGCGCTCGTTTAGCGTTAGCTTTTAACGAAATGGTCAAAAATGGTGAGTTGTCGGCGCCCGTGGTAATTGGTCGCGACCACTTAGATTCTGGCTCAGTGGCCAGCCCGAACCGCGAAACCGAATCTATGCTGGATGGCTCAGATGCGGTATCCGATTGGCCATTATTGAATGCACTACTCAATACGGCTAGTGGCGCAACTTGGGTGTCATTACACCACGGCGGCGGCGTCGGCATGGGCTTTAGCCAACATTCGGGTGTGGTCATTGTGTGTGACGGTACTGATGCGGCGGCAAAACGTGTTGGCCGTGTGCTGTGGAATGACCCAGCGACAGGCGTGATGCGCCATGCCGATGCGGGCTACGAGATTGCGAAAAACTGCGCCAAAGAGCAAGGCCTCGACTTACCTATGCAAGAGTAGCCGATGCTAACTTCTTAAAATAACAATAATAACTAAAAGCTTGGAGCTAAAAATATGAAATCTGTGAATCACTTAGTGTTAACGCCGGGTAGCTTGAGCCTAGCGCAATTACGCGAAATCAGCCGCCATAAGCTGACACTCGAACTCGCGCCAGAGGCCATTACTGACATCAACACCAGCGCGCAAATCGTGCAAAAAGTGTTGGATGAAGGTCGCACCGTTTATGGCATCAACACGGGTTTTGGCTTGTTGGCCAATACCAAGATAGCGCCCGAAGATCTGCAATTACTGCAACGCTCAATCGTGTTGTCGCACGCCGCTGGCACAGGCCAATACATGCAAGACGCCACAGTGCGCTTGATGATGGTGTTAAAAATCAATTCATTAAGCCGTGGCTTCTCGGGCATTCGTTTAGAAGTGATTAACTTCTTAATCAGTTTAGTGAACGCCGAAGTGTATCCCTGCGTGCCAGAAAAAGGCTCAGTGGGCGCATCGGGCGATTTAGCGCCACTGGCGCACATGTGTTTGCCTATGCTGGGCGAAGGCGAGATGAGCTATCGAGGTGAGTTAATTTCCGCCGCCGAAGGTTTAGAAATCGCCGGCCTTAAGCCAATCGATTTAGCGGCTAAAGAAGGGCTCGCTTTGCTTAACGGCACACAAGCCTCGACTGCGCTGGCGCTGGAAGGCTTATTCCACGCCGAAGACTTGTTTGCGGCGAGTTCAGTGATCGGCGCCATGAGCGTCGAAGCGGCGATGGGCAGCCGTAGCCCGTTCGATTCACGCATCCATGCGGCCCGTGGTCAGAAAGGTCAAATCGATTCGGCCATGATTTTCCGTCATCTATTGGGCGAAGAGTCTGAGATCAGCGTGAGCCATGCAAACTGTGAAAAGGTGCAAGATCCTTACTCACTGCGCTGTCAGCCACAGGTGTTGGGTGCTTGTTTAACGCAAATTCGCCATGCGGCCGATGTGTTAGGCACTGAGGCGAATGGCGTAACCGATAACCCACTGGTGTTCCAAGACACAGGCGATATCATTTCGGGCGGTAACTTCCACGCTGAACCTGTGGCTATGGCGGCGGATAATCTGGCGATTGCGATTGCCGAGCTGGGTTCTATTGCCGAGCGTCGTATCGCACTGTTAATTGATTCTAGCCTGTCGAAACTGCCGCCTTTCCTAGTGAAAAATGGCGGCGTGAACTCAGGCTTTATGATCGCTCAAGTAACAGCGGCGGCATTGGCGTCTGAGAACAAAACCTACGCCCATCCAGCGTCGGTAGACAGTTTACCGACATCTGCTAACCAAGAAGATCACGTCTCTATGGCGACCTTTGCGGCGCGCCGTTTGCGCGATATGAGCGAAAACACCCGTGGTGTACTGGCAATTGAATTGTTAGCGGCGGCGCAGGGTTTAGATTTCCGCGCACCTTTAATGCCAAGTGCTGCAGTGGCTAAGGCCAAAGCCGAATTGCGTGAAGTCGTCGCCTATTACGATAAAGACAGGTACTTCGCACCAGATATCGAAGCCGCGACAGACCTGTTATATACAGCGAGTTTTAACGCTTACCTGCCAGCAGGAACGCTAGCGAGCTTTTAAGCGTTTTAGCTCCGAGTGAGTAAACGACTCAGTCGATGTTGACTCGGTTGAGTTGGGCGTATTGGGGCGCTTTTGCTGAAATACTCACGATTCACTCCCCAATTTGCTAAACATAACTGCTGAAATAAAACAAAACGAAGGCATAAGTGGATTGCTTATGCCTTTTTATTGAGTGTTTCCCCTTTTTAGCTCGATCCTCATCTTTGCCCTTTTGGTGTGTTTAACACCGCCGACTCTGCACTTTTTGCGCTGATCTTTACATTGTCAATTTCAGTGGCTACTTACCCCTCAATAAACCGTCACTTTTGTGTTTTTATCCGCCATCGTTATACACATTTTAATATCTAAAACTATTTTTAATAACCATATGGTTAGGTTGTGGGACAATATGTACCTGCATTTTTAGACAAATTGTCCTTTTGGTATTATTGGGTTTTAACTCTTGAATTAAGTGTTTTTTACATTATTTAAGGTTTTTAATTTCAATATTATTTATTTATTTGGATTTAAGTTTTGTGATTGGTTATTTGCGATCTCGATCTCATGTCATTATTTGTTATCTATTTCCTCTTTAAGGATAATCTTAAATTAAGTGTGGTCTTTAAGTGGGCCCACTCGATCGGTTGCAATTTTAACCACAGCAACCACTAGACTCATAACGACAAGAGTGTGAGAGGACGCAATGAACAGACGCCAGTTTTTTAGACTGTGTGCTGCCGGAGCTGCCACCTCAGCAATTTCTGCGTTGGGATTGATGTCCGAAAAGGCCTATGCGGCCGTTCGGGAATTCAAACTCATTAGCGCGAAAGAAACCCGCAATAACTGCTGCTATTGCTCAGTGGGTTGCGGATTGCTGATGTACAGCAAAGGAAGTAATGGCAAGAACGCCGAACAGAGTATTTTCCATATCGAAGGGGATGCAGACCATCCAGTTAACCGTGGGGCCTTGTGTCCTAAAGGCGCTGGTTTAGTGGATTATGTAAATAGCCCTAATCGGCTTAAATACCCAGAGTACCGTGCGCCAGGCAGCAATGAATGGACACGTATCAGCTGGAGCGAAGCTTACCAACGCATCGCCCGCCTGATGAAAGATGATCGTGATGCTAACTTGATTGAAAAGAATTCTGCCGGGACGACGGTTAACCGTTGGCTTAGCACTGGGATGATGACCTCGTCGGCGATGCCGAACGAAGGCGGCTATATCACCCAGAAATTTGCACGGGCACTGGGCCTAGTTGCAATCGATACTATTGCGCGTAACTGACACTCTCCAACGGTAGCAAGTCTTGCTCCGACATTTGGACGTGGTGCCATGACCAACCACTGGATCGATATTAAAAATTCTAATTTGATCATTATCATGGGCGGTAATGCTGCAGAGGCTCACCCTGTCGGATTCGGCTGGGTTACAGAAGCAATGCAACATAACAACGCTAAACTTTTGGTGGTCGATCCTCGCTTCACCCGTAGCGCCGCTGTGGCCGATTATTATGCGCCGATCCGTTCGGGCACAGATATCGCCTTCCTGCTCGGGGTGATCCGCTATCTTATTGAAACCAAACAAGTGAACTACGACTATGTGAAGGCTTATACCAATGCCAGTTACATAGTGCGCGAAGACTTCTCTTTTAGTGAAGGTCTGTTCAGTGGTTTCGATGAAGAAACCGATAGCTACAATAAAGAGTCTTGGTACTACGAGTTAGACGAACAGGGTTACGCGAAAGTCGATCCTAGCTTCGAGCATCCACGCTGCGTGTGGAACTTAATGAAGCAACATGTAGAGCGCTATGACTTTGAAACAGTAAGCAATATTACCGGTACGCCGATTGCGGACTATGAGATGGTTTGCCAACAAATTGGTAGCACTCATACCCACGATAGAGCCGCGACTTTTATGTATGCCTTAGGTTGGACTCACCACACTAAAGGGGCGCAGAACATTCGCTCTATGGCTATGGTGCAGTTGCTGCTGGGTAACATTGGGGTGTTGGGCGGTGGTGTTAACGCACTGCGTGGTCACTCTAACGTGCAAGGCGCGACCGATATGGGTTTATTGTGCCAAAGCTTGCCTGGTTACTTGAAGTTACCTAGTGAAAAAGACACTGATCTTAAGACCTATCTCGATCGTTACACGCCTGTCGCCTTGCGTCCGGGCCAAACCAACTATTGGCAGAATTACCCTAAATTCTTTATTTCGCAAATGAAGAGCTTCTGGGGCGATAACGCCACGGTTGAAAATGACTTTGGTTATGACTGGGTGCCTAAGTGGGATAAACAGTACGACTTTACTAAGCACTTAGATATGGCTTTCCACGGTGAAGTGAATGGCTACATTATCCAAGGGGTTAACGCCATTAATTCTATGCCGAACCGCAATAAGGTACTCAAAGCCTTGAGTAATCTTAAGTACATGGTGGTGCTGGATGCCTTGGCAACGGAAACCGCAACCTTCTGGCAAAACGCCGATGGCTTCAACGAGGTGAATCCCGCTGAAATCATGACGGAAGTGTTCCGCTTACCGACGACGTGTTTTGCTGAGGAAGAAGGTTCCATCGTCAACTCTGGACGTTGGATGCAGTGGCATTGGAAGGGCGCTAACCCGCCGGGTGAAGCCAAGCCAGATGCTGAGATTCTCTCCGGTGTCTTAATGGCAATGCGTGAACTGTACAAGCAAGAGGGCGGTAAGTTGCCTGAGCCAGTGCAAGCGATAAGTTGGGATTACCACAATCCTTACTCGCCGCATGCCGAAGAAGTTGCTCGCGAGCTTAACGGTAAGGATCTCGTGACTCAGCGTCAGCTCAGTAGCTTCTCTGAACTCAAAGCTGATGGTAGTACTGCTAGCGCCTGCTGGATTTATGCCGGTTCTTGGACCGAAGAGGGCAACCTGATGGCTCGCCGCGACAACCATGATCCTTCGGGTAAAGGTGTCACTCCGGGCTGGGCATTTGCTTGGCCAGCCAACCGTCGCGTGCTGTATAACCGCGCTTCTTGCGATATCAACGGCAAACCATGGGATCCCAAACGTACTATCGTCGAGTGGGTTGATGGTAAGTGGCATGGTATCGATGTGGGCGACTTCAATATGAAGTTAACCCCACAGGAATCCGCAGGTCCCTTCATCATGCAACCTGAAGGTGTGGGTCGCTTCTTTGCCCTTAAGTTGTTGGCCGAAGGTCCGTTCCCTGAGCACTACGAGCCGATGGAGTCGCCTATTGGGGTGAACCCGTTACACAAGGTCACCAGTAACCCTGCGGTACGTATGCTACCGGGTGTGAAGGAAACCTTAGGTTCCCATAAGGACTTCCCTTATGTGGCAACCACTTACTGTGTGACTGAACACTTTAATTTTTGGTCTACTCATGCCCGTTTGGCAGCGATTTCTATGCCGGAAACCTTCGTCGAAATCGATGAAATGTTGGCGGCAGAAAAAGGTATCGCCAATGGGGATTGGGTCACTGTCAGCTCTAAACGTGGCAGCATTGAAACCAAAGCCTTAGTGACTAAACGTCTGCAGCCGTTAAAGGTGAATGGTCAGTTAGTTCATACCGTCGGGTTACCCCGTCACGGCAGCCATAATGCGCTCACTCGTAAGAGTTACTCCTGTAACGTGCTCACCACGGAAGTGGGGGATGCAAATACACAGGTGCCTGAGTTCAAAGCATTTTTGGTTAACATCACTAAAGCGAAGGGGCTCTGATTATGGCATCACAAGACATTATCCGCCGCTCTGGTACTTCAGCGGTGACGCCTGCGGCAAAGGGGCGTAATTCGTCAGAAAAGGTCGCCAAGCTGTTCGACGCCACTAAGTGTAATGGCTGTAAAGCCTGCCAAGTGGCGTGTTCTGAGTGGAATGATTTACGGGAAGAAGTGGGCACGTTCCAAGGCAGTTATCAAAACCCTATGTCGCTATCGGGCCAATGTTGGACCCTGATGGAGTTCCATGAGGTGATGGAAAGCAACAAGCTGCGTTGGCAATTTACCCACTCGGCCTGTATGCACTGTGCCGACCCTGCCTGCTTAACTGCCTGTTCGACCTCGGGTGCGATTATCCAGCACGCCAATGGTGTGGTGGACTTCGATTCGGACAAGTGTATCGGCTGCGGTTATTGCGCCAGTGCTTGTCCCTTCGATGTGCCCAAAATCGATCCTAAGGACAACAAGGCCTACAAGTGCACTATGTGCTCTGACCGTTTGGCCGTGGGATTGGAACCTTCCTGTGTTAAGTCCTGTACCACAGGGGCGCTGCGTTTTGGCACCCGTGAGGACATGTTGTTTTACTCGCAAAAACGGGTTGAAGAACTGAAGGAAAGGGGCTTCGCTAAGGCAGGACTCTATAACCCTGAGGGCGTAGGTGGTACGGGTATGATGATGATATTGCACGATATCAATCAGCCCGAAAGCTACAACATGCCTGATAACCCGCAGATCCCGCTGTCACTGACTCTGTGGCAAGACTGGGTCAAACCTTTAGGCACTATGGGCATTCTTGCCACTGCCGCTGTCGCTTGTCTGCATAAGATCACCGTCGGTCGCAACATAGTGGAAGAGGACCAGCCGGGTTATCAACCGCCAGAGGAAGAGGCTAAGCAGGAAGAGGAGGGCGACAAATGAGCAAGCATGATAAGCAAGAAATGATAGTGCGTCACAAGCTGTTCGATCGCATCTGTCATTGGTTCATTGTGGCGGTTGGTCTAGTGACCTTTCTCACTGGCTTTTCCTTCTTTTATCCGTCGTTTCAATGGTTGGGGGCGATAGCGGGCACACCGCAATTGGCGAAGTTCATTCATCCCATTGCGGGCTTGATGATGTGCTTACCGCTGATGTTGATGTTGGTGCGTTACTACAAACACAACAAATGGGAAAAACACGACCTCGCTTGGATGCTCGCCATTAAGGATGTGATGTTCGAGAACGAGGAGAAAATCCCGCCTATCGGTCATTACAATCCAGGGCAAAAGGTATTGTTTCGCGCCTTCGTGCTGACGTCTGTCACTTTAACCGTGACGGGGATCATCATGTGGCAGCCTTATTTTGCGCCCTATTTCTCCGCCACTGTGGTGGGTTGGGCCATTCTGTTGCACGCCATTTGTGCGCTCATCATGTTGATTTTTGTGATGGTGCATTTCTGGATGGCGACATGGGTGGAAGGGTCGGTCACGGGCATGCTTTACGGCAAAGTCTCTAAGGCTTGGTGCCGCAAACATCACCCAGTGATGTTGGATGAACATTCGGACGTGGAGAAAAAATAATGAGTCATACAGCCGAGATACCTCTGGTCCCCGGCAGCGAATCGCCGCTGGAACTAAAACCGTTAAAAGCGGCAGATCCCCAAGCTGTGTATCACAGAAGGGCGCAGCGTTTGCTGTCATTGGCCAAGGACTCGCCGCTGGCTGACTACTTTGAGCTGTGCCGCCGTCTGGTCTCTATACAGGCCAAATTGGCGGAGGAGGCTGACTTCGGTCAGCTTCTCGCTTGGGGGAAAGATGAGGCGACTCCGCTTTCTCTGTTGGGCTCAGAGGCAGATAGCTATTGGCAAGGACTGCTACAGCAACTGTTAAGTGATTTGTTGCCGCAAGTGGATGAATCCATTGCTCGGGTAGTGCGTTTGCTGATGCAGCAATCTCCCGAGCAGCTGAGTTCGTGGGGGCGTTCACTGCGCCAAGGACATGTCAGTGAAGTGCCGGCCCATTTTAGCTTATTCATCTGGGCGGCGATGGGCGTCTACTGGTCGCATTGGGCACCTATGGTCATCAAGCGGATGGATCAACGTAAGGTGGCACAACAGAGTATGTGCCCCGTATGTGGCTGTCATCCCGTGGCGAGCGTGATAGTCGATCAGCCCCGTGCTGGTTTGCGCTATCTGCATTGCAGTTTGTGTGAAAGCGAGTGGCATTACATTCGCGCCCATTGCACCAGTTGCGGTCAGGACAAAGAGATGACGATTTGGTCGCTAGATGATGCTCAGGCTCAAGTGCGGATCGAAAGCTGCGATGAATGTCATGGCTACACCAAGATGATGTTTGTTGAAATGTCACCTTCTATGGATGTGGCGGCTGACGATCTCGCGACCTTGATGTTAGACAGTGAGCTAAATGCCAAAGGCTTTGGGGCGACAACATTGAACCCACTGCTAATGGCCCACGAAACCACGTAAGCCAAATAGCTTAAGTCAATGCAGGAGGGAGTCGGGTTGCTGATCTCTTCCTGCTTTTTATCCAACAGATGACAATAACTTAAACAAGATGACACAGATGATGACCCAAGCACCCGAAACGCCACAAGCCTTGTACCGCGCTTTGCCCTCAATGGACAGCTTACTGGCGGAGCCTAGCTTTGTTGTATTGCAGCAGTCTTACGGCAAAGTGGCAGTAAAGGCGGCGCTGGATAGCCAGTTAAAGGCGGCGCGTAGCTTAATCGGCAGTGAGCGCCGGTTGCCGACATGGTGTGGCGAGCTTGCGCAATTGCACGGATGTTTGGTTGATCAACTGTCTAAAGATTACAGCCACAGCTTAATACCTGTGTGGAATCTTACTGGCACCATACTGCATACCAACCTCGGCCGAGCGCAGCAGTCAGAAGCGGCGATTCGAGCCGTGACTTCTGTTATGCGCTACCCCACACCGCTGGAGTTTGAGCTTGCGGCAGGTGAACGTGGTCACAGGGATAATGCGATCAGTGCTTTAATTCAGCGCTTAACGGGTGCCGAGGCTTGTTGTGTCGTGAATAACAATGCCGCTGCGGTTTTGTTGATGCTGTCAGCGGTGGCTGCGGGGAAAGAAGTCATAGTCTCCCGTGGTGAGTTGGTGGAAATTGGCGGCGCGTTTCGCATCCCTGACATTATGCGCCAAGCAGGCTGCACTTTAGTCGAGGTCGGCAGCACTAATCGGACTCATCTTAAGGATTATGAGCAGGCGATTACTGAAAATACCGCTGCAATAATGAAGGTCCACACCAGTAATTATCATATCAGTGGCTTTACTGCCGCAGTGGAGGAGGCAAGGCTGGGTCAGTTATGCCGTGAGCGTGGCATATCACTCATTTCGGATCTTGGTAGTGGCTCACTGACGGACCTGCGCCGCTTTGGGCTAAAACAAGAACCTACGCCCCAAGCTATGCTAGCCGATGGTGTCGATTTAGTGAGTTTTTCTGGCGACAAACTATTGGGTGGCCCTCAGTCGGGTTTAATTGTCGGTAAACAGTCGCTGATTAAGCAGTTACAGAGTCATCCACTCAAGCGGGCCCTACGTTGCGATAAGCTGATTTTGGCGGCGTTAGAGGCAACATTAATCCACTATCTTAACCCTGAAACCTTAGACACTGAGCTGCCCATTATGGCGAAATTTGCCCGCAGCCAAGAGACGTTATGGCAGATTGGTCGTCGCTTACAGCAAGCTTTAGCAGCTCACTTTGAACCTCGTTATCGCATTGAATTAGTTGAGTGCCAAACACAGGTCGGCAGTGGCTCGCAGCCCGATACTTTTTTACCCTCTGTAGCGCTGTGTTTTATAGCACGCGATGGCGGCAGTTTAAGTTTGTTAGAACAACACTTTAAGCAGGCGGCACGTCCTGTCATCGGTCGCATGAGTAACGATCAACTCAGATTAGATTTACGCGGTCTTGATCGTGAAGCCGAGCTACTCGCCGAGTTAAGCACGTTAGGTGTGCAGTTGTGATCATTGTTACTGCGGGTCATGTCGATCACGGCAAGAGTACGCTTATTCGCGCCTTGACTGGGATGAATACCGATCGTCTGCCGGAGGAGAAACGCCGCGGTATGACGATCGATCTCGGCTATGCGTTTATGCCGCTTAAGGATGGTTCGCGGCTCGCTTTTATTGATGTGCCTGGGCATGAAAAATTTATCAACAACATGCTGGTGGGCGTGAGTCATGCTCGCCATGCCTTACTCGTGCTGGCCTGTGATGATGGCGTTATGCCGCAAACCCGCGAACATCTGCAAATCCTAGCGCTCTTACCGCTTCACAGTTTGACCTTAGTGCTGACTAAGCGGGATCTGGTTGATAGTGATATGGCTGAGCAGCTTGTCGCCGATGGACTCACTTTGCTGGCCGAGTATGGCATTGAGGCCAGTGGTGTTTTTCAGGTGTCGGCAAGTGAAACTGCCGACTTAGCATCCAATGGTGTGGCCGCACTTAAGGCGCATATTCTTGATTTAGCTGAGCAGGAGTCTAAGCGGGCTGAGGATGCCAGCAGTTTTAGGATGACGCTCGATCGCGCCTTTAGTGTGAAGGGTGCAGGTTGTGTGGTTACGGGCACAGTGATCAGCGGCAATGTGTGCGTGGGTGATAGTCTTTTTAGCTCAGGACAAAAGGCCAAGCTGAGAGTACGAGGCATCCATTGTCAGGGACATGAAGCCCAAAGGGCCGTCACGGGGACACGTGTAGCACTCAATTTAACCGGAGTTGATAACCATAGGTCGCCAGAGCGCGGCGATTGGTTGAGCAGCTTGCCTCAAGCCGAGCTCTGTAGCCGCCCTGTGGTGCATATTCGAGTCTTCGATTTATTAGGTATTGAGCCCTTGGTGCATTGGCAAAATGTCCACTGTCACCATGGCGCTGATCATACTTTAGGGCGAGTTTCGCTGTTAAATGAAGCTAATGCAGAAGGTTGTTATCTAGCAGAGTTGGTACTCGAAAAGCCGCTACTTATATGTCAAGACGACCGTATCGTCCTGCGCCACATTGGCGGTAAACAGACTTTAGGTGCAGGGCGAGTGTTGGCACTTAAAGTCCCTAATCGTAAGAAGCGCACGCCTGAACGAGTCGAGAGATTACAGCGATTAGCGCGCTTGGATAATCCTGCCCATGTGGTGGCTTTACTCGGGCAAACTCAGGCACTAGAACTTGCTGAAATTGCGTGGCGTTGGCAATTAACCGACGAAGGGCTCGCTATGCTCTTAGCCCAAGCGGGTTTAGTCCGTCTTGGCGAGTTTGCCGTGGCCACACGTTTACTTGAGCAAGAAAAACAACAGTTTATTACTTTACTTAGCGAGTTCCATCAACAGCATCCTGACCAACTTGGGCTTGGGCGTAATCGCCTGCAGCGCATGAGCCATAGCGCTTTGCCGCCCGAATTAGCCAATAAAGTGCTCGACACGCTTTGCCAAGAAGGTCGCATGGTGCTGCGTGGTGCCTTGTTGCAGCTCGCTGAACACAAAATAGTGCTAGATGCTGAGGCGCAGCATTGTTGGCAGGCACTTGCGCCTTGGCTTGCCGAGCAAACCGCCCCCGTGTGGGTCACCGAAATGGGCGAATACCTTGAGCTTGAACCTGCCAAATTAAGGCTGCTGTGTTTCCAGCTGGTGCAGCAGGGATTTATTACTGCTGTGGTGAAGGACAGATATTTGCTCAGCGAGCAAATCTGTTACTACGCCAGCTTAGTACGTACTCATATTGCAGAACACGGTAAGCTCGAAACGGCAGAATTTAAAGACATGGTTGGGCTTGGGCGTAAGGTGAGTATTCAACTGCTTGAGTTCTTTGACAGAAGTGGTTTTACCCGTAGGAAGTATCGCAGTAATAGCCGAGAAGTTCGGGATGCGGAGTTGTTTTTTTCCCATGAGAATTGGCGGAAGAACATAGGAGTCGAACCTACCCAGGACTGCTGGCAGCCCTACCCGGATTTGAAATCCGGACGCCTCACCGGAGACGACGTTCTTCCAATAGAAGACTTAGGGATAGTAGAAAATGCTTAAAGATGATTCAAGGCGATTCGTATTTAGTTTATGGGTTTGTGATACAAGTCTTAAATTGTCATCAAACTAATTGTTTTTATTTGATTTTATAGTTTTAGAGGGGCGCTATGGAATATCATTCACATGAAGTGGTTACTGAAAGAAACGTGGTCCTGTTAGAGCATGGACACGCATCTGAGCTGACTGATTACTTAGCCAATGAAGTACGGGTTGCGCTGGTCTATAACGGCATCGCCCATACCGTTATGTTGGCGAGCCCCCAAGATTTAGAAGCCTTTGCCATAGGTTTTACGCTGTCTGAACGTATCGTTTCCCATATCAATGACATCAAAGGGGTAGAACTCGAATTCACCCGTGAAGGCGTGTTGATCCAAGTGGAAATCAACCAACGATGCTTTATGGAACTCAAACAACAAAGGCGCAATATGGCGGGGCGCACGGGTTGTGGACTGTGCGGTGTCGCCCAGCTCGAAGAGGCGGTCAAGCCTGTTATGCGGGTGGACTCAGATGCCAGATTCGACATCAGCCACTTACAAGTCGCACTTGGGCAAATTAAAGATAATCAACAGCATTTTAAGCTGACGGGCGCGACGCATGCTGCCATGGGGCTTAACCATCAAGGACAGATCATCGCCGCCTATGAGGATATAGGCAGGCATATCGCACTCGACAAGTTAATTGGCGCCTTTTCCGCTCACAATGTGGAACGTCCAGTGGCCGTATTGCTCACCAGTCGCGCGAGTTTTGAAATGGTGCAAAAGGCCGCCAGTGCCAATATCCAAATTCTGTTTGCTATGTCCGCCGTGACTTCACTGGCGTTGGAATTAGCAGAGAAAAGCAATATCACGCTTATCGGTTTTTGCCGTAATGGCAGGGCAACGCTTTACACCCACGGTTATCGCCTGTTGGGGCAGCAGTGTGTCAGCTTAGCTAAAGCCATTTAAGCGTGAGGCCACTTGAGATTGAAGTTGTCGAACGACTTCAATCATTCTGGCACACAGGTTATAAGCGCATTGCGCTTATTTTTTATAGTCTCGTTCATTAGGGTAATGACATGACATGGCAACAATTTAAACAAGAATATTTAGTCCGTTTTTGGGCGCCTATGCCAGCGGTTATCGCTGCAGGTATCCTTTCTACTTACTATTTTGGTTTGACCGGAACCTTCTGGGCCGTTACTGGGGAATTCACTCGTTGGGGTGGTCATTTACTGCAGTTTTTAGGTGCAGAGCCTGAAACCTGGGGTTATTTCAAAGTGATAGGTCTGCAGGGCTCTCCTCTAGATCGTATCGACGGCATGATGATTATCGGTATGTTTGGTGGCTGTATTGCCGCTGCGCTTTGGGCCAATAACGTCAAACTGCGTATGCCACAGAGCCGTATCCGTATTGCTCAGGCACTGATCGGCGGCATTATTGCTGGCTTTGGTGCCCGTTTAGCTATGGGTTGTAACCTTGCCGCCTTCTTCACGGGTATTCCGCAGTTCTCTTTACATGCTTGGTTCTTTGCTTTGGCGACCGCAGCAGGCTCTTACTTTGGTGCAAGATTTACCTTACTACCTATGTTCCGTATTCCGATAAAACTGAAAAAGGTAAATAAAGCGACTTCAATCAAGCAGGACGAAAACCAAGCTAGACGTCGTTTCCGTATCGGTATGCTGGTGTTTTTAGGCATCGTCGGTTGGGGTTTATTGACTATGTTCAATGCGCCTAAACTAGGCATTGCTATGCTCTGTGGTGTTGGTTTTGGTTTATTAATCGAACGGGCGCAAATCTGCTTTACCTCAGCGTTCCGCGATATGTGGATCACTGGTCGTACTCACATGGCGAAGGCGATTATCTTAGGCATGGCGGTCAGTGCGATAGGCATTTACAGCTATGTGCAACTGGGTGTGCCCCCCAAAATCATGTGGGCTGGCCCTAATGCGGTGATCGGCGGCTTACTGTTTGGTTTTGGTATTGTACTGGCTGGTGGTTGTGAAACGGGTTGGATGTATCGTGCAGTCGAAGGCCAAGTGCATTTCTGGTGGGTGGGCTTAGGTAACGTGTTGGGTTCAACCTTACTGGCGTATTACTGGGATGATATCGCTCAGCCATTAGCAACGAACTGGGACAAAGTTAATTTACTGACCAGCTTTGGCGATAAAGGCGGATTATTGCTTACCTATGTGCTGCTGGGGCTCTCCTTTGGCGCTATGTTGCTGTGGGAAAAACGTTTCTTTGCTCGTAAGGCGAAGCGGGATGAACAATTGCTAGCGGAGGCGGCGTAATGGCTCAATATATTCCAGATTATCAACTCGATATGGTGGGTGAACCTTGCCCTTATCCCGCAGTGGCTACTCTTGAGGCTATGCCAAAGTTAAAGCCCGGTGAAATTCTCGAGGTGATTAGTGACTGCCCGCAGTCTATTAACAACATTCCCCTCGATGCTAAAAATCATGGTTATAAAGTGCTGGAAATTGAGCAGAATGGTCCGACTATTCGTTATCTGATCCAGCGTTAGTGACTGATTTTCACTGAGGCGTAAAACTGAAAAAGGCACAAACATAAGTTTGTGCCTTTTTACTATTTCCTTTGGAAATACAATTAACTTCCTTTGGAAAAGTTTCCTTTAGTCGATATCTAACCGAGTTAACTCAGGCTTAGCCTTGGCAATCTATTGGCAGATATTCGTCGGGAATGTCGCTACTGCTGCATACCCAAGTGATATTGCTTTGCTCATCAACTTGTGGCGATAGATAGACTTCGTAGCCTTGATAATCACCGAGGGCTTCGCCTCCGACAAAGCCGACTATGCCATCTGTGTACAAATTAAATGTCGCAATCTGCTCGTCCGTCAGCTTTAGGGCATCTAATTCAGTTGGCCATGCTTGGTTGGTTTGATAATAGCCAACTAAGATGTCGGTGATCGGCGTTAATGCTTGGTGCTGCTGATCGATACTGGCAATGGCGAGTGTTGCGTCAGGCACAGTCATAGCTGCTGGTGTCGCTTCGGTTGCGGCCGGGGCTTCATAACTCGTGGCTGCACTCATCTTTTCTTGATATTGCTTGTACGCTGGCAACGCAACTGCGGCGGCAACACCAATAATTGCAGCAAAAATAATGAGTCCACCGCCAGCTGTGCCCATGCGTGGCATAAAGAGGCTAAATACAAATGCCCACGCACTGCGTGATGGCGGCGTGTATTCCGTTCCCTGCGCTTTGGCGTCGACTCTTGCCATACGTTTAGTCAGCCAAGGATAGCTGCCGTTAAGCTCGTGCAGTGACATCCAAAAACCACTCGATTCGCGAGCTTGGCGGATATATTGATCCACATTCATACGTTTCCATTGCTCTACGCCAGCGGCTAATACGGCGACGGCATTGGTGGCAGAACGTAAGCTGTTGCAGCAACGTAACCCGTGGAGATCGCAGGTATATTCGCAGGCGCGAGAATAAGCCGCGCCAACTAAAGGCAACCAAGTGGCGAAGACTAAAAAGGGCGCTTTGCCAATATGATTGCGGCGAATATGGCCTAATTCGTGGCCGATATAGAAGTTAAGTGCATCTTTATCGGACTCAAGCGCATCCACAATCGATGAAAACAACACGATATAGTTACGGCCGAGGAAGCGGGTTGCCAGCGCGTTGAGCATGCCATCGGCGGCCAACAAGTAAGCCCGTGGTGGCTCTTTCATTTCTAAACGATCGCAGCATGCTAAATATTGTTTATGTAATTCAGGGAATTGCTCAGCATTGATTTCGACAGCCGTCCCTTTTAGGTAGCTAATAAAAGCGGAGTGGCTGAAAAGATAAATAATGAAAAACATCAACACATAGAGCAGGGCCATGCCCAAAGTACCTATGATCAATGCTGCCCAGACGATCCCTGAGATAATCGCTAACAGAGTGAACAGCGATTTTTCCTTCGAATAGACAATATCTGTCATTTGGATGGGATTATCTTTCCCTGCGGTTGGGGTAATAACTTGTTCCATGTTGATCCTTTTCCTAGTGAAGTGACAAGCGGCGTGAAAATAGTCAATTTCGCTCGAAAATTCAACCACTATCACGCGTAATGCCAAAATTAACCGTTCTGTGATTCGGTTAAATCAGCATTAAGCGCAACTGGGGTAGGAAGCTTGTGTCAGGATCTTGCGGCTTTTAGCCTGTTGGCAAATGTGCTGGCTGTTTTCAAAGGCGGTTAAGGTGCCTTTATCGCCGTGCCCGCTTTAATGGCTGCTTGAGCGAGGCTGACAATTTGCTTCTCTGCGGTATTGGAAAGGCTTTCATGAACTTTGCTTAGCTCATCCATTTGTTGACTAAGCATATCCATTGATGTGCTCAGGTTGTCGATCTCCATCTGTATCTGAGGATCTTCTCTATCGGCCGCAATATTGAGTAGAAGTTGCTGAGTTTGGCTGTTGATCGCGTCGCCTTTTTGCTGCATCTGTTCGCCTAACACTTTCATTTTCTCACCCTGTTGCTGCATGGGCATGATGGCGGTTTTTATTTGCGCCACTATGGCGGGATCTGTGATGACATAAGGCGTGCCTGCTTTTTTCACCCATAGGTAATCGGTATGATAAGGATTACCTTGGCGTTCAAGTTGCTCCCAATCGTCACTGTGACCAGCGCCAATAGTCATTTCGCCATCTTGCTGAACATAAATCCATGAGAAATCTGGCTGACTTTGGCTGAGCACCGATTTGCTGATGACTGATATACCTCCATCGGCACTGCTGCTCGTTGCTTGGCTCTTTGTTTGAGTCGCCCAAATGGCGGTTGGGATCAGAGCGAGAATAAACAGACTGCCCATAAGTTGAGTGCGCGTATTCATAGTGTTTCCTTGTATGGCTGTGTGGATCGGCGGGTTATGCCAGAGTTGCATTAACCTGCCACAGCAGAATCTGTGCCATAAAAATTTAATCTTACTTATCAATGTAATAATTGTTTAAGTGTCCGCGCATTGTTGCCGAGAAGGCGTAAGAGTGTCCGCTAATGTGTCCGTTCAAGCTGGTGGACACGGGTGGCTAAGTCGATGTATTTCTTTCGCCGAATTTGATTGTTAGCACTAGAATGAAGTGCTTGTGGGGTCGAGATAAAGGTGAATTTAATCACGATTTTTACACTATTTTGAATGCAATTTAAGGCATGACTCTTTGAGTCAGGTTAGGTTAAGCCGATCTAGGGTTAGCTATGGCAAGCGTTGAAGTAAACCACAGAATATAAAGGAATTGAGATGGTAAAGTTAATCAATAAGATGTTGAATAATCGACTGGGCTTCACTAGGTATTGCGCCGCCGTTGTGATGGTGAGTTCGTTAAGTACAGGCGCCATGGCGGCCGATGCGCCTTCCTTTGACTGCGCAAAAGTCAATGCGGGCAGTATCGAAGCTATGGTTTGTAAGGATGCGGGACTGAGCCAACTCGATAATCAGTTAGCTGAGGTTTACAGCCAAGCGCTTGAAAAAGCAAAAAATGAACAGCCACCGACTTTAAAAGCGATGCAGCGTGGTTGGGTGAAAGGCCGTAATGAGTGCTGGAAGAGCGAGGATAAACACGCGTGTATTGAAGCTAGCTATCAAACCCGTATTGCCGAACTGCAGGCGCAGTACCGTTTAGTCGATATGACCGGCCCAGTGTTTTATGCCTGTGACGGCAGTCCTGCTAATGAAGTCGTAGTAACTTATTTTAAAACCGAACCCGCGACTCTAATTGCTGAACATGGTGATAGTACTTCATTGATGTTTGCACAACCCAGCGGCAGTGGTGCTAAGTATCAAGGCCGCAATGAAAGTCTTTGGGAACATCAAGGCGAAGCGAAAGTGGTTTGGGGCTTCGAAGCGCCAGAAATGACGTGTAAACTGGTGACCAAATAGGATTGATTTAAGGTTGCCATGAAACAAGCTCTAGTGCATATCGCCTTAGTCGTAAGAGATTACGATGAGGCGATTGATTTTTATGTTAATAAATTAAAATTCGAATTAGTCGAGGACACTTATCAAGCCGAGCAAGATAAGCGCTGGGTCGTCGTTGCGCCGCCGGGTTCTAAGGGCGCGTCTATTTTGTTAGCCCGGGCTTCTAAGCCAGAGCAGTTCGATTTTATCGGTAATCAGGCGGGTGGTCGGGTGTTCTTATTCTTGAATACTGATGACTTTTGGCGTGATTATCGCCGCATGGTCGCCGATGGCGTCGAATTTGCGCGCGAGCCACAAGAGCAAGACTATGGCACAGTCGCTGTGTTTAAAGATCTCTACGGTAACTTATGGGATTTACTGCAATTGAATGATGGGCATCCTATGGCGTACAGGTTAGCGTATCAGGATTCAGGATTAGAAGTTTACCCCTAATCCTAAGGTGTAACTGGTATCTCTGGTATTACCTATCACTGTTTGAGTGTCGTTGAAGTCATATTTAAATGACAAATAAATCCGCTGAGTGAGCAGATATTTAAGTCCAACGGTCGAGTTTGAGATGTAATCAATCGCTGGTATATCTGGGAAGGCAATTTGCAGATCGGCGTAGGACTCTAAAATGCCATCAAACCAATATTGTTTATAATTAAGCGATGCTGCCCAAGCGTTAAGCTCTAGCTTAAAAGACTGTTGTCCAAGCCAAAAATGGTTGTAGGTTACGACAAAATCGAGTTTGTCACGGCCCGCACCCCAAAAACGATAACCTGGGCCGAGTGCGGCATAGAAGCTATGGGTATCTGTGCCGAGTTTGTCCTCTTGATAAAAATTTTCCTGCCGTAACAGCCAATGCTCATTGATTAGATAGTCTAAGGAGTAGTGTCCTTCGAGGGTATTGCGCTTAGTTAAATCATCTTCGGTTTCGTAGCGTACTTCGGTCTTAATAGTGTGTCGCCATTGCAAGGTTTCCGCTGTGATATCGCCTTTGATATGTAGCTTCTGACTATTTTTCTTGTTTTTAGTGACATCGAGTGTGGTTTCTACGCTGCCGTTATAATTCCAAGCTGAGTCCGTATAGTGTTGGGAAAATCTCAGCTCATCCACTGGGGTTTGTTGGTGATTAATCAATACCATGCCATGTTGTTCAGAAGCCTGAATACTGATGTCCTGTATTGAGCGGCCGACACTCCAAGGTTTAGGCGTTGAGACTTCAAAACTGAGAATAGCACTGCGCTGAATGGCAATCTTAGGGGCATAGCTGGTTTTGATGATTAAATCTTGATCGTTGAATTCTTTGATTTCACCGCTAATTTTATCGCCATTGAGCAAGAAAACCGTATCGGCTAAGCACAAGGGGCTGAGACTACAGAGCGTAGCAGCAAGGTACAATGCTGGATTGGATATCAGATTATGCATCTTGCTCGTGGGCTCAAAATAAAGGGAGAGTAAGTGTTGTCATTCTACTCGAACACAGGCTCTACAAAGCAATAACATTTGATAAAAGTGTTGATAAGGGATTGAAAACTGGTTCGCAATCCCTTACTTCCTTGCCAGTTAGCGTGAGTTAATTTCGGTTATTTTGAGGTTAATGAGCTGCTTCTGCCATTGGGCTTTATCTATGCCTTCGACCCAAATGACGCTGCTTTTACGCTGTTCGCCTTTGCGTAGATAGGTCTCAGGCATGCGGAAAATGGCTTCCCAGACTTCGAGTTTTTCGGTTTTTAATAAAGTACCATTATCGGCGAAGAAGCTGGCTTCGACTTCGACTAAGGTCACGTGCTCATTGCTGGTGCTAGCAAGGTCGAAACTGAGTCCAAGTTTATCGCCTTTCCATTGTCCGCCGGTAAAGCTGACTTTGATGCCATCTTTACCGGTTGAGCCTAATAATTCGGGTTGGGCAATTGCGGTGGCAGTCAAGGTGGTGACAGGTTCAGCCACAGTTTGAGTGGCGAGTGCAACACTTGGGACGCTGGCAACATTGCTTGAGGTGCTTACTGCCGTCGCAGCTAAGGCATTGGGCGCGGCTTTGGTTTCTGTGATCACATATTCCCAGGTAAAGTCGTCTTTGAGTCTGACTTGGGCGCCATTTTCTAGGGTGATTTGAGCTACGTCGGCGGCCATAACCGATGATGTTAGCAATAACAATGAGCTAAGTGCGCTAAGGCGTAATGAAGTTTGCATTAATTTTCTGGCTCCGATATCCGTCTGAGTCAATATTCTGCCCTAACATAAACAATTTGCCGCATATTAGTCACTGTCTAAGTCGTGTTTTGACGAATAAAGTGGATTTAGCTGGAAGATACTGACTCGAATACAGATTGAGTTCACTGAGTGTGGCACTATATTGATAGCGCGGTGACAGGACACAGTCAGATAGCGGCATTATCAATCAATTTAGCGAGAGGAGATTAAGATGCAGATTAAACATGGAATTTATGGCGTCGTTATTGGCTTGGTATTGAGCGCAGCGGCATGGGCCGATGACGCCCCTAAAGTCGGCTGCGCGGCGAAATTAGAGGCCATCAGTGCCGAACTTGCCCAAGCCAAAGCAGCAGGTAATAAACATAAAGTCGACGGGCTCGAAAAGGCCTATTACGAAGTCTCAACCCATTGTGATGACGACAGTTTATATGCCGAGCGCGTCGCTAAAGTTGCGGCTTTAGAAGAAAAACTGACTGAGCGCCAAAACGAGTTGGCTAAAGCCATAGAAGAAGGTCGTTCTATGGATAAAATCAATAAGAAACGCAATAAGGTCGCCGAAGTGGAATTGGAGCTTGCTAAGGCGCGAGCCGAGCTAACCCAATAAGTCGCCTAGGCTCAGTCGTTTGGATAAGCATTAGGCTTAGCCCGCGTAACCTATGCTCAAAACTGTGGATTCTGTACTGGAGTTATAGCCCGCGCTCAGGATGAAATGTTCTGTAATGCGGTATCTTAGCCCAGCTTCTGCGCCCCAACGGGTGGTTTTATCTTCTTCCCATGTGGGTTTGCCATCGACAATTTTGGGTGAAATATTATTCGTGTAAGACACAGTGCTGATATAGCCGCTGCCGCCCGCATAAAAGCTTAAGTCGGCAGTGAGGCTGTAGCTTAACCCTAAGCGAAAGAGGCTTTCTTGGCGATATGACAGCGCGGGTTCTGGCACTATTACATCGGTTTCTCGGCTGCGGGCATAGCCGAGGTAATAGCCCCATTGCTGGTAATTATTATCGAAATGATAGGGTGCTAATGTAATGCCGTAGAGATTGTCTGCGGCGGGAACGTAATCCAGCATGAGGGCGATATAAGAAGGATTGGCGGTTTTCTCTGATTTATCTGAGATTACCAATGGCTTCGAATTGCTATATTCGTCAGCTTGAAGTGGTTGGCTTAGGCTCAATAGTCCAAAGCTAAGACAGGCTAGCATAGATGAATAACGACTCATGGGATAATTTCCTTGGGAACAGGTTGAAGATTGTTCATTTTCCTTTGTGCTCGGTCAATTCAAAATGCTAAAATTTCTTTTAAAATAAGTGTTTGTAAATTTATTGTGTTTGGATATCAGTATTTTCTAGGGTGACATTAACCGAGGTCAACTCGGCGGTTACCTTTGTATGGGTTTGTTGCGCTAGCGCCTAGGTTGGAGTGGAATTGTGGATCAGGAAATAAGGCTCGAAATTTCGGCATGGTTAGCGGGCTTTGGGATTGATAGCCAACCCTCGGACGGCATATCAACCAGCATAATGATCATTGCCTGCTTACTGCTGGCGGGTATCGCTTATCTCATTGTTCGACGTGTAGTTATACGCGCTGTCAACATGGTGATCCTGCGCTCCAAAGTCACCTGGGACGATGTGTTCATGCGTTACAAAGTGCTCGAAAAGCTGGCCATGCTAGTGCCTGCAATCGTGCTCAATCTATTAGTGCCCATCGCCTTAACCGAACATCAAATCTTAAGTAATTTAATCGACCGGTTGCTGAGTATTTGGCTGGTGGTGCTGATGATCCGCGCTATTTATGCGGGTTTAGATGCGGTCGATGAAATTTCAGATGTCAATCTGGTGAGCCGACGTTTACCCGTTAAAAGCTTTGTGCAGTTAACTAAGCTGTTCTTATTCTTTGTCGGTATTATCGTATCTATCTCCATCTTGGCCGATCAGTCGCCTGTGTACTTCCTCAGCGGCTTAGGTGTGGCGACGGGTTTTGTGATGTTAGTGTTCCGCGACACTATCTTAGGTTTCGTGGCGGGCATTCAGTTAGCGGCTAACCGTATGGTGAGCAAGGGCGACTGGATCCAGATGGACAAATACGGAGCCGACGGTGCGGTAGAAGAGGTTTCGCTGACCACAGTAAAAGTGCGCAACTGGGACAAAACCATCACTATGATCCCCGCCTATGCCTTAGTGTCGGATGCGTTTCGCAACTGGCGTGGTATGTCTGAGTCGGGTGGGCGTAGGATCAAACGCGCTGTTAATATCGACATCAACAGCATTAAGTTTTTGAGCGAGGAAGAGCACGAACGTCTCAGTAAGATCAATTGCTTAAAAGAATATTTCCCTGCCAAAATCAACGAAATCCGCGAGGCGAATGCCAGAGTCTCTGACCTTGATATGAAAGTGAATGGTCGCCATTTGACTAACGTCGGCACCTTCCGCGCTTACCTGCAGGAATACCTACAGCGTCACGATAAAGTGCACAAGGACATGACCCTAATGGTGCGTCAGCTCGCACCAACCACAGAGGGTCTACCGATCGAGATTTATATCTTCACTAACGATACTCGCTGGGCATTTTATGAAGCGATACAAGCGGATATCTTCGACCATGTTTTTGCAATATTGCCTGAGTTTGGTCTGCAGGCTTTCCAAGCGCCAACGGGTAACGATATTCGCAGCTTGAAATCGGTAAAGGTCGAGGGTTAGTCTCGACTGATCAGAATCGCGGCTAAGGTAAGAAAGACACCGCCGCTGCTTCTGTCAAACCAATGCAGCTTGTTGCTCGCCTTTAGGCTGGGCGCAAGCACATTGGCCATGCTGGCGTAAATCATCACAAAGCTAAAATCCACTATTGCCCAAGTGGCTGCCAGTATCATAAGTTGCGGTAATTGCGGCGCGGCAAGATCGATAAATTGCGGAAACAGCGCGGCAAAAAACAGTAAATCCTTGGGATTACTGATCCCCACTAGAAACGCCTGCTGATAAAGTTGTCTTGGCGTGCCTTTGCCTTTTGATTGGCCGATCTCAAGGGGTTGAACTTGGTTCTTAGTCAACAACAACTTGATGCCTAAAAACACTAAATAGGCTGCGCCACACCATTTTAGCAAGGTAAAACCGTATTCTGAGGTGCTGATAATGGCGCCTAATCCCGCCGCTGACGCCATCATCAAGACTAAAGCGGCACTCACACTGCCAAGGCCTGTGGCTATGCTGCGCATCTTGCCGAAATGGATCCCGTGGGACATAGACAACATAGCGATGGGGCCGGGTGAGATCCCAATCAATACAATGGCCAAGAGATAGAGTAACCAAGTTTCGGGTTGCATGTGTGCCGCTCTAAATAGGGGGAAAGATTAATGTTTCGCACTCGCCACAAAATCAGGGATCACCTTAGGATGACGGCCTTTAATGGTGCGATAGAAGCTCAAAATCTCGTGCATGTCGGTCGCGATATCACCACTGGGTTGCAGTGGCGTGCGGATAACGACAGTGCGGCGGCTAAAGTCTAAGCCAACGGGAGTGATAGGCACGTGAGCCTTGCAGGCTATATGGTAGAAGCCGCATTTCCAGCGTGTTACTGGGCTGCGGGTGCCTTCGGGCGCCAACGCTAGCTTATAATCGGTTTTCGACTCAAACAGCTGCACAGCAGCATCGACTAAGTTATTGTTTTTGCGCCTATCCACCGGGCTGCCGCCAATCGCGCGGAAGAACCAGCCCCAAGGCGGGATAAAGAGTTGGTGTTTACCGAGAAAGTGAATTCGAGTGCCAAGCGCCCCACGGGCTAAGATACCCACGATGAAGTCCCAGTTACTGGTATGCGGCGCGACTATGATGATGTATTTAGCGCTGTCGGGCAGTTGGCCCTCTATCTGCCAGCCTGAAAGCTTAAGTAGCCAACGGCAAAGTGGTGTAAACATAGTTCGGTGCCCAGAGTCGAAAAATTAATAATATCATCAGCTTTTTTAGATTTTAAATTGGCTTAAGCAAGATAGTCTGTGCTGAATTCGCTATAGTACAGTTTAACCTGATTGTGGGGGAACAATACTATGTTGAAAAATGGACGATTAAACAAGGCTAGCTGGCAGCGTGTTTTTGCGACACTTTTATTCTTAGTGACTTGCCATGTGAGTGCGGTGCCGACGGATGAAATTACGCAGATGCTCAAAGGCCAAGAAGACGCCTGGAATCGCGGCGATCTCGATGCTTATATGCAAGGTTACTGGAAGAGTGAGCAATTGCGTTTTGTTTCTAACGGTAAGTTTCGTTACGGCTGGGAGGAAACCCTTGCCGCTTATAAGAAAAATTACCCCAATAAAGAAGCGCTTGGTGAGCTGAAGTTCACGATAAAAGAAATCAAAATGCTCAGCAATTACGCCGCTATGGTCGTTGGGCGCTGGGATTTACGGCGGATAAAAGATGCCCCAACGGGCGTGTTTACCCTGTTGATTGAGAAAATTGACGACCGCTGGGTGATCACTATGGATCACAGTTCGGACTAAGTCGCAGTTTTAATTGAACAACAGCGCTGACTAAAGTGCGCGTTTAACTCAGCACAGAAGGTGAGCTTTACGATAGTAAACAGTCTGGCTTAGCGGGTGGCTCGGCGGGCAGGGTTAAATGGAAATCCTGCTGTCCGAGCTGTCTACCTTTACCGTCGTATCTCACTTCGGTGAAATGCATGCCGCCCTCAGTATCCTCAAGTAGAATGCTGGTGGAGCGCGTACCATAGTCGGGGTGACGAATATAAATTGCGGCTAAGCGCCGTTCCCACTCTATCCCCACTCCCGTGTTCGGCAATTCATTATCTTGTGGTTGAGAGTCGTCTTTCATCAGCTGTAACAGCGCTTGCACTTCTAGGTTGTCTGACTGATTGATCACGGCTTCTAGCGCTTGTTGTCCCTTCGCCATTTTCGGCCAAATATCATCGAGTGCGCCATTGCTAATGGCATGAAATCCATCGGCGAGTTTAACTGTGTCTTTATTGATGCTGTTAAAACAATATAAGTCAGTACCTTGGCCGAAGATGAGATTGAATGGTTGATAATTGTCACTGTGCTCAACGAGCCAATTTGGGCACACGAGCGACCCAGAGTTGAGTGTCATAGTGATGAGTTCACCACGACTACGCATGGCTTCTGGGGGCTTTTGCGGTACGCGTAAATTCGTCACAGCGGCGACTTGTCCCTGCTTATTCACCCCAAACCAAGTGCCGCCCGCCTGCAGATCTTTTCCTGCGAGTATGTTTTCTTCCGGTGGCCAAAAGTGTGCTGGTGCGGTCGGTCTATGGTGAAACTCATCACGGTTGGCACAGATGATTAAGGGATACTTAGGATGGGCATTAATGGCGACAAAGAGTATGCACATAGCAGGCTAAATTAATCCAAAGGTAGATTAACTTAGCCTGTCTGCTCACAAATGAACAGTGTTAGTGGTGCGAGTGCTTATCCGCTTTTGCTTTTTCGTGTGTATGTTCATCGGAATGATCATGGGCACTAGGTATTTCAGTCGTGCTTTGAACAGATGCGTGCGAAGCGCTAGGTTCATGGCTATGTGCATGTTCGTGGGAATGTCCATGCGCGTGTGAATGACTATGCGAGTTCGCTACCGGTTTGCTCAGCATTAAGCGGCGTAAAAATTTACGTGGGCCTAAGCGTAGTAAGCTGGCGGCAAATAATCCCGACAGGATCAGCAGCGCGATTAAGTTCACCACTTCCGGTAAAGTGAACAGCGAGAACCACAGTGGTAGACGCAGTGCAGCGACTAAACTCAGCGCAATAATACTCAGTAATATTGCCCTTTGTGGCCATGTCATTAACTTAAGCTGCGCTATGTTAAGCACTGGTGCGGCAATCAGCGGCATGATAATCGCGATAGGGCTCCAGCCACTATAGGCCAGTGCAAGAGCCAGCACCGCTGCGCCTAAGTTGCAGAAACGCATAGGTAAAAATACGAGTAACAGCACTATAACCTGCAGCAGCGGATTGCTTAATGGCACCGAAGGATGGCCGATTAAATTCACTAGGACTAGGCTGAGTAAAATCCATGGTGCGCTGCGATCGACTAAATGTGCAAAGCCGAAACGCAGGGCATTGCTAGGTAATTTAGTATGCGGATCGGTAATAGTGACGTTAGCGTGGCTTAAATAAGCGCTAAGAATAAAGACCACAAGTAACTGGAATAACGCTATCCAAGGACCGAGTAACAGGGCGGTGATCACTAAGGCTTCTGGCCCCGCTAAGCGTTGAAACCAGCGGCGGGCTAAGCTGCTATCCTGCGGTGTTAAACCGAATTTGAAGCGCAGCGCAGCCGCACCATAGCTCAGCAGTAATATGGGCGCGAGTGTCAGTAACCAAGTCATTAATTGTTCTGTGCTGTGATCATGGTGGGCATGTTCGTGGCCGCCAGAATCCATCAAGAGCAGCATCACGAGCAGGCCTATGCCGAGCAAACTACCTATGCCAGCTTGGTATTCGTATTTGCCTTGCTTGTCGGTATCGTGTTGACCGTGGGGTTGATGTAGCACCACATGCAAAATCGAACCGGTAACAAACGCTTGTAAATAAACGGTATTTTCTAAACTGAGCTGAGTGATTAATTGCTCGCCTGCAAAGTAACCTACACCCGTAAGCAGCATCATAGCGACCAGCACTAAGCTAGCCCAGCGGGTGCCGACTTGAGGTTTGAGTAACCACCAAATGGCGAGGCCGACGGGGAGGCGATGCATAATGACCCCGAGGGCGAGTAAAATCGAATTGCCATCTTGCTGCGCCAATACCATAGCGCCACCGTCGGTGATGGTGTGCAGTAGCAAGCCGCCAATCCCTAGGGATAAGGTGAGATTATGGGTGATTTCTGAATAACGGTGGAAAAGGCGCTCGCTAGCGGTCGGTCCCCAGATACCTAGGAATACAAAGACTACGGCTAACAAACCGCCATGCTGAAGTAGCTCTGGCAAGATGTGGATCAGCACTAATCCGCCTAATGAGACGAATATAAAGCCATCGAGCCCCTTCTGTAATCCGCTGCCCGATGAAAAGTAGCGATAAAACAGTGGTCCAATTAAGAGTGCGATACAGCTAGCAAGAAGATAGAGCATGGATTCCACGGAAATTTGCTGAAAAAACGCCATAGTATACCAGCTGTAAGTCAAAGTGAGCAGTGACTTGCTGGCAATTTACCAAACTGACATTTTGCGCTGGGGTTTTCGGGGGCGAATTTTATTCACTTTGGCCATTTTGCGGAGAAATTTTCAGATCTAAGACGAGAAAAGGTTATACAATATGGGCTTATGTTGGCTTGGGTGTTGATACGTTAAATGGATATATTTTCTGCTGCGGTAATGTTGTTTTTGATCATGGACCCTCTGGGGAATTTGCCGATTTTTGCGTCGATTCTACGGCATATCGATCCTAAGAAACGCCGTAAGGTATTGATCCGCGAGTTACTCTTCGCCTTAGTGATCATGCTGTCTTTCCTTTATGCGGGTGAGGCTATCTTAAGCTTTTTAAATCTTCGCTCTGAGTCTGTGAGTATTGCAGGCGGGATTATTCTGTTTCTTATCGCGATTAAAATGATTTTCCCTCAACCCGGTGGTGTCGTTGGATTAGCCGCGGGAGAAGAGCCATTTATCGTACCTATGGCCATTCCCTTGATGGCAGGTCCATCGATTCTTGCCGCTTTGATTCTACTGGCGCATACCGATAGCTCACGCATGGGCGATTGGACCATAGCATTAGTGTCTGCTTGGGGGGCAAGCGCAGTGATCTTAATGTTTTATAAACTCTTCACCCGTGTGCTGGGTGAAAAAGGCCTCACTGCGGTTGAGCGTTTGATGGGCATGGTATTGGTCATGATCTCAGTACAAATGTTCCTCGACGGTATTTCAAATTATCTAAAAACCGCCGGCTAAATTTATCTCGCTCGCTTAAATCGAAACCGCATTAACGCTATTAATGCGGTTTTTTTATGGCAGGGATTTGGCTGGAATGCCCTCAGCATAGAGGTTTGCTGAATAAACGCTGACAAAAGTGTAAATCGTGCCAGCGAAGCAATGTATCAAGTTGTTACTTCAACGCAGTGCTGATAATGTCAAAAACTCTGTCTCTCTATCTTGAGATAGATAAACCCTGAGTAGATGACTCATAAAGGCAAATTTGTCTTAATACAAAGAGACACTAGTCTTAATAAATAGAATGGTGTTGGCTGTTACAGTAAGGATGTTAAAAATGCGAAGTACAAAAGGCGTGACAGCGTTTGGACTGATGTTGGCATTGATTAGCGGCGCGAGTATTGCGGCTCCGAATCATACGCCTGCTGATGCGGGTGTGATTAATAAAGATCGAATTTTATATTGGTTGATTAAACGTGGCGAAGTGGCCGCCGATGCCAGTGATAGCGTCAAGCAGGAAGCGATAGAAGCGTATATTCATCGTGCCACTTTGGCTCAACCTAAGGCGCCGCGCATCGAAGTTGAAGCCGAACATGCGCGTCTGCAAAGAGCTAAGTCATCGCAAATGATGCGATCACCTGCACAGCGTTTACTGGTTGATGCGGATGTAAAAAAAACCGTTAAAGTACTCTCTATATTAGTGGATTTTCCTGATTTAAAACATGATAACAATGGCTTAAGTGCGGGCGATACGGCCATGTATTACCCAAGTTATCCTGCGTCCCACTACAAGGCATTACTCTTTTCGACGACTGGCTTTAATGGTCCACAGGGGCAGACGCTAGATTCGGCTTATCAATATTATCAAGCGGTTTCAGGGCAAACCTTCTCCTTTACTGGGGATGTAAAGGGTTGGTATACCGCCTCACAAAATGCCGAATACTATGGTGCTAATGATCCAGATACTCGTAGTGATTCACAGGTCGAACTATTGGTAAAAGAAGCCGTATCTCAAGCCGTCGCAAATATGTCTCCTGCAGAGTTGGCTAGCTATGATGTTGAAGACCAAAATGATTTTAACAACAACGGTAATTACAACGAGCCCGATGGCATTATCGACCATGTGATGATTTTCCACTCTAGCATAGGTGAAGAAGCCGGTGGTGGAGCCTTAGGTGCGAGTGCAATTTGGTCGCATCGATTTTTTGTCGACCAAGCAACTAATGGCTATGCGCTTCCTGGTACGGATAAAAAAGTATTCGGTTATACCATTCAGCCTATCGATGCGGCCACGGGCGTGTGTACCCACGAATTTGGCCATGATTTAGGTCTGCCAGATGAATACGATACCACTGAAAATGATAATAAAGACGGCTCGCCAGTAGGGTTATGGTCTTTGATGTCTGGTGGAAGTTGGGCTGGCGCTATCGCTGGTGCCCAGCCGAGTGGCTTTAGTCCCTATGCGCGCTCTTACCTACAGGAAAGATATAAAGGTAAGTGGTTGAATGAGCGTGAAATCACCTTAGATAGCATTCCTAAATCAGGCATGGAAGTAACGTTGAATGAAGCGGTTAATCATCAGGCGGTTAACCAAGTCTCTATTCCACTTCCTCCAACGCCAATCCCCTTTAAAAAACCTTATCAGGGCAGTTATCAGTATTATTCTGGTCAAGGGGATATGCTGAATAACAGCATGAATTTCAATGTTACTTTGCCCGCAGTCACGACAGATAAACTGATCCTGAGTATGAAAGCCAGTTGGAGTATTGAACGTGACTATGACTACATGCAGGTGAAAGTGGATGGTGAGGCTATTGCGGGTAATTACACTAAGTTTAACAATGGGGTAAATAGCGCTCGTCATATTATTACTGGCGAGTCGTCTGCGATTGCTCAGGCGGAAGGCAATGATGCTTGGGTAACGTTAGAGTATGATTTATCTGCCTATTCAGGGAAAACGATTGCGGTCGAGATCAATTATGTCACCGATGACTATACCGGAGGGTCAGGGATCACCCTCGATAACATCAGCGTTAAACAAAATACCACTGAGTTCTATAGTGATAACGCCGAAGTTGCGGATAAAGTGACGTTCTATGGTTATAGTCGGATTAAGGACTCACGTCCTGGGCCAGCATCTCGCTATCTTATCCAACTGCGTAGCCATAACGGTGTCGATGCTGGCTTAAACGTGGCAAGTTTTGATCCTGGTGTATTAGTCTGGTTAGAAGATTTTGGTTACAGTGACAATAATGTCTCGGATCATGCGGGCCATGGCTTGATTGGCGTGATTGATGCTGACCAAAACCTGATTGGCACTCGCTCTACCGAGGTACAAATCCGCGATGCAGCCTTTAGCACAGTAAAACAAACCTTCTATGCAGGTGACAATAATCGCGATGCTGTCAGTTTATTTGATGATAGTCTAGATTACAGTGCGCCGCTACAACCCCAGTCAGGTATGGTATTGCAGCAGTTAGGTTTGACGATGCAGGTACTATCGCAAGCCAGTAATAACAGCACAGCGGTTATTCGGTTAGCAAATGCAAATTCTGATGCTGTAGCGCCGTTAACAGTCAGTTTTACTAATACAGTCAATCAATTAGTTGTAAACTTCACCAGTAATATTAATGGTGGTATGGGGGCATTAACCTACGCTTGGGATTTTGGTGATGGCACCACAAGTACAGCGGCTTCGCCAACCCATACCTATGCGAAGGCGGGCACTTATACTGTGACGCTTACAGTAACTGATGCGCAAAATACTAAGGATATTAGTAGTTTGATAGTGACTGTTACCGCACCAGTTACGCCCCCTGTCACACCTCCTGTGACTCCGCCGGCGAATGAGAGTTCTGGCGGTGGTAGTCTAGGTTGGTTGAGCCTTGTTTTCCTTGGCTTATTGACTTGGCGTCGCCAGTTAAATATTCGCTAAGTGAATCGCGTGATAGCAGATCAAAAATGCCTCTAATTTAGAGGCATTTTTATTTGTCATCAGTCATTAGTGCAGCTTTGGCTAAAGCTCGGATTCAAGCTTACGGATAGCTTGCTCGGCCGCAGGCAGAAAGATTTCACTGACAATCATTTCGTGTTCACCGTGGTGAAAATAGCGGCGGCGTCCCCAGAGTTCATGTTCGACACTCTGATCTAAACTTTCGGCTAAATGCGCTAGGCGACTACAGGTCTCAAAACTGGCGACTTCGATTCTGCCAGGGACAAAATGATCTTGGCTAAACAGTAGTTCACCTAAGGGGCGGGTGCCCAGCCCTAAAAAATCCGCTTGGCGCTCGGCCATTAACTTTTCGGGGATCAAGGTTCTGGCAAACACCCAAGGGATTGAGTCGAGGCAAAGTAACACTTCGCGGATCCATACTGAGCCTTGCTGGGGATATTCGCCATCTAAGGGCGCATGCAGCCCTTCGCCAAGGACTTTGACTTCAAATTGAGTGCAGCAAGTTTTGAGTTTTTGAGTTAGGCTGCCTGTAGCTAGCAACCATTCTTTCAAGGGCGATTTTGGGAGTTTGTCGGCTAGTTCGGCTGAAAACCACTGAATAGATTCACCATAGGGGAAGCTTAAGCTAGTCACATTCATTAAATACTCGTTACAATATAGGCAAACGTCGGCAGTTTAACATGTCGCGACGCGAGCAGATAGATTGGGAAGTTTCTTCCATTACCATTATTGTTTTTAGGGAGCCGTAAGCCGCTATGAAAAAATTACTCTCAGTCTGTCTGATCCTGTTTACCAGTGTTTTCAGTGTTTATGCGGCCGATGAAAAAGAAGCGGCACCTGCAGCGACGCCTACGGGTGAGTACGCCTACTATGGTTTTGAGCCCGAAATCGTCACTAACTACATTTCTAACCGCAAGAAATTAGGTTTTGTGAAGATCAGCGTCGAGTTAATGGTTAAGAGCCCAGATGATTTGGTCACAGTTGAGCGTCACGATCCGCTATTGCGCGCCGCGATTGTTGAAGTGTTAGGTAATCAATCAGAAGAAAAGATTAAGTCACTCACTGGCCGTGAAGAAATCCGTCGTGAGTGCTTCGATATGGTCAATAATCTGCTCACCAAAGAAGCGGGCAAGGCCTTGATTGTAAACTTACTCTTTACCTCTTATCTGTACGATTAATTCATTGTCTTATTCTATGGGCTGACTTATTTCGGCCCATTGCGTTACAAGAGCTGCTATGTCAAAACCTGCCGTGAAATCCGTTCAATCAGCGACTGCGAAAACCGCAACCCGTGCAGTTAACATCCGCCAAAAAGTTAAAGCACCAAAGCAGGCTAAACCTGAAGCTAAAGGCAGAGTAAGGCCAAGCAAAGACAAACCAAGAGTAGAAATCAAAAAAGCCCTGCATCCGCGTAACGCCCACTTGAATGGCTATGATTTTCCGGCGCTAATCAGTGCATTTCCTCAGCTGAAAACCTTTGTGCGGCCCACGCCCTATGGCGCGCTATCGGTAGATTTTGCCGACCCGCTGGCAGTTAAAACCCTCAATGCGGCGCTACTCAAACATCACTATGGAATTGGTTCTTGGAATATTCCTGAAGGAGCGTTATGTCCTCCGATCCCCGGTCGCGTCGATTATGTGCATTACGTGGCAGATCTGTTAGCCGAAGGCGATAAGTCATGTGCCATGGATAAGGCGAGGGTGCTGGATATTGGCACAGGCGCGAACGGCATTTATCCCATATTGGGCTGCCAAGTGTACGGCTGGCAATATGTTGCCTCGGATATCAATGCCCATTCACTCACCAATGTGCAGAGTATTATCGAGCAAAACCCAGTGCTGCAAGGGCGGATAAGCTTAAGATTACAGCCAGATGACAAGGCGGTATTCAAGGGAGTTATTCAAGCCGAAGAACGTTTTGAGTTAACCCTGTGTAATCCTCCGTTTCATGCCTCTATGGCCGAAGCGAGCGAAGGTACAAAGCGTAAGGTGAATAATCTACAGCTTAATCGGGGGAACTCAGTAAAGGCTGCACCTAAGCTGAATTTCGGCGGCCAAGCGGCAGAACTTTGGTGCCAAGGTGGAGAGCGACAGTTCTTGGCGACCATGATCCGTGAGAGTCAGATGTTTGCAGACCAATGCTTGTGGTTTACTAGCCTAGTATCGAAGCAAGAAAACCTGAAACCTTGTTATCAAGCCTTAGCACAGTTGAACGTCGATACCGTAAAGACGATTGAAATGCAGCAAGGCAATAAAATTACGCGGGTCTTAGCGTGGAGCTTTCAGTCGGCCGCTAAGCGCAAAATCTGGCGCGCTGAACACTTAGCCAATTAAGATTTTCAGTTTACTTAATAACAAAACAGGCGCCAATGGCGCCTGTTTTGATTAAAGGTAAAAATAACCACTGTTACTGCGGCTTTTCTTCCTGATGATCTCGGCGGAATAACGCCCACTCTTCCATGGCTTCACCGTTTGGCAAGGTACAGATGCCATGCTCACCTTCGGCGGTTTTCTCTATTGCCAAGCTACCACCCTGGGAGATGCAATACTCTGAGGCTGGATTGGCAATTTTAACTTGCGCAGCAGGCTTTTCAGCTTCGCCGCAACCCACGAGTGCCACAGTTGCCAGCAGTAAAGTTGCAGCAAGCGGTAATAGGACTTTCATAGACCCTCCTTGAACACTTATTTACGCCCTAAAATTCGCAGAATGCGTAGGAATAAGTTGATGATATCCATATACAAAGCGGCTGCGCTATCGATGGCATTATCTATGGTTTTCGGAATTTGATTCGCCCGTCCCCAGTCGTACCCAATATACCCGCAGAAAATCAGCACGACGATCCAATCTAAAATCCCGTGGTGGGTATTAAAGATAAATACTTCAATCAGTTCGACGACGATGACGAGTACCAAAGCAATCGTGAGTGCGCCGGAAATTTTTTGGAAAAAGGCGGGAAAGAGTGTGCCCAAACACATCATGGCAATGGTCACTAGGCCTGTGATGCGAATGGCTTCCGTCACTAACTCAGGGTCGTATTGACTGACTACCATATTGATAATCAAGCCGAAGGGGACGACTACAAAGTTGTAGCCAATAAAGCTGACGACGGGATTGCTCGATTTTTGAAACAGATAAATCCCGAAAAAACAGGAGGCAAAATAGCCGATAAAGAAAATCCAAGGATTCACGCTGGCAATCGCTTCTGGGTCGATATTGGTGACCATCCAATAGTTAACCGCAAAACCCCAAATCAGCGTGAGGCCGATAACGAGGTTGTACATGCCTGCGCCAACGATGGGATCGTCTGTGGTCATGCGATCAAATACACTGTTTTCCGAATCCATATGTTTTCCTTGTGATTTCCTTATATTAACTGGTCGTTCAGCCTCACCAGCGTCGAGCTAAGTTAAGGCAAGTAAAGCCGTTTTTCAAGCGAGAATATCTTAAGCCTGAGTACCACAGACACTGCAGTTGGCGTGTTTCGGTAGTTTCATCTCACGAAACTCCATCGTCATCGCATCGATCATCAAAATGCGGCCCGCTAAGGTTTTACCCATGCCAGTGATGACCTTGATGGCTTCAACCGCCTGTAAACAACCTATCATGCCGACCACAGGGGCTAGGATGCCCGACTCGACACAGCTGAGTTGTTGCTCGCCAAATAGGGCGCTAAAGCAATGATAACAAGGTGTTTCGCTGTGATAATCGAACACTGTGACCATGCCTTCCATGCGAATTGCCGCTGCGGAGACTAAGGGCACTTTATGCTTAAAACAGCTGAGGTTGAGTTGTTCGCGTACACTGACATTATCGGTGCAGTCGAGCACTAGATTGTGATTGGCGACAAGGGCGTCAATCTCATGATCATCTAATACTGCATTGATAATGTTGATCTTAATAAAGGGATTGAGCTGACTCAGGCTCTGTTTGGCCGATTCGACTTTTGGCTGGCCGACATTGGTATCTTGATGCAGCACTTGGCGCTGCAGGTTAGAGAGTTCAACGTGATCAAAATCGACCAAGGTCAGCTCGCCAATCCCTGCAACTGTGAGGTATTGGCTGGCGGCGCAGCCTAATCCGCCTGCACCTATCATCAACACTTTCGCTTGTTTTAGGTGTTCTTGGCCGTCGATATCCATGGCTTTGATGGAGATCTGACGGCTGTATCTTAAGAGTTCGCTGTCGCTGAGAATATCGTCAGGCACATTCATAGAGATTTTCCTAGCAGAGCACGCTGTTAAAGGGCTCGACCGTCACTTGCGTGCCAGCGGCAGTATCCCCTTGGAATTGTTCCAATAAAACGAAACAGTTCGCTAGGCTCATTGAAGTCAACATGCCAGAACCTTGGCTACCAGTAATGGCAACCTCGAGTTTGCCCTCTGCATTACGGCTTAAAATGCCCCGTTGATATTCGACGCGGCCCGGTTGTTTACGCACCGGTGTGGTGAGTATGGCGTCTAACATCAAAGGTTCAACTGGGGTTAAACCCTGCATCTTGTTCAGGATAGGCCAAACGAGCTTATAAAACGTCACCATAGAAGACACGGGATTGCCCGGTAAACCACAGAATACCGCCTTGCCAATTTTTCCCATGGCGAAGGGCTTGCCTGGTTTGATGGCGAGTTTCCAGAAGGTGATTTTGCCTTCTTCATCGAGAATTTGTTTCGTGAAATCCGCTTCGCCTACCGACACGCCGCCCGAGGTTAGCACCATATCTGCTTGGCTGGCGGCTTGGCGAAATGCCTGACGTATGGCTTCAGGATCATCGGCTATTACGCCTAAATCAAGCCATTCCACATTAGCGCGGCTGAGTAAACCTTGAATCGAGTAACGGTTTGAATCGTAAATTTGCCCCGGCGCGAGTTCGCTGCCAACAGGACGCAGTTCGTCACCCGTGGAGAAAAACGCCACCTTAAGTTGACGATAGACTCGCACTTGGCTGATACCAATAGTGGCCAATACGCCGAGTTCGGCAGCACCAATTTGAATACCAGCAGTAAGTACTTTAGTGCCTTGGGTCAGTTCTTCGCCACGGCAACGCACATTGGCACCTTGTGCCTTAGGGTGGCGAATATGAATAATCTCACCTTCAACTTCGGCTTCTTCCTGCATTTGCACTGTGTCATAACCCGCAGGCATGGGGGCGCCCGTCATGATCCGTATGCAGGTATTAGGTTTGGCTTCACCTTCAAAACCATGGCCGGCGAAGGAAGTGCCGATGAGGCGTAATGAGGTGCGATTGGTTTGCGTATTCAAGTCGACAAAACGGAAGGCGTAACCGTCCATTGAGGAGTTGTCGAAGGGGGGCAGGTCTATACAGGAAGCGAGATCTTCTGCAAGGACGCGGCCAAGAGCATGGGGAAGCAATACGACTTCTGTCTCTGACACTGGGCTAACTTGTTCGAGCAAAAGGGGAATAGCTTGATCTGGATGCATTAAGCTAGGTTGCGAACAAGGATCGGCTTTTACGGACATGAGGGTCTGCCTTATATGCAATGGGTCGTGATGACGCTGAATGAATTTCCACCTGACTATGATTGGCTATTATGCCACGGTGATCGGCGATGGCTATGATTTGCATGTGAGTTTCTGTGATAGGCCAGTCAGTTTTTCCTGCCACTTTGGATGATAACCTAGCAAGAAGTAACGCAATTTGCGCAGCTAAGTCGAAGGCTGAACGCGAGTCGCTGGACAAATGAAAATCATTTTTATCAATGAATCATTAACTTAGCTAAAAATCTAAAGGTAAATTTTGTTGCTTTTGTCGACCCCCTTGATGACAATGTGCCCCATGATTCAGTTCGAACGCAAAAGAGGATTTACTATGCTGTCAGCCACTATGATCGAAAAGTTGAATGAACAAATTAATATGGAGTTCTTCTCCTCAAATTTATACCTGCAAATGAGCGCTTGGTGTGAAGATCAGGGATTTGAAGGTGCAGCTAAATTTATGCGCGAGCACGCGGACGAAGAGATGGGCCATATGCGTCGTTTGTTCACTTATGTGAGTGAAACCGGTGGCTTACCTTTGTTGGGGGCGATTGAAGCGCCACAGTCACAGTTTGATTCGCTGCTGGCTCTGTTCGAACTCACCTATGAACATGAGCAGTTGATTACCAGTCAGATCAATGCCTTGGCCCATGCTGCCTTTTCGAATCAAGACTATTCAACCTTCAACTTCCTGCAATGGTATGTGGCCGAGCAGCACGAAGAAGAAAAGCTGTTTAAGTCGATTGTCGATAAGATACGTTTAGTGGGTGAAGATGGTAAGGCGCTGTTCTTTATTGATAAAGATTTAGCTAAGTTAGCCTCTAAGGGCGGCGAAAGCATAATGAACGGTCAAGGCCAACCACAGGCTTAAGTCCGTTTTATTTGCCACAAAAAAGCAGCCTAGGCTGCTTTTTTGTTCTTTATCATTTTATTTTTTATAAGCTTAGATATTCACACAACTATCTTGGTAATCATGATTGAGCAGTGCTGTGTGCTTGATGTGCAGCAAGGGCGTGATCTCGTCGAAGGGCAGTGGTTTAGAGATCAAATATCCTTGGGCAAAGTGGCAACCTAGATCCCGCAGGAAGTGCCACTGGGCCTCGGTTTCTATGCCTTCGGCCACTAACTCCATTTCGAGACTTTGCCCCATCATGACGATAGCTTTGACTAAGTTAGCATTAGCGTTACTTTCGAGGGCATTTTCCACAAAGCTACGATCGATTTTAATCACTGAAATCGGGAATTTTTTCAAATAACTCAGGGAAGAATAACCTGTGCCGAAATCATCGATATAGATTTGCGAGCCTAAATGGCGAATCGATTCGAGCGTGCTCAAGCAATGGCTGGCATCGCCCATCAGCATGCTCTCAGTGATCTCAATATGCACATTGCGTGGGTTTACATGGTGGCGGTTAAAGCATTCCTGCAGCACTTGGTCGAATCCCATGCCGCGGGTGTTGATGCATTGGCGACCGGAAACATTAATCGCGACATTGATTTTTAAGCCACTTTTTTGCCACTGCCTGAGATCATGCATGGCTTGGTTGAGCACCCATTCGCCCATAGGTTCTATCAGTCCGGTTTCTTCGGCCAGCGGGATAAATTGATCCGGTGGGATCAGGCCAAAGTCGGGGTCTTGCCAGCGGATAAGGGCTTCGACGCTGCAGACCACTCCAGTTTGCATATCCACTATGGGTTGATAATGCAGGGCAAATTCATTTTGTGCCACGGCGCGGCGCAGGCGTTGCTCTAATTCCATCCGGGCGAACATGGCTTGATTCATACCCGCGGTGAAGTATTTAAAATTATTCCGTCCCGCATCTTTGGCTTGATACATGGCGGTTTCGGTATTGCGGGTGAGTGAGCTGGTATCCAAACCATCTTCGGGATAGACGCCGATACCAAAGCTGGCTGAAATCTGGATCTCGCGGTCATTTAAGTCAAATGGTATGCCTAAGGCTTCGATAATACGCGTTGCCATGTGTTCGATGGCGAGTTCGTTGGTCAGTCGCGGCAATATAAGCACAAACTCATCCCCCCCGATGCGGGCGATAAAGTCGGTTTTACCCGCAATGCCTTCTAAGCGTTTGGCCACATCTTTAAGTAATAGATCGCCCGTGGCATGGCCTTGCACATCGTTGATGTATTTGAATTGGTCTAAATCTATCAGCAGAATCGCCAGTTTGCGTGAGTCATGCTGCGCCACATGGATTTCGTGCTGCAGGCGCTCATTAAACAGCTTACGATTAGGCAGTCCCGTTAACGTATCGAAGTTGGCTTGATACCAAAGATCTTGCTCATATTGCTTACGCTTACTGATATCCATAAATAAACCAATGTGTTGGATTATTTGTCCTTGCTCATTTCGCACCACAGTAATGGCTAAATACTCGGGATACACTTGGCCATTTTTGCGCTTATTCCAAACCTCGCCCTCCCATTTTCCTTCTGTTTGAAGCGACTCCCACATGGTGGTGTAAAAGTGCTGCGAATGGCGGCTAGAACTGAGGATGGATGGACTGCGGCCTTTCACGTCTTCCAATGTATAGCCAGTAATATTGCAGAAAGCCGGATTGACCAGTTCGATATGGTTGTCGGCATCAGTCACCATTATGCCCTCGGCAGAATAGTCAAATACCGCAGCGGCGCGGGTGAGGGCATGGTTTGCCTTCTGCCGTTCGCTGATCATGCGGTTCATGGCGCGAGCCATGCGAGCCAGTTCATCGGTACCTGAGACGCGAATATTGATATTGAGCTTGGGATCTTCCGCCATTTGCTGCATATCATTGGCAATCTTAGTGATTTTATCCATAAAGTTGCGAATGATCTTCTGTCCGAGCCAGAGTGTAACGGTTGCGGTAAATAGGGCTGATAACAAGTACAGGCCAAGGAAGGTCAGGGCTTGGTTTTGTTGATACTCGCTCTGCTGCGCCATGGTCTGGGTGATGTCTTTGGCGAGTTGATGCAGTTGTTCGATACGCTGGGTGGTGAGCGCCCACCATTTTTGGCTGTCAATCGGATGTGGCGGCATTAGCAACTGTGTCATCGCTTGGCTTAACTTGTCCTCACTGGCTGGGACTTGCGCAATGGCGTTGATCTCCGCCATCGGCAAGCCTTGCTGCTTCAGTTGCTGCAGCTTGGCCATGCTGAATTGGTATTGATCTATGCTGTCCTCAAGGGTTTTCAGCGCTGGCTTAAATTTGGGAAGAAAGCGGGTCTCGTGATTGAGTTCATCTAAGTTGAGGTGAATCGTCGCCAGCGCGCTATTAAATTTTTGCAGTGAAACGTCATCGCCCTTTAGCAGATAGTCCTGAAAACTCCCCATTAAGCCACCGTAACCTAAGTTGGCATTAATATTTTGTGCCAGTGCGCTAATGCGGGTTTGCTGCTCAATTTGTTGGCTTATCTGCAGAATACGTTGATTCTCTGGCGAATCTTGCAGGTTTTTCAGTAACGATTTTCTATCGGAAATCGCTGCATTGCTCGCGTGCATCACAGCTCGGCCATATTCATACATGAAGGAGCCTATGGTGCGGTAATCATTCAGATTGAGTGAGTCGCTGAGCAGCAAATGATTAATTGCGCTACGTTCTTTTACGGCGAGTTCCTGCACCATTAGCAGGTTTAATAAATCGGTATAGGCGCGGGATTGGCTGATTTCGTTGGTCAGTAACTGCAATAACTGAATGAGCTGCAACAGCTGAGTGTGCAGTTGACTATAGAGGTCAGTAAACGGGCTTTGTGTTTCGCTCGCAAGGGTTTGGCGTGCGTTGGCGAGTCTGTGGCCTGTGAGTGTGATGGCATCTAATAATGCGTTCATCTGACTGGCTTCAATACTGCTAGGATCGAGCGCCTCACTGAGGTGGGCTAAAGGTTCGCTATTAAGTAACGTATTGAATGCGTTGGAGGTCGCCTGTTGTTGCGCGACTAGCGCGTTATCGGCGGGCAGTTGATTGGTGCTCAGACCATATTCGTTCTGCAACTGATAAAGTAATTCAGTGATTTGTACCGTCGTCTGCACTGCAAGATGGTTGTGCTTGGCCGAGTGTGATTCATTTATTAAGCCATGCATGCGAGTCAGAATAAAAAAACTCATCATCAACAAGGGGACAAGCGAAAACAGAATGAGCTTTTGCTTCAAACTGAGGTGGTGTAGCGCTGACGGCATTAAAGATCACTCCACTCGTTCGCCTAGCTAAAAAAGAAATTCAACGTCATCACGTTGAACTTGAGTTGAAAATGGAACTAGGCACAGGGTGAGAATATTTAACATAGGCGGCCAGTCACGGCGACCTTTAGTTTATGGATATCTAATCTAGGTCACGAAATTAAGCAGATTGTTATATATCGAGCTAAGCAACTATTTTTATTAGTGTATTTTTTGCCTATCAAACAAACATTTCATTTGTCTGTGATGTGAGGCTGTTTTTAATCATTCGAAAGAATGACTTTATTTCATGTTTCATGGGCAGTGATTTAGGGAAGATCTAAAAAGTGGGATAGGCGAAGTTGGGCTGCAAATAACGCCCAATAAAAAGGACGTTTGCCGCAGCGAAACGTCCTTTATTTTTTAGCTAATGACCCAAGTTTAGGCCATTGAGGTCTGACTTAACCGACCTTAGCCAATAACGATTTACGGTAGACCACTATGTCTTCAATCGTCAGCACAGGCATATTGTGCAGTGCGCCGAAGGCGATAATTTCGGGTAAACGCGCCATAGTACCGTCGGGATTGGTGACTTCGCACAACACGCCAGCGGGTTTTAAGCCAGCGAGTTGCACTAAATCGATCGTGCCTTCGGTGTGGCCGCGGCGGGTTAGCACGCCGCCCTGTTGGGCGCGAAGTGGATACACATGGCCAGGGCGAGCGAGATCGCTTGGTTTAGCGTTGTCGGCAATCGCGGCTTTAATGGTGGTCACGCGGTCAGCGGCAGAAACCCCAGTCGTTACACCGACAGTTGCTTCGATACTCACAGTAAAAGCTGTGCCGTATTGGCTCGAGTTGTGCTCGACCATAGCAGGCAGTTCGAGGGCTTTGACTTTTTCATCGGGTAAACACAGGCAAACAATACCGCTACATTCACGGATGAGCATGGCCATTTGGGCGTTCGTCAGCGTCTCGGCAGCGAAAATTAAATCGCCTTCGTTTTCTCTATCTTCGTCATCGACCACTAACACACCTTGGCCTTGACGCAGGGCATTAAGACCCGCTTCAACGCGTTCGATAGCAGTACCAAAAGGAGCAAGTAAAGACTGATTCATGGTTAATATCCTTAAAAAATACGACATTGGAATATCCAGAATCAGGGCGTGCAGAAATACAACTTAATCAAACCTAATGGCTCGATTTTGCTGTAGCAATATCGCTTCACTTGGGGTGAAGTTATTGCAAAACATGAGGCTAACACTGCGATACACAAGCGCGTTGCACTTAAATACCACAATGTTGTCTTACATTCTCTTCCATCCGGACTCAGCACTGTCGCCATTAAAGCAAACAGTCCATTACCGTCGGCTCTGGAATAGTCAGTTTTGCACTAGGCAAAATCTAAGGCACCAGATCTGCTGACCCCGAAAGTGATTTCGGGCGCTCGCGGGCTTTGGGGATGCTCAGTTAAATAATCACTTAGCGTTACCCATTTACCGCCGGTGGGGAGTTTCACCCCGCCCTGAGAATTTGCTTTTGAGCCGTTTGCGCTCAAAAACGCCGTTATGTTGCTCTTATTTACCGCGAATGGCAACTTCTCGCGTTCAATGTTTGCGCTAGTGCACACCTGACCACTATCATATTGAACACATAAGCTTATTGACTTGCCGTTGCATTCTGCGACGGTCGTTATGGACGTCACAAGGACGTATAAATGCGATCTCTGCTGCTAACTTTAGGTATTGCCATGTTGTTATCCGGTTGTTCGACCTCAAAAGGGCAAGTACCCGCCCCAGTTGCTGAAAAAATTCCCCATGTGATGACCTTGCATGGCGTAACGCGCACCGATGATTACTATTGGCTGCGTGACGATGAACGCAAAGATCCTAAAGTGTTGGCCCATCTCGAAGCTGAGAATCGCTACACTGCGGCTTATTTCAAACCCTTAAAGCCGCTGCAAGATGGCCTTTTTAAAGAGTTAACTGAGCGCTTAGTTGCCGATGAGTCGAGCGTGCCGTACCAATGGCACCAGCACAGCTATTACAGTCGTTATAAAGAAGGCGGCGAATATCCGCTAATCAGCCGTAAGGGCGCCGATGGCGTTGAGCAAGTGATGCTGGATGTTAACGAGCGAGCTAAGAGCCATGAGTTTTATGGCTTAGGCGGCGCGAGTGTGAGCCCAGATGAAACCATGTTGGCCTTTGGCGAAGACGTCCTCAGTCGCCGTGTATACCACATCTATTTTAAAGATTTGGCCTCGGGTGACATGATCGTCGACGTGCTTGAAAACACCGAAGGTCGCGTAGTGTGGGCGAACGACAACAAACATGTGTTCTATATCGCCAAAGATTTGCAGACCTTACTTGGCTACCAAGTGTATCGCCATGAGCTGGGCACTAAGCAGTCGAGCGATGTTTTAGTGTATGAAGAACAAGACGATTCTTTTTATATCTCGCTGGGCAAAACCTTAGATGAGTCGCAAATTGTGTTGTTCCAAGAGAGCACCACGACGAGCGAAGTGTCAGTGCTCGATGCCAGCGAACCTTTGGGTTTATTCAAGCCAGTGTTAGCGCGGGAAGAAGGCCACGAATACAGTGTGTCTAAGCTGGGTGATACTTATTACATTCTCACCAACTGGCAGGCGACTAACTTCCGTTTGATGAAAGTCGCCATCAAAGATGCGGCGGACAAATCTAAGTGGCAAGAAGTGGTTGCGCATAACCCCAATGCCCGTATTGAAGACGAGTTGGTACTCAAGGATTATCTGATTATTCAGACCCGCGAAAATGGCCTGACGCGAATTAAAGTGATGCCGTTCAATGGTCAAAAGCCTTTCGAACTGAGTTTTGATGAACCTGCCTATGTGATGGGTTTAGATGTTAATTCTCAGCAAGACAGCAATAAGTTACGCATTTTCTACTCTAGCCTGACAACGCCAGAAGCCGTATACGAATATTCGCTAGTGAATCCAGATAGACGGGATTTATTGAAACAAGATCAAGTCTTAGGTGGCTTCGATGCCAGCCAATATCGTGCCGAACGTGTGTTTATTACCGCCCGTGATGGTGTGAAAGTGCCCGTTTCTTTGGTGTATCGTAAAGATAAATTCAAGACAGATGGCACTAACCCTCTGTATCAATACGGTTATGGATCTTACGGTTACACAGTTGAACCCGATTTTTCATCATCTGTTATCAGTCTGCTCGATCGTGGCTTTGTGTATGCCATCGCTCATGTGCGCGGTTCAGAAATGCTCGGCCGCCCTTGGTATGACGACGGTAAGCTGTTGAATAAACAAAACACCTTCAATGATTTTATCGATGTAACAACGGCATTAACGGCACAAGGTTATGGCGATAAAAACAAGGTCGTCGCCTCTGGCGGCAGCGCGGGAGGTTTACTAATGGGCGCAATTGCTAACCAAGCGCCGGATAAGTATTTTGCCATCGCCGCTCATGTGCCGTTTGTTGATGTGGTGACCACTATGCTGGACGAGTCGATTCCGCTGACGACCAATGAGTACGACGAGTGGGGCAATCCGAACGAGAAAACCTATTTTGATTACATGCTGAGTTACTCGCCCTATGACAATGTCACCGAGCAAGAATACCCACACATGTTAGTGACGACGGGTTTGCATGATTCACAGGTGCAGTATTTTGAACCCGCCAAGTGGGTCGCTAAGCTGCGCGATGTTAAAAACCAATGGTATAAGAGCGACGATAAAGTCTTGTTACTTAACGTGGATATGGAAGCCGGACACGGCGGTAAGAGTGGTCGCTATCGCCAATACCAAGACACAGCCCAAGAATATGCCTTCTTCTTGAGTCTGTTAGGCATGGCGAAGTAGGTCATTCGTAAGTGACCGAATCAGCCCTTTGGTACTTGTATATAGTCCGCTGCGCCAACGGGCATTTATACACAGGCGTCACCACTGACGTAGCGCGACGCTTTAGTGAGCATCAGTCGGGTGGCATCAAATCCGCTAAGTATCTGCGGGGTAAAGGTCCATTAACGCTGATGTATCAAGAGCAGGTTGGTAGTCACGGCGATGCACTGCGCCGTGAAATAGCAGTTAAAAAGCTGAGTCGTGCTCAAAAGCTGGCGTTGATTGATATTGTCGATCGTAGTGCGATATAAAAGAGCAAAATCCGGTTAAGTCATTGGTATTTGAATACAATGATTAAGCACAGAGTATTCTGTAAGCTTACATATATTCCAACTCTGTTGCTAAGTAGTAGAATTTAGCAATTGTCGTAGCGATAAATTGTGCCGGTTGCTATTCAATAGGACAAATATAGAGCAATAGTGAGCACTTTCTCGCATCCGAGTAAAGGCAAGTCAAAATCTTTGTATATTTCGGTTCAATTTAATTAGTCTATTCATACTTAGTTGTTTTTATATAAATTACATAAAAACAGTGGGACATCGTAGAATGATGGAGCTGAAATCTATAAGAATACTCGAGTCGCTCCGAACACTGCCCGCGTAACCCGTCCAGCGTTTAGTTGAATTTACAAATGTTGAAATATGCGAATGTTCTTAATCATGTTACAGCAAAATAGTTCTGTGAAGGTGCAGGAATTAGTCAAAGTTTCTGTGCTGAGTTTAGTAGAATGAGGAACTTAACTCCTAGATTTGAAGCGGCAGAGCTAAATATGAAGCTACTTTAACTCGAAATAGCTTGATTGGATTGCAGGAGTTTGATGATGAATAGTGAAGTTTTTGAATATGGAAGTCGCTGGTTAAAGGCTGACTTCCACCTCCATACTCGCGCCGATAAAGAGTTTACTTATAGTGGTGAGGAGAACGACTATGCAAACCAGTATGTCACGGCGCTAGCTAACGCTGGTATTGGCCTTGGTGTGATTACCAACCACAATAAGTTCGATCTGCATGAATTTAAAGTTCTGCGCAAGAATGCCAAAAAGTCAGGCATTGGTTTGTTGCCTGGCATTGAGCTATCCATTAAAGATGGACAAGCTGGTGTGCATACTTTAGTGGTATTTTCCGATGAATGGTTTCATAACAAAGAGAATGAGAATTACATCCAAAGTTTTCTTAGTGTTACATTCGCAGGCCAAGCAAACTTTGAACAAGAAAATGCACGATCGAACCATGATATTGTCGACTCTGTTCGAGAGTTAGATAAATTCCATAAAGATTATTTTCTCATTTTTGCTCACGTTGAAGCGCCCAATGGCTTATGGGGCGGCCTTGCACCAGGGCGCATAAAAGAGCTATTTGATAACGCGGCAGTAAGACGCAGAGCGTTGGCTTTTCAAAAAGTGCGAACCCGTGATGAGCGCGCGAAGGTTCTGCAGGTATTAGGTAATTTATACCCAGCGGAAGTGGAAGGTTGTGATGCCAAGAACCTTTCGTATATGGCGGCCCGTAAAGAGGCAAGCTACCTAAAACTTGGTTCATTCAGCTTTGAAGCGGTGAAGTTTGCGCTGCGCGACAAAGCTTCCAGAGTCCGGACCGAGTTGCCCAGCTATAAGCATTCTTATATTCAAAAAATCTGCTTTGAAGGGGCTGGTACTTTAGGTGGCACAGAAATTTGCCTTTCGCCTGAGCTCAATACCCTGATTGGCATTCGTGGCAGTGGTAAATCATCCGTGTTGGAAGGGGTACGTTACGCGCTGAATATTCCCTTTGGCGATAAGTCGTCGGATGTGGAATACAAAGAGAGTCTAGTAAAGCACTTACTGCGCAGTGGTGGAAAAATTACCATCGACGCCATTGACCGCCGCGGTCAGCCCTATCAAATTCGCCGTATATTGGGTGAGCGCCCCGATGTGTATGTGAATGGTCAGTTGCAACCGGGAGTGTCGGTACGTGAAACGGTATTGCATCAGCCGATTTATTTTGGCCAGAAAGATCTTTCCAGCACGGGTGCTGGCTTTGAAAAGGATTTGATTGAAAAGCTACTTGGCGAAGCGCTGGTGCCCGTTCGGCAAAAAATTGAGCAAGGCCGTCAACGTGTGGTTGATGTGATTAATCAGATTAAACGCCTCACCCGAGCGGCAACGCAAAAGCAAGAATGGTTGCAGAAAAAGCAAGATGCTGTATTTAAGCTCAAGTTCTATCAGCAACACGGTGTAGAGAGCAAGCTGCAAAAGCAAATTGATTTTGACCGCGACGAACGCAAAGCGCAGCAAGTTATTCAAGGTGCCGAGCATTATCTTTCTGATCTCAATAGTTTTGTCGCCAGCTTTGAGGATGAGCTAAAGAATCAGGCGTTGTATAAATCTGCCCAGAATCAGGTGTTTTTTGATGATTTTTTTGAAACTTATCAGCAGTTGATTGCAGGCTTTGATAGCATCAAGCAAACGGTGTTAAATGGTCACAATACTGTTGCGCTATTACAGCAGAAGCTGTCTGGTTTTGTGCAACAAAAGCAGGCGCTGAAGGAAGAGTTCGCGGAGATTGAACGCAAGCTGGCCACAGAGCTTAAGCAAGCTGGTGCACAGGCAATTAGCCCACAGGAGTTTAAGCAGCTTAAAAGCCTATTAGATCAAGCCGAACAAATGATAACCGTGCTAGACAAAAGCGAGCAGCAATATGCGGATTTGAATCAATCGCTGGAACGTGAATTAGCACAGCTTAACGATCTATGGCTGGAAGAGTACCGCACCATTGAGCAGGTGCTGGGCAAGATAAATCGGGTTGATTCTCCACTTAAAATTGTGCCGCAGTTTAAGGCGAATAAAGCCGCCATGCTGAAGCACATACAAGATTTGTATCGAGGGAGCCGTATTCGTGAAGCAACGTTGCAGGGAGTGGTGAATAGTTTTAGTGATTTTGCTGCTGTCTATCGCGATAAAGTAGAAGTAGATATCTTACTTGGTGGTTCTTCTGATACTTTTTGGCAGCACTTTGAAGAACATTTGAACTCTTTATTAACTTGGCAAGTCCCTAATGTGTTCACTATTGAATATCATGGTAAAGCACTGGCACACCACTCTTTGGGGCAGCGAGCATCTGCCTTGATGCTGTTTGTGTTGAGCCAGCAAGAAAATGATGTGGTGATTATTGATCAGCCAGAAGACGATTTGGATAACCAAACCATCTATGATGATGTCATCAAGCTTATTCGAGAGATCAAGCCCTTTACTCAGTTTATCTTTGCAACACACAACGCCAATATTCCTGTACTGGGTGATGCGGAACAGGTGATAGCCTGTGAGTATCAAGATGACCACATCGCGTTAGTCACTGGCAGCATTGACTGTGCTGAAGTTCAGCAACGCATTGTTAGTATTATGGAAGGCGGTGCCGAAGCCTTCGAAAAACGTAAGCAGGTATATGAAGCATGGAAACCGAAGAACTCTTAGCTATTATTGCCAACGGTGAAGACTCAAGGCATCAGTTTAAAGCCACCATTAATAATGAGAACTCATTGGCCTCTGAAATGGCCGCATTTTGCAACTCTAAAGGTGGCTACATTCTCGTTGGTGTAAACGACGATGGATCTATTTCAGGGTTGACTGACGAAAATATCCGAGAGATTAATAATCGGATCTCTAATGCTGCATCTAATAACGTTAGGCCAGCAATAAATCCAATGACTCAAAATTTCACTTTGCCAACTGGGAAGGTGCTGCTAGTAACCGTCGAAGCTGGTTTGAACAAGCCTTACATGGATACTAATGGGTATATCTGGGTTAAAAGTGGCTCTGATAAACGCAGAGTGACAGCACGCGAAGAGCTCCAACGAATGTTTCAAGAAGCAGCACTGATACATGCTGATGAGATCCCTGTAGGCGGAAGTTCAGTTGCGGACATCGACCAAGAGTTTTTTGACGCATTTTTCGAGAGAGAATACAGCGAACGGGTTGAAGACCAAGAAGTATCTCGCGTTCAATTACTTGAAAACATGAACTTGGCAAAAAACGGTCAACTAAACATTTGTGGTTCTCTTCTATTCGCTTCAAGACCGCAAGTACGCTTGCCCGTTTTTATTGTAAAAGCGGTCGCTTTCCCTGGTGTTGATATTGAAGATGAGCATTACATCGACAGTCAGGATATTAACGGCAAACTTTCGGATGTGTTCCAAAAGGTTCTCGGCTTTGTGCTGTCTAACATTCGCCATGTACAGAATGAGCAAAGCATCAACTCTGTGGGTGAGCCTGAAATACCGCGAATAGTGCTTGAAGAGCTTATTGCCAATGCGCTTATTCATCGTGACTACTTCGTATCTGCACCAGTTAAGGTTTTGGTGTTTACAGATCGGATTGAAATAGTTAGCCCAGGTCACTTGCCTAATAATTTAACGATAGAAAATATTAAGATGGGCAACTCAAACGTTAGAAACCCAATTTTGGCTTCTTTCGCTCCAAAAGTGTTGCCATATCGTGGTTTGGGGAGCGGCATAAAACGGGCGATAAGAGCTTACCCCGATATTGAATTTATTGACGACAAGGCTGGCAATGTATTTAAAGCTATTATCAAACGAGTTCAGTAAACAGCGAGCGCTGCTCGGAGGGCTAACTTGCTCAAAGATATGGCACCTTCTGAGATTTTTAGCTCGGTTCTCACCTTACACTTAGGCGCCGTTTAAGGCTAACAGAATACGATTTAGCTCGCGGAATTAAGCACTGTCATGGAAGTGACCGTTCGTGGCATGGATGCCACGGTCGAGCCTATAGGGACATATTCACGGCGAGTCACTGGAATGACAGTGCTTAATAGCTTAACGATTAAATTCCATGATAAATCAATTTTTTAAGATTTCGTCGCCATCAAATTTAGGCCTGATTTTGAGCTGAAGAAGTAAGAATCGAGAGCTAAAAAAATGCCACTACAAGGGGTTAGTGGCATAAATGCATAAGTCGGGCATACGCTTAAAAGGGTGGGTAGAAGACTGACATCTTGGCTGGGAACCGTTGCAACATCAGTCTCTACGCCGGGAAGTGGGTAAAACCTTTGGGTGTAGGGTGGTAAAACGGCGCGTTATTCCATGCTTACTGGGCCGTCGATTTTGTTAAATTTCACATCACCAGAACCTGCCGCAAGAATCGTTAATCCCTTAGTGTTAAAGACATTAATGTCGCCTGATCCGTCTGTGATGGTCACAGGACTCTGCACATTGGCGACTTCGATGTTGCCTGAACCATCATCGATGGCGATATTGCCGCGAATATCAGTTACCTTGATTGCGCCAGAGCCATCGTCAATCGTGAGGCTGCCGTTGATTCGGCTGACTTCAATATCCCCTGAACCATCATCAATGCTGACATTGTTACCGCCGTTGATGATGAGTTCGCCTGAACCGTCTTTGACATTGATATCTGCTGTCATCTTGCTGATCAAAATGGCACCTGAGCCGTCATCGATATCCAGTGCTAAATTCGCAGGTACTTGCAGTTTTAGGTCGATATAGGGCGAGTAATTATTAAAACCGCTTTGTTCAAAATCGGCCTTGAGCTTGGCCTTGTTGGCCTTTTTTTCAAGAGTGAGAATGACTTTGCTGTCGTCGTTGCCGTCCTTATTGCTATAGATGTCGGCGACGAGTTTAATTTGGGTTAGCCCTTCGACACCGATAATTTCGAGGCTGCCTGCGCCAGTCTCGGCAATCAGACCTTGTAAGTCTTGGCTATCGAGTGTGAGTTCGCGTTGCTGGTGGTCTAAATCGGGCATGCCAGCGGCGTTGACATTAATAATGCAGCCAGTGAGCGATACCCCTGCGGTAAACACCAATATAAAAGCGAGGGTGAATATAAATGGGCGTAGTGACATGTTAGCTTCCTTGTTTATCTGGCACTCGTTATTCGGGTGAGCGCTGAGTCGTCTTGCGATGGACAAGACATTGCACAGCCCATGCCAATTTTAAGTTTCATTCATAATCAATTAGTTAACCTAAAAGTGTCCGCACTTGGCTGTGCGGACATGTCCGCCGAATGAGGGATTTACTCACAGATTAGTGAAATTGCTCATTTATTAAGTTAGCTTGAGCCTCATAGGTCTGGCCGGGCAAACATACAGAAAATACAAAAAACATAAGAAGGGATGCAGATGGATTATTTAACGACGAACAAGACGGCTTGGGATGCGCGCACTCGGGTACATTTAACTTCTGATTTTTATGATGTGGCGGGCTTTCTTAGTGGTAAGACTTCGCTGCGGGAAATTGAGCTAGGTGAACTCGAGGTTGCAGGTAAAAGCTTGCTGCATCTGCAATGCCATTTTGGCTTAGATACCTTGTCGTGGGCGCGAATGGGAGCCAGAGTCACAGGCGTCGATTTGTCAGAGGTCGCGATTGTTGAAGCGCAAAAACTGGCAGAACGGACACAGTTGTCCGCCGAGTTTATCTGTAGCGATGTTTACAGTGTGGCGAGCAAGGTTGAGCCTCACGATATTGTGTTTACGTCCTATGGTGCCATTGTTTGGTTGCCGGATTTAACTCTATGGGCGCAGACAGTGGCTGCCTGTTTAACACCCGGCGGACAGTTTTACATAGCCGAGTTCCATCCTGCGCAGCAGCTATTCGATGGCTATAGCTATTTTAATCGGGGTGAGCCAGACATAGAGCAGGAAGGCACATATACCGAAAATACCGGTGATGATCAGCAAACCTTAATGTGCTGGTCGCACAGTCTATCTGAAGTGATCAATGCGTTATTGCAGGCGGGCTTAGTGTTGGAGTTCTTCCACGAGTTTGATTTCAGCCCCTATAACTGCTTTGAAGGGCTCGAAGCGCAAGCCGATGGTCGTTATGTGTTAACACACCAAGGGCAGAAGGTGCCCTTGGTGTATAGCATCAGTGCGCGTAAACCCGCTTAATCACAGCCTTTTGTAATCGCGATGATCAACGACTACGGTAAACCGGATACTTAAGGTATTGGTTATCGTAGTAAGGGCTACGTTCATAGAACCAGCGTAGGCGTGCCTCAGGATCGGCGGCAAACTCGGCATTGGTCAGTGCTTTGTCGAACTCCGCTTGTAGCTTAGGATCTTCCTTCAGCATCTTGGCCGCCAGTGGCTCTACCGCATAATCTTCAATGTATTCAGTACGAGTGAAGATAGGATTGAAGAAACCCCATTGCAGTAAAGAATCTGGTGATTGCGGCTCAAGCAGTAAAATCGCCAGATCGCCTAGCGGTTGATCTGTACTGATTTTAATGGTGCCAGCGGGCAGAGTGGTGCTGACTTTGGTTAACTCTGACTCGGCTTTGACCGTTTGGCGCCCCTCAAAATCCTTAGTGCTAAACACGGGATTGCTGAGGGTATATTGCTGCAATTTCAACTCGGTTGGCTTTTTGAGCGTGGTCATGCGAATGCCATGCACGTTAAGACGATCAATCACTTGAGTCCATTGCGCTGGAATATAGTAAGCACTCGGACGAGTGACCTTAATGTCGGGCACTGTTTCAGCCATCACAGGCAAGTTAGGGTAAATTTTTGGTTCACCTGTCCAGCGCACAACTTCAGCGCCACTGATGGGGCTCTTTTCAAGTAGATAATCTATGCCTTTAAAATCCCAGCCTTTTTCTAATGGTGCTAATTTCCAAGTAAGGGTGATTAGCGGTGAGGCGCGGTATTTATCTTCTTGAATCGCACTCTTAAGTTTCGTCGCCTGTTCACCCACGGTTTTGAGGGTTTGCGCTAACATCACATAGGTGCCGAGCACTCTTTGTTTAAAGGATTTTAAGCTGTGGTTTTCAATCAAAATAGTCGGTAAATGGCGCGCATCACCATAACCGTTAGAGAAGCGCGGACTTGGATTCCACAGCGACATGCCTTTGGTGATATCGGCGTTATCCACGGCAAAAATCAGCGGGCCGGGAATATGGCCTTGCTCGGTTAATGCCGCTTCAACTGCGGGTCTGTAGCTGTTTTCGAGCCAGCGGTAACTGGCTGGGCTTAACCCTTGGGCAAGGTTATAACCAAAGGTGACATCGTATTGGTAATCGATGCCGTCGGTGACATGCACGTCGATATACAAGTCTGGCTGCCACACGTTGATTGCGCGCAGCATGTGCTGCATTTCTAAGCTGTCGGCCTTGGCATAATCGCGGTTAAGGTTGAGATTATTTGCGGTAGTGCGCCAGCCCATATTCACTGGGCCACGTTGATTCACGCGATTAAATTCGCCGCTGCGCTCATGGGCATCGACACTAAACATAGGCACAAACAAGAGGTTGGTTTTATCCAGCAGGGCGCTTTTATCGCCCTTGATGATGTCGCGTAGCAGCATCATGCCGGCATCTTTACCGTCGATTTCTCCTGCATGAATCCCTGCTTGCACTAAAACCGTTGGCTTAGTGTTTTGCTTGAGGCGCGCCGACTCATTAATGCCTTCACTGCTGGCGATATACATCCAAATATCGCGGCCCTGTGGGCTCTTACCTAAGCTAACCTTTTGTAATTTATCTGACTCGCCCGCAAGTTTGTCGAGCCAAGCGATAGTGGCATCGTAGCTCGGACTTTCAATGCCACTACTTTGCTCAAAGGGCGTAGCCCACTCGTTATCGACACTCAACATGAGCGATTCGCTGGCGCCATGCCAAGTGATACTCGGCGGTAAAATGGCATCGTTGACAAAGGTGTTGGCTCGCTCAGGGCTAGGCGCGGGCTCTGGCGCTACAGTGGTGGCATCGGTTGCGACAGCCGCAGCGGGTTCGGTTGCTTGGGTATTCGCAGCTGGACTTACATCTTGTGGCGCTGTTGCTACTGGGGTTTCAACTGGCGTTTTGTCGGTGACGGTTTGCGCCGCAGCGACTGGCGTTGAGGTTGGCAAATCAGTAGATGCTTGAGCTAAGGTTTTTGCATCGTTGGCAACAGCATCGACAGTGTAGAGACTGCCCGCAGAAAGGCAGGCAATAGCGATAACGGAAAGGGAAAATAAGCGCATGAAAAGAGTCCATATATCGAATTTTTATTAGGACGGTATCTTTTCATTAAACGCCCCGTTAACGCAAGGGCGGTCAAGGGGTTATCTTGGTTCGCGAGAGTGATTTTTAGCTGTGATTCCCCGTGGTAACGGCTTATGAACGCTTGGCAGTTTTGTGTAACACGGTTTGTCCGCTATAGGCGATTTCGATAATCTCGATATCGGCGTAGAGGGCTTCGACGGCGATGGCGAGTTGATAGATAAGCCAGCCGTATCCCGTGAGGGCAAATCCCTGCGCGACTTCATTTGTCAAAGGGGCTGAATTCGGCGTCTGGGCGGCCAAGCTGAGTTGTAATCTGAGTTGCAACTCTTGCCCTAGGGCGGTGGGCAGCGTGGGTAAAGATGCGGTTTTACCTGCGACAAATTCACTCAGCCTTTGAAGATGGGCGGTAAGCTCGGCGGCGACGCGATTGATTTGGTGGTATGCCTCTTTGTCGGCTTCCTGCCAGCGACTCAAAGGCAACAATTCGAGTAGGGTGATCAGCCGAACCTGTTTATTGACCAATTCCGCCAGCAGTATTTTATGTTTTTTTAAGGTTTGGCTTTCCCACTCTAGGGAGAAAAACAGCTTCTTTTGGGTTAATACCGCTTTCATGGCCGCTTCGAGTTCGGCGCGAAAATCTAAATCATGGTTAGCGGGAGCGTGTAAATGTTGGGTGAGCACCTTTGCCATATTGTCGATGGCATTGGCGAGCTGGCTGCGCCAGTCTTGTTTGGCCTTGATTGGGAAAATAAATAGCGAGACTAAAATAGCAATCACGCAGCCTGAGAGTATGTTGGCTGTGCGCCACAGCGCTTCAGAAGTATCATGGTTAGCATCGCCGACCACTATGATGATGGTAAATCCTGCCACGAGATAGGCGTAGCTGTAGCGTCCCGCCGAGATAAAACAAATCAAGCTGACGGCTAAGATCAGTAGCCCCATAATCAGCCAATAACTGTCGATAGTGGCGACTAACATCACGCCATAAGCAGAACCTAAACAAGTGCCTACCGCCCTTTGCAGGGACTTTTCAATCGCACCACCCACCTGTGGCAGGCTCATCATAATGATCACGATCGTCACCATGCTCCAAATAAAATGTGGCGGCGACCAAATGGCATTAATGGTGACGGCAATCAGCAAGGCGAGGCCAAGTTTAAGGGCATGAATGGCGCGGAAATGGCGATAGATAAAGTCGGCAAAAGGGCTTGCAGGGGCAAATACGGACATAATGCAACACTCCTTTGGGCTGATGATAGCCAAACTATTATCGCAGAAAGACGTCGCGTCCGTGTGGCTTGGCAGATAAAGAAATACGAATTGCGAGGCAGCGCCGTTTGAGCTTAGTCCAAGGCGCCGCCAAGATCACATTAATTTCAATTAAGTGATAATAAATCAGTAGGATAGAGTTCGGTATATCTAACAGCGGGCATAAAAAAGGCTTGAATAAGCCTTGCCTATTCAAGCCGATATTTGAAGCCTTGAGTGACTGTTTCGCTAGCTTAAGCTGCGCTCGCTATCCGCTTTAACGTTAACTTCTGTGTATTTATCCATGATCAAGGCACAAGCCGCATCGCCAGTAATATTAAGTGCGGTGCGGATCATGTCAAACACTCTGTCTAAGGCAAACAGCAAAGGTAAGCCATCGATAGGGATGCCAGCCGCTAACAACACTGCCACCACTAAGAATGATGGACCGGGCACACCCGCTTGGCCAATTGCGCCTAAGGTTGAGGTGAAGATGATGGCTGCATAGGCTGTCATCGACAAATCGACGTTATACATTTGGGCGAAGAACATGGCCACTAAACCATAATAAATCGCATTGCCGCTCATATTGATCGTGGCGCCTAACGGCAGCACGAAGGCTGTGGTTGCCTTAGAGACTTTAAGATCTTCTTCGCAGGTTTCCATATTCACCGGCAGTGTCGCCATTGAAGAGGCGGTCGATAATGCCATCACCTGAGGTTTTTTCATCGCCGAAATAAACTGGCGTGCCGAGGCTCTCGAGAAGAGCTGCACCACCAATGGGAAGAAGATAAAACCGTAAATCAGAATCGCGGCCACAAACACGGCGAATAACTTAAATACGACTTCTAAGGCATCGAAACCGAAGGTGCCGACAGAATCGGCCATCAAACCAAATACACCGATAGGCGCAATGATCATCACGCAGTTGATCATCCACACAAAGGCGTCAACAACAGTGTTGAGTGCGGCTAAAATTGGCTTAGCGCCATCGCCTTTAACCTTGGTCAGCGCGATACCGAAGAAGATACTAAAGACTAAGATTTGTAAGATGTTACCGCCGTTCAGCGATTCGAACACATTGGTTGGGATCATGCCGATAAAGGTATCCATTACCCCTGGCAATGCGCCGTGTTCCTTAGTCACTTCCATCAAATCTGGGCTGCTATGGGCAGTGAAATCGACCCCCGCGCCCGGTTGGAACAGATTGCCCATCACCAACGCCAGTACTACGGCGATGCCTGATGTCACGATAAAGAAGCCAAAAGTGCCAATGCCTATCTTACCTGCCGATGGGCTATCGCCTAAGCTTGCCGCGCCGCTGATGATAGAAACTAACACCAGTGGTATCACTAGCATTTTGATTAAATGGATAAAAATGGTTCCGAGTGGTGCAAACACGCTTGCACTCTCGCCCATGATAAAACCGACTAGCGCGCCGATAATCATGGCAATAACCACTTGCACACCAATGTTGCCTAATAAACTCTTGCTCTTCATTCTTGCGAAACTCCCCAGTTGCCGCAGCATTTTGTGTGATGTAGGAGATTTGAATCTAGACGCCGTAAACCTTAGTGATTAAGGCCTACTCTAGGCTAAAAGCCAATGCCCGACACTTTTTTTGTCCGGCTAAAGTACCACAATTGCATAGCAGGGGATTGTGAAACATCACCAACCTTGGTTTCAAAATAACCAAAGTCTAAATCACGCCAACATTAAATGAATAATACTTAAATTTAGCGGCTTAAAAATGAATAAAGTTTATTTAATGGTGCGATTTTAGTTGCCAGATTGATGAATTGTGATTTTTCGTTAGGTTGCACAGTCGCGTTGGGTAGATATAACGACTGTTGAAAGTATCAATTTTAACCTTTGCGTAGTTTTTTCTGTGGTATACAACCCGTTTTTTCCATTATTTATGGATGAACTGACTGCAAGTGATTGGAAGGAGCAGATTAACTCAAAGCCATAGACTTATATTTTTTAAGCAAGTTAACATGTCACTCTGACGTTAATATGAAGGAGACATTGGTGGATATAGGATCATTCCTTGGCGAATCAGAGCCGTTAAAAAGCTGGGTTAATAAGTGTATTACTCAGCGAGGCTTACAATATTGGCTTGTTTATCAAGATACTGCGGAAAATGAAATTCTCCAACTGACCACGCGGCTACTGCCAATTGTCGATGATATGAGGGATTGGTCTAATGAAGAAATCGATGAGTTTGAAGATAGTCTGATAAACAATGGTTATTGCTATCTGCTCAATATGGATCAAATCGAAGATGTAATCGATAATCTTAAGCAGCAAAAAGCTCAGCCCAGTGAACAGGAACTACTTGAAGCTATTATCTTTTACTATGAGCGAGATGCGTTTATCAGCCTCTGATGGGTTCTTTGTGGGGCGTCGCGACTTAAGCTGAGACAAGCGCCCCCGAGGAATCAACTCAGGGGCGCGGATGGAGTAAGCTTTACTTTGCTAGCGACTTAAAGTGGTTGTGCAGGGTATTGCTGAAGCTTTGGTCGTAGGTAAAGCGATATAACTGTTTATTGTCAGTCGTATCAAATGCCGTGTTTAGCTCAACTTCAGTCAGCAAGTTTGAGGTCACAAGGTAGTAGCTCGGTTGCACCATCTGGCTAGCAATCGGATCCTCCACAATTTCAGTGATAGTTAGCAGCTTGCCGCCATTTTGACTGGTGCTAATGCTCCATTCATGTTGGCTTTCAGGCTGACCGAAGCTATCGAGAATGGTGAACTTATTCGTTGAGTCCTCAACGTAACTCTCGGGGTAAGCGAAGGGCCACAATAGCTCCACGATCAAGCCAGTAGAAAGCTCGCTCGCGGTTTCTACGCCCGTTTCATAGGTGGTGGGATCTTCTTCGCGGCATAACACGTCGGCCGTTTGCTTAATATCCATGCGATATATTTGTGAAGGCCAGCTGAGTGACGCCAGTTTGAGGTCGCTCGGGAGGTTTGCCAGCAAATCTTGCCAGTCAGCGGCCGTGTTTTGATACTTATGGAAATTTATTTCGACAGGAACTTCAGTGCCGGCATAAACGGTTTTTAATTGATTGCCTTCAATCACAGGTTCTTTAAGGACATACCCTTGGTCGTTACGCGAGGCATTGATCCATTTCTTCATCGGCTCATTCCAGCATTCTGTAGGGACCTCCTCTCCCGATGTGTTGTCGAAGATCATCACAGCGTCACCTGAAAATACCCCAGTAAGAGTTTGGTCAGCATTACCATAATCTAAGCTGACAAAATGGCTGTTACGAACGGTTGCGATATTGAGCACATGAGATGCGTCGGTTTGATTGAGCATGCTGCTAAACACTGTATCCCAGTCAGTGCTGTTCATCGCCTTGTCATCAACCGGCGCTTCCATATAACCGAAGGACACTAAGGTGCTCTCCACCTTATTGGTGACGGCGACAGGATTAGTTTGCAGGTAGGCCTCAGTGCCAAAACCATACCCTAGGATTAAATTCTCGAAGGCTTCAAATGCGGCGATTAACACTTCGATGGCCGCCAAAATTTCCACTGTGCGCTCATTGGTGAGGTTTAGCAGGTAATCGTGTAACAGCAGGGTGTCGAGAAATGTGGGTTGCAGAGTGATTTCGGGCGAAAGACTAAATAAATCGGCTTCGACTTGTTTAAATCCAGTGGCGTATAGGTTTTTGAGTTTGGCGCGGAACTCAATCACTTGCTGTGGCGTTAAGTCGGCCTCAATCATCTTGCGATAGCGTGAAAACTCAATATTGGTCAGCGCGTTGATATGACCCGCATGATCGGGCAGGGCAACGATATTCATGCCGCCAGTGGTGGCACTGGTGTTAGCTGCGGCGGAGCTCATCGCCAATGCTGAGCGTGCAGATGACGGCGCGCTATCAACCCAATTTGCCAGCAGGTAATAGTTCGGTTTTTCGGTCTCGCTTTTCCAATCTATTTGATATTTACCATCGGTATCCGTCGTTGTGCTAGGTTCGCCCTCAGAGCAGCTTAAGTCCTGGTTGAGATCGACGCACACGTTGGCCCCGGCGATAGCGCCGATATAAGTGACCTGACCTGTGACTTTATGTGCGTATTCTGTAGGAGGCGTCGGCTCTGGCGTCGTGGTGGTGTCATCTTTATCGTCTGAGCCAGAACATGCCGTCAGCAAACTGGTGGCGATTAGCAAAGAGAGCAGTTTAGGTTTAAACATCTTGTGTCCTTACATTAATTCGGCAATTTCCATTGTGCTTATTGAGGGTGAAGCCATCTGATCACTTTGCTTATTCAAAGTGTTACAGCGTTAATCACTACCAAGCCAAATGGTGTTAACTTGAGTTTCTGTTGCTAAGAAGGTTGGTAAGTATCAGTCTGAGGGATATAAATTGGCAGCATGTGCGCTAACGCGCCCTGCATATTGGAGATATCCCTTTCACGACAACGTTTGGCATCCTTCCTGTCGTAACACAGCGGAGTAAAATTGCTGTAGTTAGTAGCGCGTATATTTTCCTTTTTGTTTAAAAATCATACAACTATACAAAGGTATGATAAGGGCTCTTAGCGGCTTATGTCGGTTAAATACATTTTTAGATTGCACATTCGAGCATTAACAGTGGTATGCCATTAGCTTCTGCTTGTTGCATACGTTCGGCCATTTCTGTTGGGCTAAGTCCTGGATGAATAGGGATCAGCTTTTCCGATCTCAATAGAGGCTTGAGTTGATTGCAATCAACGGTGTTATCAATACTAATTGTCTGGGCGTTAAGGGAGAGCAAGCTTGACCAATTGTTAGAATTCACTTGGCTGATTAGCAAACTATCTAGCTGTAGGTTTTTCGATTTAAAATCAGTAACCTTCATATTGTTTAACATTAGTGTTTTCAGATTCTTGTTATTCAGATTAGAAAGTGAAGTGAGCGTGCCACCTTTCAAGCTAAGGGTGTCAAGATGACTAAAGGCGTTGAGGTCGTCTAATGCCACCATATCGGTGGGATTAAACTGACAATTCAGTAAGCTGAGTTCTTGGCTTTGTTGAATCGCGAGCAGTTTCGCCTGTTGTTGAATACAGTCACCCAGTGGCTTGTTGCTAAATTTTAGGGCTGAAATGGGCTGTGAAATCTCACTTGTGGCCTCTGTTTGAGGCCCATCAAAGGTGCCATAATCTTGCTCTGGTTTTTCTTGGATAAGCCCAGGCTCGTCTATCTCACTGAATTGGGAAATATCTTCAGTATCATTCTCTGATATATATTCGGGTGCAGTAGGCGGAATCACTCCCTGTTTGGCTGCAAATGTACTGATAAAGGCATTGGCTATTGCATCTCCTTTCTCGCCGCTGAGCCCCTCGACCAAGGCTGGTGTATCATCGCCTAAAACACAGAGCCGAAATCGATGAAACAGACTCGTTAAGGTGTTTACCCGTGCCTGATTAATATTCATGTCCATTAAGGCTGGAAAAGCGTCGCCTAGGTTTTGGAGTTTAGGGTAAGTGTTGAGCCTATCCACATAGGCGTTGAGCTCTTTGATTTGTGCTCTGAAATCTGCCACAAGTTCTGGTTGATGGCATTGACTCGCATGCGGAACTTGCTGCTGTAATTCTTTAAAATACCTAAGGTACTCATTCGCTAACATGAGTTGTTGCTTTGCCTTAATCGCCAGACGTTGAGGAATGCCTTCCCTTATAACGGCAAGTGCATCGCCTTGGTGACGATCTAACGCATCGTCAATTCTGTCCTCTGGTGCTGTTTCCCCTAATGCAATGGCTTGCTCTATGAGTGGTACTGTTTGGCTGTCAAAAGTCGCCAAAGCCTGATCTCTATCCAGCGCGGCGCTAGCAGGAAAAATACTGCAGGCAAGTAAACTATATAGGGCAATTAAAGAGAGAAACCGAGCTGTGTGGGAAGATGGCAAAATAAACGTCCTTGTGATGAAAGCGAATCTCGGCGAATAGACAGGCTAAGTAATTGACACCTATGTCAGTGTGTCGTTTTTTTAGTCAGTTATTTTTGCGTGTAGAGTTCGTCATCACAATCACGCTAAAGTATTAACTTGTGTTAGGTACGGTTTGGTTAAAACGGCAGCTTATCTTCGAAATACCATTTACCGGCAGCTTCAAACAGAATGCAGTTCACGCTTCCTTTTTGTTTTCTGCCATCAGGTCTCACAAAGTAAAAGTTATAATGCAGATCTGCCATGTTTGTCATATCGGGATATTGCCCTATGTTATCTTTACTGGGGTCTCGAAAACTGGATTCTTGCTCGGAGAATACGATTTTATCTAATGGAATTTGACCGAACATTTCATTTTTATAACCATTGATGCTTAGCATGGCCATCTTCTTCGCTAACTTGCCCTCATTCCATGTCTGTAACATGGGATGAAACTCTTTAATGATGTCATCCATTTTGTTATCGCGAATATCCTGCATCATTTTGTCACAACGGGGTTTAAGCTCGGCAATTAATTCAGCAGGTAACTCTGAACCTGTGGCGTACATGGGGAATATCGCTGCAAGCCCTAGCAGTAGAGATATAGGTTTACCGAGTTTAAATAGGTAGAGTTTCTGTAATTTCATATGAGTTCCAATATCAAGAGTTTAATGCCACAGGGTTGAGGCCCGTATAGCTGACTTATATTTCGTAAGAAATACGCTATTTCTTCTCTGCTTGTCATCGCTATGCTGTTACAAACAGGGGAAGGTATTTCTGTAATTGAAAATAATAACATCGCGTTACTGCATCAGCTTGCGAGTGCGCCATGGTTCTAATTGGTATCTCATCATTTCAGGTAGTTATCTCGCTATAACGTATTGAGTAATTTGTTCACTGCATCGCCTGCCGCTGCGACCCTCTGAAAAAAAGGCGGCTGATTAAACGTTTCGGGTTGTGTAATGTGGTTACGAATATAGTCTTCGAGTTGTTTAACTTCGGGTAGAGATTGGGTTTGTACAAAGAATGATTGATAGTCAGGGATGGATGTCGTGCTTTTAATGCCACTAAATTGCCAAGCACGTGATACCGCTGTAGTTGCATAATCAATAGTGATTTCAGACTGACCATAATAGACGGCATTAAGTATTTGTTGTTCGCCTAAGAATACCAATATTTGGTCGTAACCTTTGTTGGAGACTGGCAGTAGTAACTCTCTTTGAACACTAAAAAAGAGGGAGTCTTCATTATCACTACCCATTGATAGCGCAGATAATGTCGAGGCGTTGAGGGATACATCAGAGGCTATTTTTAGTAACACTGAGCGATTAACTTGCACATTAAGGGTATTGCTCTTGCCGTAGGTATTTTTGACATATAATTCTCCCGAAACAGCGGTATTGGGAATATCAAAAATTAATTCAACTGGGTTGATTGAGCGAGGCACAATCTCTTGTCCAGAGAAAACCACTTTAGTCTGTTCATTAAAATGGCTGCCTCTCAGTAACATTTCAGCGCCCGGTTTTGCCCGCAGAGCCGTTTGCTCGAGTATTATGGGGATATTTTCATTACGATAAAGGATATCAATGCCATTGGCGCTGATTAGATTCGAGGCAACAAAATACATTTGGGTTACATCAGCCGGCAAAATGAAATCCACACTTGCATCTTGATTTACTTCGACTGGCATATTGATTGGTCCACCAGACTTACGGGCAAATACAAGTAAACCATCACTCAGACCTTCACCCAGTATTCGATGTTTTTTATTCGCGATGAAAACGTCTTTTATTGGTATTAGTCCATCGTGTAGATAATAGATAGTTCTAATTTCTTTATAATTTTCAGAAGGGTAAGCCGCAGATTTTACTCTTGAATGAGGTTCTATATCATTGACATCTAAAATAAGATCGTCGTCGTCATCGAGATCGATGAAATCAGCCAGTGCATCGCCATCAAAATTGAGCGGAGATTGACTATTCTTACCTACTTCCATTGCATCCAATACCGAGTTTCCATCGGCATCAAGGTCAGCAAACGCTGCTAATCCGTCATTATCTAAGTCAGCCGCACCCTCCAAGCCATCTTTTATTCCATCTGCATCAGTATCATCATCGAGCCAGTTGGGTAAGCCATCGCCATCGACGTCATGAAGCATCAGATTGTCAGATTTATATACATAGAACTCTTCTCCGTCATAAATACCATCCTTATCAGTATCCTGAGAATAGGACTCAAAACCGAAGGCTGGTTCTATTGCGTCATCAATGGCATCTAAGTCATTATCAAAGAATGCCGCTATCGAATAATCAAAGTCCGATCTGCCACGAAATAACTTGTCATTGATGGCCAAGTAGTAAACACCTGATTCTCTTGGTTTTACCTGAATTGCTCGTTTATATTGACCGACAGGCTGATAGTTTGGCGCCCATGCAAGGATAGCTAACCCCTTGCTATCTAGCACTGCCATGCCTGGTGAGAAATCATCATTTTTGGAAGATAATAAAAACGTGACTGATTTACCTGCCTCTAGTTTTATCCTATAAAAATCGAGATCGTTGACTTGTTGCACAACCCCAGATATACGCAATGGGATTTGATCTACATGAGTCGCAACATCTTGGTTATTATTGAATTCTTCCTCAGTGACCAAGACGTACTGACTTCTTGATTTATCAAACGGATAATCATCCAATTCGTCGGGCACTCCATCGCCATCTTCATCTTTGTTCTCCCAAGTGCCTTGATGCTCTGAGGGGGTGACAGTAGTTGCTTGCGCAAATAGCGGCATGGTTAAAAGGGCGATTAAGGATAGGATCCGAGCTAAGCGGGAAGATGGCAAAATAAACGTCCTTGTGATGAAGCTGCTCTTGGCGAAGAGAGTGATTAAGTGTTTGACCATTAATGTCAGGTTGCCGTTTTTTTAGTCAGTTATTTTTGCGTGTAGAGTTCGTCATCACAATCACGCTAAAGTATTAACTTGCTCACCAGAATAAGCGATTGTTCATTAATGGGTTATTCATCTTGCCAAATCCCTGCCTAAGTTGGTGGGCATAACGCTATATAGCGTGACTTTATAGTTAAGTCATTAGTCTATTTGGGGTTCTGTTAAATCTACAGAAAATACTCTTTAAACAGCAAGCCTGTTACCGCCACTAGGGCTACTAAGGGAAAAGTGATAAACATGCTGCGAGCGACAACGGCTAATGAGTGTCGACGCTTTTGCAGAGTGATTGGATCGTTGAAGTAGACCAGAACATACCATGATGTAGGTTGGGTTTGGTTTTAGAAAGGAATTTATATAGGGAGTCATTAATCATTATATTTTAAATCCTTAACTTTAATATGGTTAAAGGTAAAGGCTTGGATGTAATTTGTGATTTTACAGTCCAAGCCAACTATGTATTCTAATTGATTACATACCAGTTATTGTCTGTTTTATCATGGATGAACAAACAATAAGGTTCCCATGTTAATTCGTCATTGACAAAAGTAATCTGTAGTCTTACTCCGATTTTTTGATTTATATCATATGGAAGTCTATGATCTCTTTCTGTAATGGCCTCTTCTTGTGAACTCAATATCTTGATGGTAGAAAACTCGCCTCTTTGATATTTTATTTGTGCATCCGATTTTTTCTTGACTCTTTTTTTGAGGAGAGTTAATGCCGTTTTGTCTTTTTCAAGATCTGGGTGATAATAACTCAATACGGTATTTAGGTCACCATTGACAAAGCCTTTTTGTAGTGTGATGCATTTTTGATTTAGTTCTTCGTAGTCTGCGGCGCAGACTGCGAAAACTGGTAAAATACATATAAGGCTTAGAGCTAGATAATTTAATTTCATAGGTTTAATCTCTTTTAATCTACAAATACTGCTGAATATATACCGTTCTTACTCGGTAGTATTTCCGCTTTTGCGCAACTGGTTATTTTACGAAGCAACATTATTTATTTTCGCTTTGAGGTTTTCTTTTTGTGCATTGTATAATTCCCGACTAAAAAATCTAGTTGCTTCTACTGCAAATCTTTCCAACGCTATATAGTCTGGGTTTGCTGTATATTTTAGGTTGTCCATATGGCTGGCAATATATTCAGCCAGAGTTCTTGTCGCTGCTAATTCACCAATGGCTTTGTATGTATTAATCCATTCAGTCGTTGGAACGCTTCGTCTAATACCCGATTTATACCAAGCGACTGATATAGCACTGTCTAAAGGGGAAATGCTTGTCTCTAGCGGTATGTCAAAAACAGCACGGTAAAGATAGGGGAAGTTGACTCCATGTTCATCTTGATGCATGACAACAATAATATCGTAACCACTGCCAACGATAACACTAGTAGAATGCATAGAGGATACAGGATACCGCTTCTTCGTTGGTGACTGGTATGACACTGCGAAAAGTTTTGTTGTATCTATATTTATACTGTTTGGTTCAACAATCGTTAGTGCTATATTTTTCCCAACTTTTATGACTCGGCTATTACTATTACCATAGGTTGTTTTTAAAGATATTTTAACTTCTGGTGATAAACCTGAAGGTAAAATAAAAGTCAAACTTGATGTAGAATTAATAGAAGGTTCGACTATTAAATCATCAATCAAAACTTTTGTGTCTTCGAAAAAATTCTTGCCAGTTAATTCTATTGTAGTTCCTTCAGTAAAGTACTGTTCATTAAGTGCATTAATAATGGCAATTCGTTCGTTGGAATAGTTAACTGCAACTCGATTCGAACGAAAGCCGTCAGCGACAAAATAGATGCTCTTGGCATTTCTGGGCATTAAAAATGTAATATTCTCAGAATTATTACTGGTAACAGGTATGTTCAGCGGTGGAATTTCTTTTCCCATATCAAATACTAGGAACCCTGTACCTATTAGTCCGCGGCCACTAATGCTGTGGGCTTCTTCTGCAATGTGTATGTCATGTATCGCTTCCCTATTATAAATATAAGATGTGTATACAATATTTCTATAACCTGGCTCGCCAGGCATGGCAACTTTTAAGGCGTTAAGGGGATCGTTATCATGGATATCCAATAAACCATCATTGTCATCAACGACATCCAAAAAATCGTATAAACCATCATTATCAGAGTCTTTTGGCATCATATTCGTGCTTCCGACTTCGGAATCATCATTCTCTCCGTTGCCATCAGAATCAAGGTCGACAAAGCTGGCAAAGCCATCCCGCTCTAAATCAAACACTCCTTCGACACTGTCGAGAATGCCATCACCATCACTATCATCGTCTAACCAATTCGGGATCCCATCTTTGTCAACGTCGTGAGAGTATATGTTTGAATAATCATATGCATAGAATTCATTGGCATCAAATATTTTATCATTGTCAGTATCAATGACTATGTTTGACAATCCGAATGCAGGCTCTAATGAGTCATCTAGACCATCAACATAGTTAGCAGAGAAATGTCGTTTGATTGTATTCACTGGATAGTCGAAATACACCATCAAATAAAACATCTGTTTCAGCGGGTAATGAAGAGCGTCTAGCTTTAATAATTTACCTGAAACTAAATTGATGTCGATCTCATAAATAGTACGAGTGGTTACCCCCTTATTGGTTTGCACCCAATACACAATATCGATATGACCGATATCTTTTTTTGTTAGCTCTAATTGACCATTTGGTTCATTGACTAGACTGTTGACAGGTAATGAAATTCTGTCGCTATTGATGTACACATGCTGTGCATCATTCAATTTGTATTGATTCTTGATTAAGTAATGCCTGATTATAAAATGTCCAGGGACTAGGCACATATTGATAATAACAAGTGTCAGTGGCACTGTCGGGAACTGTGGGAATAACGCAATTGCACCAGGGGTGATAAAAGGCACTAAGCACATTAATAGCAAGCCCAAAGATAGCAGTAACTGCTTAGGCATAGACAGGGGATAGAAAAAAGAAACCACTTTAAGTGACATATCGCTAGTGGTGCTAAGGGTTTCCATTCCTTTAAAATGAGTTGTTTCAAACCAAGATTTGTCATTGATAGTTAACTTTTCTTGCATACTCTCGCCTTTGCTACAGTAATCCAATGGATTACTGTAATGCTAAATTTAATATAGTGAGTCTAACTGAGTCAATATAGTTGTTCGCAATTTAACGCTTTATAACAAGTTAAGCAGATACCAATTATCTTCCACTAAGGCGAAGCGACAATGACCTGAACTCCCTTCTTCTTTATTGGTTTGGGGGTTAATTGAGTCAAAATGGTAACCTATCCAGAGTTGAATGTTATGATCTCGACGTTTTGCTTCAGAGCTTACTGTATTATTTTTGAATTTTTAGCATCTTCGAAATAATAATTAGCATACTCGGCTAAATTAAAATTATTTATCCCGAAATGATTTTTTGTGTAGTATTTATCATGTGTTATTTTTAGATGTTGTGCGACTTGTGTATCCGTTACCGCAACAGGGTAAAAAATCGATTTAAAAAGTGCAACATCTTGGTTTTTTACAACATCAACGGCTTTTAAACAGTTGGCTTGTGGTACTGAGATATCAAGCTCGGCAGGGGGGGCAACCAAATCATATTCAGAGGCCATAGTATGGCTAGATACCAGCATTAGTGTGGCAGACAACAATGGTTTTAGCATTTAACTTCCTTATTAATATAGTGATTTTATTTGACGGCACCATAAGTAATTCATGATAGAATTTAGAATGTTATTAATGACAATTGATTTATATGCCATTTATTTAAAAAGGCATTAGCCAAGAGTGCTAGAACCACTTTCTAACTTATCCTCGACGCCATTGCCATCAGCATCTCTATCTAAAAAATTTGGAATGGCGTCATTATCTAAATCATTACTTCCCTCTAATTTATCGCTAAATCCGTCGCCATCAGAGTTAGAATCTAACCAATTTGGAATAGAGTCATTATCAATATCTAAACTTTTATTTATAGTGCCGAAGATAAACTCGAGTCCATCTAAAATTTTATCCTTGTCCATATCATTTTCTAGTAGGTAAGAACCCAGTGCTCGTTCTTTAATATCATCAAATGAATCAACGTCAGTATCGTTAAAAAATACAATTTCGTAGGAAAGATCTGGCCCGCCGGCAAAGTTTTCATCAATTAAACTTAATTGATATGCACCAGGGTCATATATTGGAAAGTTCACTACGTAGATATTCGGTTTTGCGTATCGATATAAAAAGATGTCATTCATAACAAGACCATCTTTATTTGAAATGTACACTTGTGGTTTAAATCGAGCTGATGACGTTTTGAAGACAGCTGTGTATTAAGTTCGGTTGTTACAAACTTAAACAGATCTCCTTTGTCCAATTCAGAGCTTATAACCCCTCGTACTATGACTCCTTGATCTATTTCGATTGGTGTGGCCACTGATGGGTTGTCATTCGGTTCCTGCTCTATAAATACTGGATATTTATTTCTGCTTGCATCAAACGGATAATCATCCAATTCATCTGGCACCCCATCACCATCTTCATCTTTATTTTCCCAACTGCCCAGATGTTCCACAGGATCTGTGGTGGGGGGTGTTATGGGATCGGTTGTTGGAGGTGTCGGTGGCGTGCCACCCTCGCTGGGTTCCAACTCGCCGCCACAGGCGCTTAAGCCTAGACTGAGTGCGATTAAAAGTACCAGCTGCAGTGATTGTTGTTTGATATTAAAATCCTTTTTTATCAATTCCATATCGTACCAAAAATCTAAGTGAGGCTTATTTTATCAAAACTGGCATAGCAGAGGTATTATCACTTAAGAGGTAAACTAATGGCTAACGTAATGAATAAATAGCCTAATGGCTATAAGGCCCTTTGTAACCAAATTGAAAGAGGCCTGTGCTTCGGTGCGATAGACCTAAGTCAATACTTGATTATTTTAATAGTGGGTGCCTTCACTCACCGGGAGCGTCCATATATGGCCATATTAATCTCGCGGTAATCAGCAATTAGCATAATCTGGTACCATATGATTACCTACAATAACGTAATAACCTTCCACTGGTTTTGTAAATAGGCTAGCTTGCAAGTTCCAAACCCTTGTATAGCCTTGTTAGTCTTTGGTGATATCGTGTCGAAACGGTATGTAACCCACAACTCTAAGTCATGTCCACGCTGCTTAGCGTTTTCGCTAACTAAACTGCTGCTAGAATTTTTAGCATCTTCAAACGCTAACGCCTCATTTTCATCTATTTGATAATTATCGATACCTAAATATGAGATTTTAAAATATTTATCATGTAACTCAGATAAATATACTTTTACTTGCTCATCCGTTGCTGGTATTGCAGCAAACACCTTTCTGAATAAGTTTACATCTTGATTTCTAACAACATCGACTGACGCTTTACACAATGCATTCGGCACTGACTGATCAATTTTTTTTGCTGCTGCCAACCACTGAATTAAATCTTCATCATCAGGAGAACCCATTGAAGGCGTCGATATAAGTAGAAATGAAATAATAGCGATCAATTTGTACATAAAACATCCTTTTAATTTTACGTTATTGCTTTACTAACTCTTAAAAACTCACAATCAATCATATATGTAATCAGTTGAATATACACTAAAAAAAATAATGTTTCACTAGCATGCCTGTGACAACGACATTGGTTAAAACAGGAAGTGTGAGGGCTATTATATTAGGCAAAAAAGTCCATGACCAATTGCCGTGCTGCGTTGTCATTGGATAGTCAAAAAAACGCAGCAGATAAACAATCTGCTTAAGCGGGAAATACATCGCATTAAGGGTAATGACTTCACCGTTTTTTAGCTTAATATCACACGCGGTAATATGATTGCGCACATGTAGACGATGCATTTGAGATTTATACTTTACCGTGAGGCGCGCAATGTCATCGCGTTGTAACTCCAACGTCCCCAATGTTTTTTTGATTATTGCATTAGCTGGAATGGCTAGACGCTGCTGGCTCACATAGCAACGTAATGTCCCGCTAATACCGTAATGCCGCCTCACCAGCCAATACCGCCCTATTAAATAGACAGGTAATAATCCCACGTTGATTAATACTAATGCACGAGCAAGCTCAGTATTAGGGAAGTTAAGAGGTAACACAGTCAAACCGACCATAAAAATAAGCAATGACAGCGAAATACCGAAAGGCAGAGGGTAAGCTATATTAGCGACATATAAACTCACATCACTCTGTGCATTAAAGTTACGCATCCCTTTAATGTGCAGGTTATAAAACCAAGATTTATCATCTAACTCTATTTTTTTAGCCATATTTACTTCTGATTATTTGTTCTTTCTATAAATTTATTCTCATAATAGTTTTACACTGACCATCGCAGAGATAAAACGACAACAAGTAAACAGCGGTTAATGTATGCCACATAATGCGAATAAGCGTTTAATACATAAAACTGCGCCCCTTTCGGGGCGAGTTAAATTAATTACCAGTCGTAGGGCACTCTGTTGGCTCAGTTGCAGACTCATTCAATAATACTAATGGTACTGAAAGCTTAGATTTACTTTTACTGACAACATTAGAGCCACTTTTAACCGTTAGCTGATACGTCTTATGTGTATTAGGGCATAAATCTCGTCCAGATAACTCATCTCCGCTGACACTAATAACATCACCTGCAAATTCGATATAATAAGTTGCAATACCGTCATCAGCCCTAATACCCGTTAATTTCACAGTGTGATCACCATCATCTAATGCAACTGTTAATGGGCCCACCTTTCGTTCTGGTTGATTATTATCATACACTACCCGGTTATCCACACTCAGTTTAAACACATCATCGTTCAAATTACCGTTATCTCCAAAAGTAATAAGTACAGATCCTGGTCCTGAGAATGGATATTCATTGCTTAAACCACCAGCTACTTCAACTGTGACATAACCAGAGGCAACCCCACTAGGAAGAACAACCGTTAGTGAGTCAGTAGATGCAGATTTGACTGGGGCAGTTAGGCGTTGACCATTTGCACCACTAAAAGTGACTTGATTACCTGAAACTGAGCGACTAAAGCCAACCCCCGTAATAACAACTTCTTCACCCGCACTGGCTTTAGCGGGGGTAATATCCGCAATCGTTAAATCATTGCCTATGAGTATGTCATAAGGCACAGTTGCAATTTTATCAAGATGTTCAACCTCTACTTTTAATGGGCCAACAGCGGCTTCTATTTCACTCATATACTGCAAATAAAACGTCAACTCCGTACCTTGCGTATTAACATCAGATACCTTTGCAGACAATTCCTTTTCACTATTACCAAGGTCGTAAACCCTAACTTGGGGCGGAGTTGGTGGAAAACCTAAGCTACTAGGTATTTTTGCCATGCCACTTCCAACAATGGTAAAACCTTTAGTCTGGCCTGTTTTTTGGATCATACGCGGGGTAATGTCAGATGCTTTAAGGCCCCACGTAACAAGAAAATCAAGTTTAGTAGGTACCACAATTAAATCTTTAATCGTCGCCACCATATCTATCATTGAAGAAGCGAGAGTACTTGCTTCATATGCCGCAGTAACCTGCCCCCAACCAGGAATAAACTTCTCTGCTACTTTTTGAGCTATTTTTAAAGCAAACTGTTCTGGGGTAATTTCTAACGTAGATAGAATTGCTTTTGTCACTGGGCCATAAGAACCAAGATCTAAAGGATTACTAAGTACCTTTTTAATTTCACTCTCATACAAGCCTTGGCCTATTGCGCTAGCAAGATTCGTCCAATCCGCTTCTGTAATTGTATCTTTAGATAAAATCTTAGCCACTTCTTGGCCAATACTTGGCACACCGGTATAAACCGCTTTGATGATTTTTAATACTTTATCTTTAGAGCGATGCTCCGGAGCATCTAAATCGATGCCTGCTGCATCAAACAATATGGAATAAAAACGAATAACTATGTTGTCAATAATCGTTCTTATGGCGAGGTATTGGCGAGCTTTATTGGCTTTTATATTATAGTCTTCAGTACCATTAAACTGATATGGACTTGGGCCAAAAACACCGTCAACACCTGGTGTTACTATTTGATATAAACAGTCTTTATAAACACATTTATCAATAAGTGAGTCACTAGACCAAACATCAACACCAAGAAACGTCCCAGTAATCGGCCCGAGCATAGCGTTATCCCAAGGCTGTGAAACATGATTTTCAATAGGTGAGTTTAATGATGCTAAGTCTTGTTTCATTAATCCAGTCTTTGGGTCTAACGCATAAACTCGAGCACTTAGATATAACTGACTGCGATTTTTTAACTCTATACATCCATCTAAATTGAGCACTTGGTACCATTTAGGGTCAACCCCTTCACCACAGTTATTCGCTAATTCGCCTTGGTTTTCAAGAAAAGTTGTAGCCTCCATCGTCATATCAAAAGCATTCCAGGTTCCAACGGTTTCTGGGTATGAGACAATAGTGGGTTCTAAAGCTGATAATACAGAGTTATTTCTATCATTGAGCGTATAATTAGAAGGGTTAACTTGGCTTCGACTTGTTGGGGGGGATTTTTGAATGCTCGTTAATTCTTTAAGCATACGTGCTTCGTAATTAGCTAAAAATTTTACGGTTTCATCTGAACGATTTTTAAAACTAAAAAAGTCACTGCTCTCAGTTAAGTGCGCTTCGACCTCAGAAACATACTCTTCATATACCGATGTTTTTTCAATAAATTGTGCAATTTGCTTCGTATTTAGCCCTCTAGGTTCAAGGTAATAATTTAACTGCAAAACCATATTGGCCAATGCTGTTGAACGATATGAAAATTCGAGGTTTGTATCACCAATATAATGAATAGCGCTTAAGTAGCTAACTAACTCATAACCATTATTGGTATAAGTAAAAACAACTTCAGCGCTTGTCCCCATTTTCTGAATCGTGTAGTTATCGGATGATAGTGGTAAAGCTAACTCCGGATAAATCCCACCAATAGCTGTAATTTTTTTCGCATTTGGAGCGTCAACATTAACTTGTACGTTTTGTTGTACGATAAAAGTAATGTAATTACTTTTACCCACACTATTATTGACAGAATAACTACCGCCAGTAATACCTTCTGGCACGGTTAATCTTAATTCATGACGATTAAGGTATTGAGTTACAGCTGGAATTGAATTAAAAAAGACTAAGGTATCATCATCAAAATTGTCCCCCTGCAGTGTAATCACATCGCCTGCGGTAACTTCCTTTACATTATTCACTTTAAGTAAAGGTAAATCAGCGCTACCAACTTCAATAGGGTATGACTCTGACTTAACCTGACCAATAGCTAGCGAAACTTCTCCGCTGCCTTTGACTGTTGGCATTAAAAAACTTAGATAGGTTAATCCATCATCAGTGCGAGTTGTAATAGGGTGCAAATTAAACAGTTTTCCTTGAATATTTACAACTAAAATTGGCGAATTAGAGGAACTTGGATAACCATCAACTTCAATTTCAAATTTGTCACCAGACCTGACAAAATACTTAACCTTTGTATCTTCATACAAGGTTGCTATCGTCTCAATAAATAAGTCACCTGGTTTTTGCCATAGCTGTACTTTAGCCGGTGAAAGCCTTTGCAAGTCATTAACATCAAAAATACCATCATTGTCATCATCAATATCAAGGTGATCGATAATATTATCGTCATCAAAGTCTAATGGTGAATTAGCAGAACCGCTTTCTAGTTGATCGTCCAAATTGTTGCCGTCAGAATCCCTATCTAAAAAATTAGGTATACCATCGCCATCAATATCACTATCACCTTCAAGTATGTCAGAGAATGTATCACCATCAGCATCTTCATCAGTCCAATTAGGTAAATTATCCCCATCGGTATCTAAACCAAATAAGTACTCCAAGCCATCAAGTACTTTATCTTCGTCCATGTCATTTTTAATTAAATTAGATGCAAAAGCACGCTCTTTTATATCATCAAACGAATCCACATCTTCGTCATTAAAGAATATGATTTCGTAAGACAAGTCAGGGCCACCAGCAAAGTTTTCATCTATAACACTTAATTGATAAGTTCCTGGTTCATAGAGAGGAAAGTTAACTACATAGATATTAGGAGCGGCATATTTGTATAAAAATATCGCATCTATAACCAAACCATCGGCATTTGATACATATACTTGTGGTTGAAAGCGAGATGATGGTGTTTTAAAGATCGCAGTTAACGAGCGACGTTCTGCAACCTCAAATTTAAACAGGTCACCTTTATCGAGCTCCGAACTAATAACACCTTGAACTCTTACACCGGCGGTAAATGCAATCACTGTCGCTACACTAGGATTATCATTAGGTTCCTGCTCGATAAATAGCGGATATTTACTTTTACTCGCATCAAATGGATAATCATCCAATTCATCTGGTACCCCATCACCATCTTCATCTTTATTTACCCACGTTCCAACAAAATCACTCGGATCCGTAGGGTCAGTTGGATCTGTTGGATCGATAGGATCTGGAGGTATTATTGGATCTGTGGGTGTATTAGGACCTTCACCTGGTTGCAAATCTTCATTACAGCCACTGAGGTTTAAAGTGCTGGCGATGAGGATGGCCAGCCAGACGGATTTATATTTCATTGTCATAGTTCCCTTTTAACAATTTTCCTAGTTTCAGCTTGAATTTATATTCAGTTAAATGATTACTTTTTATGACCCTAGTACCTAAAGGGACTTTGCATACGCATAAGCCCTTGTGAGACAAGAGCGAGGTAAATATCTCCAGTTGCTACGCCTATTGCATTACAGGCAATTTGATCACCGTTTGGTTGGTATAGTGGTGAAGTCACTATGCTTTCTATTACATAGTTAGCGAATGGCACTATTAGTTTTTGACACCACCTGACTTCTATTTGCAACAGATTGGCATCTTGGATATTTAGGTTCCGGTCCTTGCTAATGTTTTCAACCTTTGGGTTGCGATACATTAAGTTATTATTCGGCATTTCATATATATACCCTTTAGGATATTTACTCCGAACCTTGAATTTATCGAATACCACTTTGTCAGGGCTTAGGATGCGTATCTCACTTTGGATAGCGGTGGCGATCTTTGCATTGGCAAGCGCTTTAATGATGTCGGCCATGTCAGTGCCGTGGGCAAAGAGCGGCATCATGCCTTCAGCTAAACCTTTACGTATCTCTACTATGTTGCCGTTATACAAGGTGCCCGCTCGAACTGCTTTAATTGTGGCGGAATCTAATGTGCTTTTGGCTGAATAGATAAATCCCCATTGGGCTATTAGCATCATTGCAACCAATATGATTGGCATCAAGAAGGGCAGGCTAAGGTTGAATTCAACCATGCTCTGCCCCCGTTGTTTATGTCTGTCCAACTTCATTGTGCTTCCTGGGGCTCGGGCGAGCGATCATTACTTTGCAGATCGTTGAGTGCGTCTAGTAAAGCGTTTATTTGTCGTCCTACTGGAGTATTGCCATCGCCCTGACGTTTTGCTGATGCTAAGACTTGAGTGGCTTGTTTGAGCCTGACTAAGCTGATGTTGTACCAGGATTTTTGGTTTTCTGGTTCGAGTTGCAAACAGCGCATATAGGCTTCTATAGCGGCCTCATGGCGACTTGTTCGCGTATAGATATTCCCCAATCTAAACCATGCTGGGGCATAGTTAGGGACGCTGTTCAGCACTTGTAAATACAGGCTTTCAGCTTGATCTAGCATTGCCATTTTATAGGCATGCTCTGCCTCTGCCTGTATTGCCACTATTTGCGTATTGTTCTTCGCTTCTTCTTGCTCTGCGGTCGATGCACATCCTACGATATTGCTCAGACCCATAAAGCAAAGTAACAAGATTAACTTACGTGCCATGTCAGAACCCTTCCCTCTATGATGTTTTTTTGTGTTGTTGTGCCAGCAAGAAGCTCAAGTACCTTCGTCGCGCCAAAACAAGCACTGGCCCGATAGGGTTTGAGATGTGGTTCAATCTTGATTACTACGTCATGCTTATCCAAGTAGACAATGTCTAATGCGTAAGTCATGCCTAATGTATGAACAGAATTACAAGGTGCAATGAGTAGGCCCTGCTCTTGTGTCAGTTGTTGTCGTCCTAATAAACCACGCAGACGGAGCAATGGAGTATTGGCGATAAAAACATCAACTTTCTCGCCTGTTTCAGTTTTTAATATGGCGTGTGGCATTTTATAACTCATACATAAACTTCATCGCGATAGGGAAGGCTAGGATCATAAATGTGACTGGGAAAATGAAAATAATCAGCGGAAACACTAATTTTACTGGTGCTTCTAACGCCTTTTTTTCGGCTCGTTGAAATCTTTCTACCCGTCGTTGATCTGACTGAATTCTAAGTGTATGGCCAAGGCTCGCACCCGTTTTTTCGGCTTGGGCGAGGGCACTGACTAGGCTGTTGACTTCGGTCACTTGGATACGATTTGCCATGTTACGGAACGACTGCGCACGGGACATACCAGCGCGCATGTCGCGGATGACTTTTTCAAATTCAATTCTAAGTGGCCCAGCAGGACCGCGTTCAACGGCTTGGCTAAGTGCACCTGCCATGTTCAATCCCGCTTCAATCGACATTGTTAAGTAGTCGAGGTATACGGGGAGGGCTTTGATTATTTGACCTTGACGTTTCTTACGAAGATCGTTGAGTGTCAAAACGGGTAGAAAGTAGCCAAATAGGGCTGAGAGCAGTATGTAGTTGATACTGATGTTGTCGAGTAATAAGCAACACAAGAATGTCAGACTAACGGAGAACAGTGTGCTAATGATTCTGATAGCAAAATACTGCTCTGCGGTCATCATGTAGGATAAGCCAGATAATTGTAATTTTTTGGCGACACGTTCGAGATAATCAACGCTAAGATTTTCACTGATATAGAAAGCAAATAGGCGTACGAGCGGCCACAATAACTTGAGACCGGGTGATAGCGGATCCATAAACTCACGGTTATCTGCAGGAACTCTTCGGTAAATGCGGATGCAACTGACTGCCAGAAAGACTACAGAGAGAGTAAAAACGCAAATTATTAGGTTAACCATGTTGCATTGCCTCCTTATACATCAATGGCGACAATTTTACGGATAGACATATATCCGCTAATGAGCATGATTGTAATGAGAGCGATAAGTGCCCATCCCAGAGGTTCAGTTAAAATTCTGCCCATTGATTCTGGCTCCATGTGATAGAGCACTACACCGATGAAGATAGGCAGGAGAGTCATCACCACGCCCTGCATTTTCCCTTGGGAGGTCAGTGCATCAATTTTGCCTTCCATTTCAATCTTACGTCTCAAGGTTGCAGATAGCCTGAGTAATACTTCAGCGAGATTACCGCCGACTTCTCTTGATATTTGCATCCCTGCGACGACCAATTGAAACTCATCTTCTGGGATACGCTTGAGCATGTTGTCTAATGCTTGGTTGAACTCGACACCAAGACGCTGTTCCCGAAGAAACAGTTGAAACTCTTGGCGCATAGGCGCCTCCATTTCCTCGGCCATAAATTCAATTGCGCTGCTGACGTTAGAGCCTGACTGCATCGATGAGGCGATCATGTTAAGTCCGTCGGGCAATTGATGAACAAATTTTCGGCGGCGACGTTTATGGAGAAACTGATAAGCAAATCGTGGGACTATAGCAAGTATAATACTGATTGTTATACCTATTACCCAGGATCCTAAAAAGATTTTTAGTAGTATTGGCACCGATATTAGCGTTGCCATGTTGAGCAAAAATAATTGATGAGGTTCGATAAATAAGAACATATCAAACAGGTTTGTTCGGGCCGATGTGGTAAAGGTTTCCTGATATCTGTGGGCGAGCTTTTCCGACAGATGTTTCAATGACCAAACTAAGAGTGTGACAGCCAGGAAGACCAGTGCTGCGGCAATGAGGGCGCTATTCATATCGAGCTTCCTTGTCGAATATATCCAGCTGGACTTTTACGCCTTGCCTACGTAGTTGCTCGTAGAACTCTGGCATAGTGCCAGTCGCAGTGTAGTAACCTTGGACTTTACCTTGTTCATTAAATCCGGTTTGTTCAAACTTAAAAATTTCTGATAGTTGGACTATAGAGCCTTCTAAGCCCGTAACTTCACATATGCTAGTGACACGTCTTGATCCATCGGAAAAGCGAGATTGTTGTACTATGATGTTTACCGCAGAGGTGATTTGTTCACGGATAGCAAGCACAGGTAAATCCATTCCAGCCATCATAACCATGACTTCTAGACGTGATATGCAGTCCCTAGGGGAATTTGAGTGAGCCGTTGTGAGCGAGCCGTCATGGCCAGTGTTCATTGCCTGCAACATATCTAAAGCCTCACCGCCACGACACTCACCGATCACCACTCTGTCAGGGCGCATTCGCAAGCAGTTCTTTACCAGATCTCGAATTTCTACTGCGCCTTTACCTTCTTGGTTCGGAGGGCGAGCCTCTAGTGATACTAAGTTAGGTTGATACAGTTGTAGTTCGGCGGCATCTTCTACAGTAACAATGCGTTCGTTATCTGGGATAAAGTTCGACAATACATTGAGTAAAGTCGTTTTGCCTGATCCTGTGCCGCCGGAGATAACAATGTTGCGTTTCTGTTTGACAGCCATTTCGAGAAAGCTTGCCATGGCGGTGTTCATTGAGCCGAATTTTACTAGATCGTCACAGCCTAATCGCCGTTGCATAAATTTTCGTATTGTAATGCAAGGCCCTTTTAATGCTAATGGCGGAATAACTGCGTTGACTCGAGAGCCGTCTTTCAAGCGAGCATCAACCATAGGTGAACTTTCATCAATTCGCCTGCCTATTGGAGTTACGATGCGCTCAATGGCTCCAAGCACTGCTTGATCATCGGAAAAGGCTATGTCAGACAGGTAGAGTTTACCGGCCTTTTCGTAAAAGATTTGATCGTGGCTGTTAACCATGATTTCGCTAACGTCTGGATCGGCGATTAAGGCTTCTAGTGGGCCTAAGCCTATAGTTTCATCTAAAACTTCTTTGACTAGGGAGCTAACTTCAATATCTGCGGGTAAGCTAAAACCTGCGATAATTTGATTGATTAGAGATTCACTCTGAGTGCGTAACTCTATATCACTCATTTCGTTGACATTGACCCTACGCAAGTCCATAAGCTTGAGCAACTCAGTATGCACTTTACGGCGCCATTCATTTCTTACTTTGATCTTCTGTATCAACTCATGGTCGATTACCGAAGATTGTTGTTTTTCAGCCTGAGGGACAATTGAATCTAGCGCACTCTGCTCCTGTGGGCTTGGGACTCCGGAATGAACACTGTTTCCTGCAGCTTCATGTGGAGCTGATTGTGCATCATATTGTGGATCGCTGGTATGTACTCTTAGTTGATAGTCACCTACCTGTATTTTGTCAGTAGTCACAATCGGTCCATAGGATTTATATCTTTGATCGTTAACTTTTAGTCCCGTAATACTTTTATTATCTTCAATGAAAATACCATTTTTATCTTGTCTCAGAGTGGCATGGTTTTTTGAAATTTTAAGCCCTCTGAGTACGATTAATTGGCTTGGGTCTTTGCCTATTTGGCATTCGGAGTGAATACATTGGAACTCACCCACTTTTGTCCCTTTGGTCGTGCTGACGATGACGCTAAACATGCCTTTCTCCTAATCCTGTCCCTAATCTAAGATATAAAACGCTTCAAGTTTTGTAGCGTCTTGCGCCATCTCGAGTCCTTTCGCTAGTTGTTTATCGTGGCTCTCTTCTCCAGGGAAAACGATGGTAGGGGTAACGAATATTACTAACTCTGTTTTCTTGTCTTTAAAATCTCTAGACTTAAACAGTTCGCCTAAAATAGGAATGTCTCCTAATAGGGGGAATTTATTAACTATTTTGGACATCTCACTATTAACTAGGCCGGAAATAACAATAGTTTCGTTATTTCTGACGTTAATAACTGATTCGGTGCGTCGAGTGAGCATGCCTGGGACGCCGTCGATTGACATGGAAGGGTCGATTGAGCTCACTTCAGCCATGACTCTGGAAACGATATTCTGTTCACTATCAACTAGAGGCTCTATGTCCAGTTTTATGCCGTATTCTTTAAACTGTACATCGACAGCCCCGAGCCCGCTCACGCTACGAATAGGAAATTCTCCACCTGCAAGAAATGTTGCGGATTCGCCGCTGCGGGTAGTGAGATTCGGTTCTGCTAGCATTCTGGCATCGCCTTTCTCTGATAGCAGTTGGATTTGTGATCCTATGCCTGTAACGATACCAAAGGAGCTCCAGCCCCGAGTATCCAAAACGCCTATACTGTCTGAGATAGCTTCGCTGATCGCACCAGAATATTGACCCGGTGAGGCTACACTGAAAATAGGATTTGCGCTGAAGGCTTTGGCTGCTCCATAAGCCGGTCCTGACATGGCGGTTTCCCATTTGATACCAATATTGTTCAGGGTTGACTTGTTGAACTCAACTATCTTCACCTGCATTTTGACCATAGGGGCTAATGTCTTCGCAAATTTCAGATATTTCACTAAGGACACAATATTGGGACTTGCCTCAATTATTTTTTCTAATTGTTCTTTTTGGTCTAAATCAGCTTCGCCTTGAACGACGATAAGACCGTCAGACTCAGTGATCGTAAGTGTGGGAAACGCAGCGAGCATAGTTTTAACCGTATTAATTGTGCGTAATGAATTGTCTTGGGTTACAACTATGCTTAACTTCACGAGTTTGCCGTTTTTTTGCCACAACTGTAGGTCAGATTCCCCAGCTGTCTCACCAATAAGTAAAACTCCTTTATTATCGACTACTTTGGCGCTGATGATTTTGCCATTACCAACTACGATACGTTCTACATCTGTTGCTTTATAGAGTTCAACAGCACCCACATAGAGTTTTAGTGGCGTGTTGTTATGTGCATAGCAAATGGAAGACATAGAGAAGAATATCCAAAACAGGATAATTATTTTTTTAATATTCATAGTGCGGTTTTATGCTCATGTTGGCTGAGTTGTTCGTAGTGAGTCGGGGTTAAAGGATATTCCTGAATGCTGGTTGTTATGCCGCCACCGCCAGTAATTACTTCAACTTCTTGATTCAAGGCATTGGTTGTATTTTGGAATAATTGGCCTTCGTGTAAGGAGACGAATTCAAGAGGTAGCTCCTCCGTTTGATTACGCAACAAAGTTATAAAGCTACCTTTTAGTTTCGCGAGGGAGACTCTTGCAGCATCATCGATAGATAGCGCTAAGGTGACGGTGTTATAGGCATTTGGGTTATCGAATAGGGTATCTGCTAATTCGGGATTAACATCTATGCTCTGTCTTCCGGTAGCTAGAACGGTGACGTTTTCTAATAAAATATGTAATTTATTGCGTTCTTCATTAGCGGATTGATCTTTGTAAGACAGAAGCAAATCTATATGGTCAGATGGAACTAACATACCTGCGTTTGAATTAATATCGTCGATATTGATGGTTACCGCTCTTTCACCATCTTTTAGCATATCTGAAAATTGTGAGATTCGTTGTCCTGGGAGATAGGTCTTTAATAGTGGGCGACCAGGTGACATTGGCTCGAGTAACATTTGTCCCTCAATTTCTCCAAATTGACTCGGAGGTACAGCATCAAGTGGCAGAGTGTCAGCTTGAATACTTCGCACGGACATGTTTTGCTGTGAAATAATATCGCCTTTACGTAATTCTTGTGTCGCCACGACCACATCCGTCATCTGAATATTATCTTTAGATAATTCGGCTCTTAATTCTTGTTCTTTTACTATGAAATAGTTTTTAGTAGCCCAAGCGCTAATACCGCCAAGAATGAGTGCGATAAGAAGTAAAATCCAATTGAAGTCAAACGATTTAAGTTTCATTAAAATACCTGAATTTAATTTGGGAGTGCTGATAAAGACTTGGCATAAGCAAAGGCGGTATACCACTCTCGAAGTGCCTCAATGCATATTTCCATGATGTTCTTTTGATTTTCTAAAGGAACCAACAAGGCGGCAACTAAAGCTCCGCAAACAACTAAGTATTCAATGCTGGCCTGACCTTGATTAAAGGTTTTGAACTGTTTCATTTATTGTCTTTCCATGACTTGATTTGCAACTATATATGTCACGTCATTTTCTTTATTGAAACTTATGTCTACAATATCAGTTCCCTTACTGAGCTGTAGTGCAGCGGTACCTATTGATGCCTCTAGTAGTCCAATATTTTCAATCCAACCTTTTTGCAGAAAATGATTTCGGTAGAAGTAATAGTTGGCGCTAACACTTTGTTTGCTAGCAATAGTGAGAGTGCGCCCATTTTTGTAAATATCATTAGAATGAATGTCTGAAATCACATCGCTATTCATTAGTGTTGGAAAGCTATTTTTCCTTGCCTGATTTAGTGATTGTTCATCCATATCTTTTGTGATGCCAACATAAGCAATTACACCATCAAAATTGCTCTGTATTCTCACTGTAAGTAGATAAGGGGGTTGAAGGCTGTTAATAATGTAATCGCCGTTGAACATTCTGGCATCGAAGCGAAAACTGTTATTTTTCCAAAGATTCTTAAAATAACTCGCGGTCATCATTTGGCTTTGTTTATCTGTCATTAACCATGTTTTCATGGGATAACCATTATGTGTCATGTTATCTGCGACAATTTCAACTTTAGCCGTATCAGGAAATTGGATCTCTGGCCAATCAGAAGATTGTGCTATGCCAGAAAATAGTAACGTGGTAAGGAACAAGTATTTCATGCACTATCCTCCACAGTTAGCTGTGCCATATGTGCACAGCCTGTTTTGAGGCAAAATATTAGGTTCTACATACCCAAACTTAAGTTTACTGGGACTAAGCTCTTTGCCGAATGGTATTATCGCTAGCGCTTTCTGGGCTGCCTGAATTAATCCCATATCCATCGTTTTGGTTAGCACTAAGCGCTCTACACGATTTTTGACATGATGAGGACCTGCAGCATTCCAACCTGAAGCGAGTAGGGCGCTACTACCCTGAACTTTTAGATCTAACTTATCAAATGGTGCTAAATAGAAATTTTCCATTTGATGGTTAACTTTTGTGCGATAAAACTGGTCTGTTTCAAGGTCGAATCCTGTATATGACAATAGGCCTACTGCTTTATCAACAGCACTACCGACATTACCTGGTAATTTCTGACCACGATTTGATTGAGTCACTCTATCGAGTTCATTGCTATTTTGAGGTGTTTCACTATGTGATTTAATCGCTACTTGTTGAGCGTCATCTTGTTTTACTTGATGCTTGAGCATTGGGTGTACTTGTTTTGACCAGTCCCATGCTTGCTTATTCGTGCTGCTTAGTTTGATGCCATCCTGTTGATAAAGTCGCCATGGGATTTGCTTGGCGAGGTCGATTTCGGTCTTTTTTGCCAGATATAGATCCGAGCGATTTGGTAGGCGACTGGGTGCACTTTCTTTCCAGACAGTACGTTCCCAAGCAGTATAGTGTGATGCTTGCTCTACTCGATGTTGGACCCCTGTGAGCTTTGCCATAAATGGCAAAAGTAGTAATAGCGGTACAGCAACATAGGTTAAGCCAATAGCTGATTCAACAAGGGCTTGCCCTTTTTGCTTGTGACGTGCAGTCATTTACAAAGCCCTCGTTAATGCCAGCACAACACTACGCTCAGTACTTGTTGAATCGGTTAATCGAGTCTGCCAAAAGGGGTTATATAGGTTGCCGTATTCATGTCGGTTATCCGAACGACTCCAAGAGCTTGATGTGAGCATTAAATCTCTTGGACGAGAATAATAAACCTGCACAGTTGAAAGGGCATTTAAACGCTTGCCGAGCATTTTCTCATTTAATGCTGGGTTAGTGTTTTGCTCTCCAGCTTTTACCGAGCTTGTGGTGCCAACATCTTTCTGTGGTTTAGAAACAACAACAGAGATATTACCTGTTTGATTGATACCCTTGGCGGTATTCGACAGACCAAAGAAAGGTTGAACTCCACTATAGGTACCGCTGGTTTGTTCATCTCGGGCTGCATACCTAGAAGATTGTTTATTATAGTGTCGACTCTCACCCCACGAGGTGTTGTTACCTGTATTCCGAATGCTGACTTCTTCATTTGCACGTGTAGATGCCCAACCAAGAGTATATTCTGAGTGACGCCAGCCACATCTAAATCGACGGCAACCCCATTTTCGCCAGTGAGTGCTGATCGTATCCATGGCGGTCCACGTTTCAGCTTTATTTTTTCCATTAGAAATTAAATCGCTTCCACCTGCTTTGATTGTATTCCACTTAACAATCCCTAAATTTCCATGCCATGGACGGTCGAGACTGTAGGTTCGTCTGGTGCTAAATGAGTCTCTAGACTTAAGGGTGACTGCAATAAAGTCAGAATATTGAGTTTTATTCTTTTGATTATTTCGAGTGTGTTGTTCTTGGAAATTAACCCAGAGATCTTTTATGTCACCCAGCATTTGTGGATTTTGCATCAGATCTAGCTTTGCTTTAGGATCATTGGCTTCAACAATTTCCTGTGCTGTGGACATCGTCGATATTAGTCCAGCATAGTGAATAATGTTTTGTGACATGCTCAGTGCATGAAGGATCGCATTTTCAAGTGTAACCATTACGCTCAGAAAAGGTTGAACCCCTGTATTTACAACGGTAATAACCTTATTGACTGCCGCAATTGCCTGACCAATATATGGGACACTACAGAAATAATCGCAGGCTGTTTCTGAAAATTGCTCTGTCATATTAAACCAAGATGACAGGCCAACAAGTTGTGCGATTGCAACTTGATTCGCAACTGCAGCTCTATTGGTATAGGCCTTATAATTAAAATCGCGAGCTGCAATTGTTGCAACGCTATAAGCTGTATTATCTGCGGTATTTTGTAGCTTGGTACTTTTGAGGTTCAATTGAGCGGAATTGAAGCTAAACAGCACTACCATAATCGCAAATGACATGAGAATGAGGGACAGTACCATGGCTTGTCCCTTTTGTTGAATCAGCATCTATCACAGTTCCTTTGCTAGTGCATATTCCCTATAAAACTAAAGATTAATCTTTACCACCACCGCCACCACTCGATGCACCGCCACTAGCGCTATTTGCACCTTGATCGTAGTTGCCTAGGTTATATTGTTTATTCGCTACACCCGCTCCTGCACTTGCAGAGTCTTTTGCATCGCTGATTTGTTGACTGGCAGAAGTTCCAGACATTTCTGCAGATAATCCAGCTACCTGGTTACGGATGGTTTGTCCAAAGAAACTGTAAACGCCAATTGCAGCTACTGCGATTAAAGCTACGATGATGATATATTCGGTCATGCCTTGACCATATTGTCTTTTTAAGATCATGATTTAAAATCCATTTTAATCTTGAATATAAGTTGAAAACCCATAGGAATAAACAACTGCAAGAAGAGTATTTATGTACTCTTCTTGCAGTTATCGTTTATTTAGTGCCAGCAGCACTGCTATTGGCCGCTTTATCGTAGTTACCTAAATTGTAATTTTCTTTGGCCACATTCGTTGCACTAGTAGCCGATTTCTGTGCAGCCCCAATTTGTGTTGATGAACTATTACCTGACATTTCTGCCGACAAACCAGCTACTTGGTTACGAATGGTTTGGCCAAAGAAGCTATATACGCCAATTGCGGCTACTGCGATTAAAGCCACGATAATGATATATTCGGTCATGCCCTGACCACGGGATTTTCTTTTTAACATAATCACTCCATTGATGAATTAATATACGGCGTATATTTTTAACTGCGTAACAAATGAACACAATCAACCATAAGTATTAAGTTATTTCAATTTGTTTCAATTGTTTTTTGATATCTACATGGTGTTTGATGAATCATTACTAAATGAGAAGTTTACTTCGTTTGTAGTACTTAAGTTGAACTGAAATTTTTTATCATTGTTGAGAGTGTTTGTTGAAGGGGAATTGAGATGTTTTAGCTGTAATATGTGCTCAATAGCCTTAGTGTGATTCTCATTATACTTATCCTAATTGTCATTCATAAGTATTAACTTTCTGTATGTTTCTTATGAACCATTCCGTTTAGTGTTACTTTTCGCCGCAGTATTTCTATGGAGGGTAAATATTGATGCGTGTTTCTAAGCGGAGTTATTTAGCGGGGTTGTTGGCTATTTCGACGAGCCTAATGCCTTTGTCGTTAATGGCGGCGGATGAGGGATTATTTACGCCTTTTCCTACGGCGAAATTAAAGGATGAATTGACGCGCCATTATGCCGAATATCCCTTTATTATCAGCGCGGGTGAACAAAGGTCTGACTATCGTTTTAAGCCTATCTTCGGTCAGGTCCATCAGCAAAAATACAAATTAGCGCCCGAATATAGCCCTGCGCATATTCTCGATAATTACCGTGAGCAGATTAAAAAGCTTGGTGGCGAAGTCCTATTCGAGTGTCTGCTTGAGGCTTGTGGTGATTCTCGCTTATTACGAGAGAAAATTGCGCTGTTGGATGGTGTTATTGGTGTTGAAAGTGGTTACTTGTTTGCTCGAGTGAAGAATGAGCAAAAAGAGTTTTATTCCGCCATACAAGCAGCAGTTATGGATGATTCTGCGGGTCTTCATATTACGACGCTCGAGGTGATCCCCGAGCCGTTAGATTTAGTCACGGTTAATGCCGCATTTTTAAAGCAGGCGCCTAAGCAAATCGAGTTTAAAGATAATCAAAAGAAGGATACGAATGGCGCCGAGGATCATCCGCTTATCAGCCGCCTAAATGGAAGCTACATCCAGGACTTTAAACGCCAAGGCTTTGCCAGCACAGTATTTGTGTCTTCAATGGATGCAAGCAATAAGCCTGTGCTGGTGGAGCGTGCGGGTAAGTTGACTCAAAATGGCTATTCAATACCAAAGGAATATTCGGGTTACGAGGTGTTCACTAACTACAAGGTGGCATTGACTAAACTCGGATTCGAGACGCAATTTGAATGTCAGGGAAAGGCCTGTGGTAGGGAGGATAGGTTTATCAAAGCCATCGATTCTCTAGTGAACATTGGTAACGAAGACAGCCAGTTTTATGCTTGGTATACCTTAACGCGCCCCGAGGGGAATGTGCATGTGAGCACTTATACCCTTGGTTATATTGATGGCTTATGGACCGACTTGCGGGTGTTAGAGGAGACTGAGCTTAAGGATGATCGCGTGGGGATCAATCTTGAGGCGCTGACCGACCAAATCGAAGCCAAGGGGCATGTTGCCTTAGAAGGGCTGCTATTCGAGTACGATAGCGACAAGTTGCTGCCCGAGGCGCAGCCCGTTGTCGAGGTGCTTGCGAGTTACTTAAAGGCAAATCCTAAGCGTGCATTTTATGTGGTGGGTCATACCGATGACAAAGGTAATCAAGCCTATAACCAAGGTCTATCCCAACGCCGCGCTGTTGCAGTCGTCAAGTTGCTTACCACGAGTCATGGTATTAAAGCTCAACAGCTTGAAGCTGTGGGTATTGGTGAACATGCTCCCATTGCCAGCAATAATGATGAGGCGGGGCAACAACAGAATCGTCGAGTGGAGTTAGTGCTGAGATCGGATACTAAGTAAGCCCAATCGTTTGATTCAATGAATATAAAAATGGCGTCAGCTCTTGTCGAGTTGGCGCCATTTTTGTTTATCTGCGATCGCTCAGCCGACGTATCCGCTAAGCGATATTCAGGCTAAGGCTAAAATAGTGCTGGGAAGGAGAGTGAACTGCCAATTCCTAATGGCAGGCCTAGGGCCCAGTAAGCGAGTAAGAAACCGCTCCAAAGCAGCAGAAAACTGATTGAAAACGGCAGCATCAGCGCCACAAGGGTGCCTATGCCTGATTCCTTAACGTATTTTTGGCAAAACACCACTATCAGCGGAAAATAAGGCATCAGCGGGGTGATGATATTGGTCGATGAGTCGCCCACGCGGTAAGCGGCTTGAGTCAGATCGGGCGATACGCCCAGCTCCATCAACATGGGCACCATGATGGCACCAATCAAGGCCCATTTGGCCGACGCCGAGCCGACTAATAGATTGACTAACGCGGTGAGAAACACAATCCCCACTAATGTTACACCCATAGGAAGGGCCAATTCCTTTAGCGCCAACGCGCCTTTAATCGCCATTAATGCGCCTAAATTGGATTGACCAAAGGCATAAATAAATTGGGCGCAGAAGAAGGCCATGACAATGTAATAACCCATACCGCTCATGGACTTACTCATGCCTTGAATAATGGCTCTGTGGTTGTTTGCCGTGCCAGCGACGTAACCATAGACTATGCCTGGCACGAGGAAGAACACAAAAATAATCGCCACAATGGAGCGCATTAAGGGAGCCGAGGCACTGGTTAAGGCGCCGTCAGTACCACGCCAGGCAGAGTTGTCACCATAGGCGCTAAACACCAGTCCTAGGGCACATAACAACATGGCGCCCATAGCGAATTTGAGACCGCGGCGCTCATGGGGTTGCAGTTCATCTAGGGTTGGGAGCGTGCTGGGATCGCCATTCACAGCTGTGTTTTTTAGGCGCGGCTCAATCACTTTATCCGTTAAGAACCAGCCAACTAAGATAATTAAAATGGCAGAAGCCGAAGTAAAAAAGATGTTATTCAGTGGGTTAATCGTTAATGTGGCAGCCGCTGGGTCGGCCGATAATCTTGCCGCCGCCTGAGTTAAGCCAGCTAACATAGGGTCAAGGCTCGATGGCACGCCAACGGTTGCAGAAAAACCGCCGGATACGCCAGCAAAAGCGGCGGCAATACCGGCTAGAGGATGACGACCCGCGGCATAGAAGATCACCGCGCCGAGTGGGATCACCAGTACATAACCCGCATCAACCGCGACATGGCTAAGGATACCCACGGCGATCAATACCGGGGTGAGTAACATCTTGGGGGTCACCGATAAAATCGAGCGCAGGCCAGCATTAATAAAGCCAGTATGCTCAGCCACGCCAAGCCCCAGCATAGCAACTAGCACGACACCGAGCGGCGGGAAAGTCACAAAAGTGGAGACTATGTTCGAGGTAAATGCAGTCAGTGCGCCGCCTTCGAGCATATTCACGACTTGAATGGGGTTGCCCGTACGAGGGTCGATTTCATCAAAACTGACACCCGATAATCCCCAAGAGATCAGCCAGACTAGGCCCAGAAACATCGCAAATAACACCGCCGGATCGGGCAGTTTATTGCCGACGACTTCGACGCCATTGAGAAATCGCTGGAATCCAGTGACAGGTTTATGGTTTTCCATTTGGGTGCCGCTTCCTAAAAAATGATGATTGTTATCTGTGATTATAAAAACGCAGCATTAATTTAAGCTTGGTTTAACTAATCGATAAGAAATAAAACACATAAAAATCTATCGCAGTGACTTTAGTGCGGCTGGCTATTAGTCATAAAATCCATAGGCAAATAAAAAGCGCGGGTTCATGACTGAACCCGCGCTTTTTTACTCAACAATGTGTTTGATTACATTATCTAAATGAATCCGCTAACCGCTTATGCCTTTGGGCCTGCGTTACGGATGGCATCTGACACTTGGTACTTAGCGAAGTTCTTAGTGAAAGCTTCGGCCAGTTTTTGGGCGTATTCAGCATATAGCGCTTTATCGCCCCAAGTGTTGATTGGATTGAGTAAGTTGCTGTCTACGCCTGTGACTGCCACAGGCACGGCCAGATTCAGCGTGTCTAAGTGGACGGTTTCAACATCTTTCAACTCACCGCTGACAATCGCATCGACGATGGCGCGGGTGGTGGGGATGTCAAAACGTTTACCCACACCGTGTGGGCCGCCAGTCCAGCCAGTGTTAACTAAGTACACTTGGCTACCGAATGACTCAATGCGCTTCATTAACAGTTCTGCGTACACGCCTGCAGGGCGTGGGAAGAAAGGTGCACCGAAGCAGGTTGAGAAGGTCGATTGGATCGCCGAGGTTGAGCCGATTTCAGTCGAGCCCACTTTAGCGGTATAGCCAGACAAGAAGTGGTATGCCGCTTGTTCTTTGGTCAGGATAGAAACCGGTGGTAATACGCCAGACACGTCGCAGGTTAAGAACACAACCGCATGTGGCTCGGCGCCGCAGTTGTCTTCTTTACGTTGGGCGATGTGCTCCAGCGGATACGCTGCGCGAGTATTTTCCGTTAGGCTGCTGTCTTTGTAGTTGGGTACGCGGTGTTCGTCCATAACGACGTTTTCGAGCACAGTACCGAAACGAATCGCATCCCAAATAACAGGCTCATTCTTCTGGCTCAGGTCGATACATTTGGCGTAGCAACCGCCTTCAATATTGAATACGCCGCCAGGTGCCCAGCCGTGTTCATCGTCACCGATCAGGAAGCGTTTTGGATCGGCAGAGAGTGTGGTTTTACCTGTGCCAGATAAACCGAAAAATAGCGTAGTGTCGCCATCTTTACCCACGTTAGCCGAGCAGTGCATAGGTAGCACGCCTTGGGCTGGCAGCAGGAAGTTTTGTACAGAAAACATAGACTTTTTCATTTCGCCAGCGTATTTCAGGCCAGCTAGCAGCACTTTACGTTCGGCGAAGTTTAAAATCACGGCTGCATCTGAGTTAGTGCCATCACGCGCGGGATCGCAAACAAAGTCAGGGGCATTGATGATCTGCCACACTGGCTTGTCTTTACGGTTAAATTCTTCTGGGATGATAAAAAGGTTGCGGGCGAACAGTTGGTGCCAAGCGTATTGCGTGGTGACACGTACTGGTTGGTAATGCTCAGTATCGGCACCGACTTCGAGGTCAGATACAAACAGTTCTTTATCGGCTAGGTAAGCTTCTACCCGCGCCCATAAACCTTCAAAAGCACCGGGGTCGAAAGCTTGATTGACTGGGCCCCATTCGATGTCTGCTTCTGAACTGGGTTCTCTTACGATAAAACGATCGCCGGGTGAGCGACCACTGCGAGCGCCTGTTTTAGCGACTAATGCGCCATTGGCTGTCAATTCACCTTCGCCGCGTAGCAGGGCAAATTCGACAAGTTGTGCTGTTGAGGGGTTAAAGTGAACGCGGTTTAATCCATCCGCCATAGTGAGGTCTCCATTTGATTTGTAAGGTTATTTTTTGTTATCGATCGTCTGCCGATTTTATTTTATTTATTACCTAAGCTTTGCTAGGTAACAAAGTGAGGCGATTGTAGCCTAAGCCGAGTGCAATGTGTGAGGGGATTGTGGGTATGAATAAAAAATGGGCGCCGAATCGGGCGCCCATATTGTTTAACTTTGATGATCCGTTTAACCGATTATTGCTGGGTCGTTGACGTCTGACCGTTCGCAAATAATGCCGCTACGTCTATGGCATCAAAAATGTATTTTGCGTGGCAATATTCGCAGCCCATTTCGATCTTGCCGTCTTCGGCGAGAATGGCTTCGATTTCAGCTTGATCTAAGGTCTTGATCGCGCCGGCACTGCGTTCATGGGAACAGGTGCATTTAAAGCTCACATCGATAGGATCGAATAGGCGCACTTCTTCCTGATGATAGAGGCGATGTAATACGCTTTCTGCATCAAGAGTGAATAACTCTTCGGCCTTGATGGTCGACGTTAGTTGGCTCAAGTGTTCGAAGTCGGCGTTGTGATCTTGCTGGCTTGGCAGAATTTGTAGGAACATGCCCGCCGCTTGTTTGCCGTCGGCAAATAACCAAATGCCTGTTGGTAACTGTTCAGATTGATTGAAGTATTCTTCAACACAGGCCGCAAGTGTTGGCTTGTCCAGTGCGACCACACCTTGGTAGCGCTCACCTTCGTCGGGTGTTAAGGTGATGACCATATAGCCCTGACCGAACAGATCGGTAAGGCTAGCATCATCGGCAAGTTCAGCATTCCAGCGAGCCACACCGCGTAACTCTTGTAGATTGTTACCGTTGATCACCGCTAAAGAAACAGGGCCGTTGCCTTGTAGCTGCACGCTGATATCGCCGCTAAATTTTAATGTCGCGGTTAATAGCGAGGTGGCCGCCATTAATTCACCCAACAGCACTTGCAGTACGGCTGGATATTCTTGGGCGCTGATCACTTGTTGATAGCTGTCTTGTAACTGCACCAGTTCACCACGCACATCGGCATTGTCGAACAAGTAGCGGTGTAAAGTATCTTGGTTCATCGTGTATCTCACTGTTAAAGGTCTTTAAAGCGCATGAGCTGACGTCGTTGCTTTTTATCTGGTTTCTGATCGGGTATCGGGTTATTGAGCATGTGGAGACGTCGTTGCTCAGCATTAATGGCCCGTTTAGCCAGACTTGTCGCGGTTTCTTCGTACAATTCTTGTGCAATCGCACCACTTTGGCGTAATTGCGATAATTTTTTTATGACGATCTCTTTATCGTCATATCCTTGGCGTATCTTAAGGACGGCGCCTATCTCGGCATTCCTACTAGATTTGGCGCGCTGGCCGTTGTAATGTACTTTGCCGCCGTTAATCATTTCTTTGGCGATGGCACGGGTTTTATAGAAACGTGCAGCCCAAAGCCACTTATCGAGTCGAATGTCTGTTTTGTCGCTTTGACTTTGCGTCATAGTGTCTCCAGCTAAAAGATCGATGAGTTCACATGCCGAGTAAGAAAATGCGTGAAGTGCATTTCTATTATGTTAAAGGGTGGCGTGCTTCACACCCTTTTGTGGCGGGCAAAGTTAGCATAATTGGCCTATTTTCGCCAATTTGAATGCTGTTATGGGCTTGTTGCCAAATGCAGCCTAGGTTAGCATGAGGCGGTTATTGCCTAATTATTATAATCAGAACAGAGACCTGTATCGAGGGTCCACATAAAATATGGATTTATTAGATAAAGTTATCGCAAAAGCCATTGGCATGCCCCATAAACTCCTAAGCCGGATTGTCTTCTGGTTGGGCTTTATTGTGATCATGTTGTTAGCTGCGCAAATTACATGGAAATTAGTGCCTACTCACTCATCTGCCAGTGCTTGGTCCCCAACGCCCGTAAGCGTGAATGGCAAAGGTGCCGGTCAGGTTGATCTCGCAGGTCTGCAGCAGCTTGGACTCTTTGGTAAGGCGGATGCGACATCTGATAAACCTAAAGTCGAAGTCGTTGAGACTGTGACCGACGCACCTAAGACTACACTTTCAATTCAGCTGACTGGGGTTGTCGCATCGACGGCCGACCAAAAAGGCTTAGCGATTATTGAGTCCAGCGGCAGCCAAGAAACCTACAGTTTAGGTGATAAGATCAAGGGCACTTCTGCATCACTCAAAGAAGTCTATGCCGACCGTATCATCATCACTAACGCTGGCCGTTACGAGACCTTAATGCTCGATGGCTTAGTCTATACCAGCCAAAGCCCTGCTAATCAGCAATTACAACAAGCTAAAAGCAATAAGGCGGACTCGGCAGTGAGCCGTGTCGATCAACGTAAAAATGCCGAAATCTCCCAAGAACTCGCCGAATCCCGCACCGAATTGTTAGCCGACCCCAGTAAGATCACCGATTACATTGCCATTTCACCTGTGAGACAGGGCGATTCTGTGGCGGGTTATCGTTTGAATCCGGGTAAAGACGCCAATTTGTTCAAGCAGGCGGGTTTTAAAGCCAATGATTTAGCCAAATCGATTAATGGATACGACTTGACCGTAATGAGTCAGGCGTTAGAAATGATGAGCCAATTATCCGAGTTAACCGAAGTATCAATTATGGTTGAACGGGAAGGACAATTGGTTGAAATCATGTTTAGTTTGCCGCAATAACACGCGTTAGAGGAAAGAAAAAGAATGAATAACAAAAGGATTCGACGCAAGCTGATTGCAGGGATTGTTGCGGGTGCAGCCATGTTCTCCTCCCAGTTCGCTTGGTCTGAACAGTATGCGGCCAACTTTAAGGGCACGGATATTCAAGAGTTTATCAACATAGTTGGTAAAAACTTGAACAAGACCATCATAGTCGACCCGACGATCCGCGGCAAAATTAACGTTCGCAGTTATGATCTGCTGAACGATGAACAGTATTACCAGTTCTTCCTCAACGTATTACAAGTCTACGGTTATGCCATCGTCGAGATGGAAAATAACGTCATCAAAGTCATCAAAGACAAAGACGCCAAAACTGCAGCAATCCGAGTGGCTAACGATGCAGAACCTGGGATAGGCGATGAGATGGTCACGCGTATCGTGGCGCTGTATAACACTGAGGCCAAGCAATTAGCTCCGCTGTTACGCCAATTAAATGATAACGCGGGTGGCGGTAACGTAGTGAACTACGATCCCTCCAACGTCTTGATGTTGTCTGGTCGCGCTGCTGTGGTGAATAAGTTGGTTGAAATTGTCCGCCGCGTAGATAAGCAGGGCGACACCTCAGTACAAGTGGTGCCGTTAGAGTTCGCCTCCGCCGGTGAAATGGTACGAATTATCGATACCCTTTACCGTGCCACGGCTAACCAGGCTCAATTGCCAGGCCAAGCGCCAAAAGTGGTTGCCGACGAACGCATCAACGCAGTGGTTGTTAGCGGTGATGAAAAGAGTCGCCAACGTGTGGTCGAGCTTATCCATCGTCTCGATGCCGAGCAAGCCAGTACGGGCAACACTAAGGTGCGTTACTTACGTTATGCCAAGGCCGAAGATTTGGTTGAAGTGCTGACAGGGTTTGCCCAAAAATTAGAGGGTGATAAAGACCCAAGTGCTCAGGCTGCTGGTGGTAAACGCCGTAATGAAATCAATATTATGGCGCATACTGAAACCAATGCCTTAGTGATCAGCGCCGAGCCCGATCAAATGCGCACTATCGAGAGCGTGATTAATCAGCTCGATATTCGCCGTGCTCAAGTGTTAGTTGAAGCGATTATCGTGGAAGTGGCTGAGGGCGATAACGTTGGCTTCGGGGTGCAATGGGCGGCTAAAGCGGGCGGCGGCACTCAGTTTAATAACTTAGGCCCAACTATCGGTGAGATTGGTGCGGGTGTTTGGGCTGCACAGCCTACCGAGGGGGATCTTGTTTGTTCTGGCACTAATTTAGACAATTGTAAGCGAAATCCAGATAAACAAGGTGATGTTACCTTGCTCGCCCAAGCTTTGGGTAAAGTGAACGGTATGGCATGGGGCGTGGCCATGGGCGACTTTGGTGCCTTAATTCAAGCCGTGTCGAGTGACACTAACTCAAACGTACTGGCGACACCGTCGATTACCACCTTAGATAACCAAGAAGCGTCTTTCATCGTCGGTGATGAAGTGCCTATTCTGACGGGCTCTACCGCCAGTTCGAGCAACAGTAACCCATTCCAAACCGTTGAACGTAAAGAGGTTGGGGTTAAGCTGAAAGTGGTGCCGCAGATCAACGAAGGTAATGCGGTTAAGCTGACGATTGAGCAGGAAGTGTCAGGGGTTAACGGTAACACAGGGGTGGATATTTCCTTTGCGACTCGCCGTTTAACCACCACTGTTATGGCTGATTCAGGGCAAATCGTGGTTCTGGGTGGCTTGATCAACGAAGAAGTGCAAGAAAGCATACAAAAAGTACCGTTTTTGGGGGATATCCCCATCATTGGCCACTTATTTAAATCTTCTTCGAGCAAAAAGACCAAGAAAAACCTGATGATCTTCATCAAACCAACCATTATCCGTGATGGCATCACAATGGAAGGGATTGCTGGGCGCAAATATAACTATTTCAGAGCATTACAACTTGAGCAGCAAGAACGTGGCGTCAGCTTAATGCCAAATACTAAAGTGCCTGTGTTGGAAGAATGGAATCAATCAGAGTATTTACCGCCAGAAGTTAACGCGATTTTAGAGCGTTATAAAGAAGGCAAAGGTTTAGATGCCCAGATGCGCCAAACGGATCCGACCTTAAAGTCACTGGAAGAAAACAAGAATAAAGATAAAACCAATGAGTGAAATACAATTATCCCAAGTCGATGACCTCAGCCAAGTCTCCAATGAGCTAGGTCTGGAAGCTGAAGGTGATGAGGTGTTTCGTTCGAGCAGTAAAGAGCGTTTACCCTTTGCCTTTGCCCATCGCCACGATGTGGTGCTTGCGCCGGGTGAAACGGGCGAGTTGAGCTTGTTTTATACCAGCAAAACACCGTTAACGGCCATGCTCGAAGCACGGCGTTATTCGGGTGTCGATTTGCCTTTGGTTAAGCTCGAAGTCGCGAAGTTTGAGGCCAAACTCACTCAAGCCTATCAGGCGAACTCGTCTGAAGCGCAGCAGTTGATGGAAGACATCGGCAACGAGATGGATTTATTCACCCTTGCCGAAGAGCTGCCGCAGACCGAAGACTTGCTCGAAGGTGATGATGACGCGCCTATCATCAAACTGATTAATGCCTTGTTATCTGAAGCGATTAAAGAAGAAGCGTCGGATATCCACATCGAAACCTACGAGAAACAGCTGGTGGTGCGTTTCCGCATCGATGGTGTGCTCAAGGAAGTCCTCAAGCCAAACCGTAAGTTGTCGTCGCTATTAGTGTCGCGGATTAAGGTGATGGCGCGCCTCGATATCGCCGAAAAACGTGTACCACAAGATGGCCGTATTTCCCTGCGTATTGCAGGTCGTGCCGTGGATGTGCGGGTATCGACCATGCCATCGAGCCACGGCGAGCGTGTTGTGCTGCGTTTGCTGGATAAAAATACCGGTAACCTCGATTTAGAACAATTGGGGATGACCGATGGTATTCGGGTTAAGTTTGAAGATCTTATCCGTCGCCCCCACGGCATCATTCTGGTCACTGGCCCAACGGGTTCGGGTAAAAGTACCACCTTGTATGCGGGTCTGACTGAGATCAACTCAAAAGATACCAACATTCTTACCGTGGAAGACCCAATCGAATACGAGCTAGACGGTATCGGTCAAACCCAAGTTAACATTAAGGCTGACATGACCTTCGCCCGAGGTCTGCGCGCGATTTTGCGTCAAGATCCCGATGTGGTGATGATAGGTGAAATCCGTGACTTGGAAACCGCACAAATTGCGGTGCAAGCATCACTCACTGGTCACATGGTGATTTCAACCCTGCATACCAACACAGCGTCTGGCGCGATAACGCGTCTGCAAGACATGGGCGTTGAGCCATTCCTCGTATCATCGAGTTTGCTCGGTGTGTTGGCGCAACGTTTGATCCGTACCCTTTGTCCAAAATGTAAAATCGAGCACGTGCCCGATGCGCGTGAGCGTGAGTTACTGGGCATCGCTGCCGATGACGACAGACGTATTTTCCGTGCCAATGGCTGTAAATCCTGTGGTAACAATGGCTACCGTGGTCGAACGGGTATTCATGAGTTATTGCTGGTTGACGACAATGTCCGCGAATTGATCCATGGCGGCCGCGGTGAGTTAGCTATCGAAAAGTATATCCGTCAGTTTGTGCCGAGCATTCGTCACGATGGCATGAGCAAAGTGCTTGCGGGCATCACCACTCTCGAAGAAGTGCTACGTGTGACTCGCGAGGAGTAATTTATGCCAGCATTTGAATATAAGGCATTGGATGCCAAGGGAAAGCAGCTTAAGGGCGTAATCGAGGCGGATACCGCCAGACACGCCCGTAGCCAGTTGCGCGATCAGCGCATGATGCCCTTGGAAATTCTGCCTGTTTCCGAAAAAGAAGCCAAAGCTAAGAGCAGCAGCTTTTCGTTTTTCAAACGGGGTATCTCGGTCGCTGAATTAGCCTTGATCACCCGTCAAATCGCGACCTTAGTGGCCGCGGGTTTACCGATTGAAGAATCCCTTAAAGCCGTTGGTCAGCAATGCGAGAAAGATCGCCTTGCGAGTATGATCATGGCGGTACGTTCACGGGTGGTTGAAGGTTATAGTCTGGCCGATTCCTTGGCCGAATTTCCACACATTTTCGATGATTTATACCGTGCCATGGTGGCCTCGGGTGAAAAGTCCGGTCACTTAGAAGTGGTGCTCAATCGATTGGCGGATTACACAGAGCGACGCCAACAGCTTAAATCTAAGTTGACTCAAGCCATGATTTATCCTGCGGTATTGACCACAGTGGCGATTGGGGTGATTTCCATCCTGCTGGCGGCGGTGGTGCCAAAAGTGGTTGGACAGTTTGAACACATGGGCGCCGAGTTACCCGCTTCGACACGCTTCTTGATTTCGGCCTCTGACTTTGTACAAAACTACGGTGTGTTTGTCGTTATCGCCCTCGTGATGCTATTCGCACTCTTTCGCCGCATGTTAAAGTCGCCTGCGTTTCGAATGAAGTACGACAATTTTCTATTGAGCATGCCGGTTGTGGGCCGCGTGAGTAAGGGCTTAAATACGGCACGTTTTGCGCGAACCTTAAGTATCTTATCCGCAAGCTCTGTGCCTTTGCTCGACGGTATGCGTATCGCCAGTGAAGTATTGCAGAATGTGCGTGTGCGGGCTGCAGTGGATGATGCGACTGCGCGGGTGCGTGAAGGAACTAGCTTAGGTGTGGCATTGACTAATACTAAGTTGTTTCCGGCAATGATGTTATACATGATTGCCTCGGGCGAAAAGAGTGGTCAGCTTGAGCAAATGTTAGAACGCGCCGCCGATAACCAAGACAGGGAATTCGAGGGCAACGTCAACATAGCACTGGGGGTATTTGAACCCATGCTGGTGGTGAGTATGGCGTGTGTGGTGCTGTTTATCGTGATGGCGATTCTGCAGCCAATCTTAGCCTTGAATAACTTGATTAGCGGTTAATTTTTTGAATTTATGGATTATGACCAAGTCGATTGGCATAGGATTTTTTAGGAGAAGTAGTCGATGCAAATGAACAAGAAACATCAAGGTTTTACCTTACTCGAAGTGATGGTAGTTATCGTTATTTTAGGGATTTTAGCCTCTATGGTGGTGCCTAACTTAATGGGTAACAAAGATAAAGCTGACCAACAAAAAGCGGTATCTGACATAGTCGCGCTCGAAAATGCCTTAGATATGTACAAGTTAGATAACGGCATCTACCCAACTACCGAACAAGGTTTAGAAGCCTTAGTGCAAAAGCCAACGATTTCACCTGAGCCACGTAATTACCGTGAAGATGGTTATGTAAAACGTCTGCCAGAAGATCCATGGCGCAATAAGTACTTGCTGCTCAGCCCTGGCGAAAACGGCAAGCTAGATATATTCACAGCAGGCCCAGATGGTCAACCAGGTACCGAAGATGACATCGGTAACTGGAATTTACAGAATTTCCAATAAGATGTTAAAGCTGCGCCACGCTGGTTTCACCTTAATGGAGGTGATGCTAGTGATCTTGTTGATGGGACTCACGGCAGCGGCCGTGACTATGTCTATCGGTAATTCGGGCCCACAACAGGCCTTAGATAGAACGGCGCGGCAGTTTATCGCTGCCACTGAAATGGTGCTCGATGAGACCGTTTTGAGTGGCCAATTTATTGGTATTGTGATTGAGAAAACCAGTTATCAGTTTGTTTTTTATAAAGACGGTAAGTGGGAGCCTTTGGATAAAGACAGGCTCTTGTCTGAAAAGCAGATGGAGCCGGGTGTCGTGATGAACTTAGTGCTCGATGGTTTGCCTTTGGTACAAGACGATGAAGAAGACGATTCTTGGTTTGAAGAACCACTGATTGAGCCCTCTGCCGATGACAAGAAGAAACATCCTGAGCCACAGGTCATGCTATTCCCGAGCGGCGAAATGAGCGCTTTTGAGCTGACGTTTATCGCCAAAACTGACAAAGGTCAGCAGGCCGAAGCGTTAGTGGTCGGCGATGCGCTGGGCAGATTAACCATAGGGCGTCCCGATGAAACGCGCTAAGGGCATGACCTTACTCGAAGTGATTGTGGCCCTTGCCGTGTTTTCGATTGCGGCCGTGTCCATCACTAAAAGTTTGGGTGAGCAGATGGCCAACATGCCGATTCTGGAATCGCGCACTTTGGCACAGTGGGTGGCCGATAATCAGATGGTCGATGCCAGACTTGAGCCGCAGTTTCCTGAAATCGGTAAAAAAGAAGGCCAAGTTGAACTCGCAGGAAAGGATTGGTATTGGCGTAAAGAAGTGGTGAAAACCACGGACGATAATTTTCGCATGATCCGGATTAGCGTGAGTGAAGACGAACGATATCAGCGTATTGCAGCACAAGTGAGCAGTTATGTCCTTAAAACTGACTAGTGTGCAGCGGGGATTTACCCTGCTAGAAATGCTGATCGCTATCGCGATTTTCGCCATGATAGGTTTGGCTTCTAATGCGGTACTCAGCACTGTGCTGACTAACGATGAAGTGACGCGCGCGTTTTCAACTCGGCTTAAAGCTCTACAGCAAGGTTTTGGTGCGATTGAGCGGGATCTCGCCCAAATGGTGGCACGCACACCCAGATTACTTGAAGGGGGTCGAGGTTCGACCGTCTTCCAAACGGGCAATGATATCTTAGACTCGGAATCGGAAGCCTTAGTGTTTTACCGTTTAGGTTGGTTAAATCCCGACGGTTTATTACCGCGGGGCAGCTTACAGTCTGTGGCGTATGTGGTGCACGAAGGGCGACTGGAGCGTTGGTATTTTCCTTATCCTGAGCCTGAATTTGGTGCCGAGCCGATTAAGACAGTGGTCATAGATAAAGTATTGTCGGTGGAATATTCCTTCTTTATGGATGACAAGTGGGAGCGCAAAGTCGAGGCGACTAAGTTGCCTAAAGCGATCGCCATGGAAATTGAGATTGAAGGCTTAGGCAAGATCCAACGTAAGTTCTTGCTGCCGCTAGGTGCTGTCGCACCTGACAAGTCTAAGGATGATGATAATAAAGACGAAAATCCGGACGATGCTAACAAAGATAAAAACGACGATGGCAGTGGAACAGGCAATGGTTCTGGTGACCCAGATTCTGGCGATACCGGAGACGGTGATCCTGATGCTGAGGGCCGCGAATGAGAACCCAATCTCGGTCTAAACAGCGCGGCGTTGCACTGATCGTTGTGCTCTTGATAGTGGCTATGGTGGTGATCATCGCGACAAATATCACTGGCCGTAATCAGTTGTCCATGCGCCGAACCTTAAACTTGGCCCAGTACGATCAAGCTTATTGGTATGCGATTTCCGCCGAAGAATTGGCGAAGAAGATTTTAAAACAAGATTTAGATGACTCTGAAGGTCGAGTCCACAGGCAACAATATTGGGCCATGGCCGATGTGGTGTTTCCAACGGAATACGGTGAAATCGCGGGCAAGATCACTGACATGCGTGCCTGTTTTAATTTAAATGCCTTGTCCGCGACCACGAAAGAGGTGGAAAACGGTCAACCTAAGCTGCCGTTGGCGGCGAAGCAATATAAGGCTTTGTTGGTGAGCTTAGGGATGGACGACTTTAGTGCGGACCGTCTGACTCAGACCTTAAAAGATTATATCGACGATGACACCACGGCCAGCCCTTATGGTGCCGAAGATGCCGAATACGAAGCGCGTAATGTACCTTACCGTGCGGCCAATACGCTGATGAATCATCGCAGTGAGTTACGGGCGGTGATGGGATACACCCAAGATATCTATTTGAAACTCTTGCCCTATGTTTGTGTGATCCCAGGCAATGATAGTCAATTGCTTAACGTCAATACCTTAGAAGTTGAGCAAGCGGCGTTATTAGCTGGCATGCTCGATAATCAGATTTCGGTCGGCGAAGCAGAAAGTATCATCAACCAACGCCCCAGCGATGGCTTTGCCAAAATCGAAGATTTTTATGAAAGCTCGTCTATGGGCTCGATCAAGTGGGAAGGTGCCATGAAGTCGAGTTTTGTCATCGATAGCCAATATTTTCTGTTGGCCTCGGGGGCTAAAGTCGATAACGCCGTGTTTAGAATGGAAAGCGTGCTCAAAAAGGGCGGCGGCAACAAAATGGAAGTGCTCACCCGTCAGTTTGGTGGCCAAAAATAATGGCAGTGCTCACCCGGCAGAATCTGGTGGACAAAAATAATAGCAACGAGCTCAGTCACGCTTTCTTGACTGGGACTGGTGGAGAAAAACTGTGAGTGAACGGCTATTTATTCGCTTAGGCAGAACAGCAGAGCAAGCATGCTCTTGGCTCGTTTGGTCTGAGCAAGAACAGGAAATTATCGCCTCTGGCGAGCTCGCCAATGCCCAAGGTTTGTCGACCTTGACTGAGCGTGCGGGTAATCGTCCCGTCGATGTGTTAGTGCCCGCCGCGGCAATGACACTCACTAGCGTGCATTTGCCCGAAAAAGGCCAACGCCAAGCCTTGAAAGCCTTGCCCTTTATGCTCGAAGAAGCCTTAGCCGAGGACGTCGATGCCATGCATTTTACCGTCGGCCCGCGTGATGGTGATGCCTTAAGCGTGGTCGCCGTGGCCCATGAGCAAATGCAGACTTGGCTGAGTTGTTTGACCGAAGCGGGTTTAAAAGTGAAGCGCATCGTACCCGACTGCTTAGCCTTACCATTGCAAGAGTGCCAATGGGCGGCAATGAATTTTGGTAATGAACTATTACTGCGTACCGGATTAGCCACGGGCCAGAGTTTACCTTTGCCTTGGTTACCGATTGCGCTGGAACAACTTAGGCCCGCACAGGGCGAAGTGTCTGTCGCCAGTTATACCGATATGCAACTCGAAGGTGTTGAGCTTAAGCCACAATCACTCGAGCTGCCTATGTTAGTGTTAGCCCGCGGTATTTTGCATGCGCCAGTGAACTTACTGGGCGGCGTTTACACGCCTAAGCGCGAATACAGCAAGCAGTTGATGATGTGGAAGAGTGCTGCCATCGTTATCGCCATCGCTTGTGTACTGGCCTTAGTGAATAAAGGGCTGACCATACATCAAGTCAATGGTCAGATTGCCGATCTTAAAGCCCAGAGCGAATCCATTTATCAGCAACTGGTGCCGGGGAATTCGCGCATTGTTAACCTGCGTTCGCAGATGGAAAGTCAATTACGCGCATTGCAAGGACAGGGCACTGGTGCCGAGTTTTTTGCCATGCTCGATGGTTTGCAGGATGCCTTTAAGCAAGTACCTGAACTTAAACCTAATAGCTTAAGATTCGAAAGCGCGCGTAATGAGATCCGCATGCAAGTGAGTGCGAAAAACTACGCGCAAATCGAGAAGTTTAAAGAGATCGTTGGACGTCGTTTCCAACTCGACGGCGGCACTATGAATAGCGGTGAAGATCAAGTCACCAGTACCTTAACCTTGAGGAGCAAATAAGATGGATAATTTGCGGACTTGGTGGCAAGGGCTCGCATCGCGCGAGCAGCAGTTAGTCGGTTTTGGTTCGGTATTCTTAGTCATAGGTATTTTTTATTGGGGTGTTTGGACACCAATCGCCACTGCCGAGGCCGATGCATTACGTAACCTTACTGCACAGCAACAGACGTTGAACTATGTAAAACAAACGGCGAATAAAATTGCGGGTTTGAAGCAGAACGGTGCTAAACCGACTATGTCGGGCAGTTTAAGCTCAGTGGTTAACCAAACTGCGGGCAGTTATGGGTTAGTGATTACTCGTATGCAGCCCCAAGGCGATAAGATCCAAGTGTGGATGGACGATGTTCCTTTTGATGCCTTGTTAGGTTATTTGAGTGAGTTAGTGCAGAAAAAAGGACTTTCACTCGAAAGTGTTGATTTGGCAGAGGCCGATGCCCCTGGCTATGTCAAAGTTAGACGTATCCAACTGTCGCAATAAATTAAGGTGTAGCTGTGAGTTTGATAAAAAAAGTCATCATAGGCGTACTGATTTATTTAGTATTTTTAGTCGTTCTATTTCCCGCTAAGATTGCGATAGCGTTAGCGCCATTACCTGCAAATATCAGTGTTTCGGGTGTGAGCGGCAGTATTTGGTCTGGCAGCATAGAAACCTTAAGTATGCCGCAACGCCAGTTAGAACAAGTGCGTTGGGATCTCAGCCCTTGGGCCTTGTTGTTAGGTAAAGTGAAAGTTGATTTTCAAGTGGGCAGCCGTGCAACGCCGGTTAGCGCTAAAGGATTAATCTCTTGGTCCATGGGCGGCTTAAGTGCGCAGGGTTTACGTTTCGAAGCGCCAGATAGCTTTTTACTCGGCAATGCAAAACTGCCCTTTAAAACCGAAATATCCGGTGAAGTTAGCCTATTAGTCGAGACGTTAGAGCAAGGTAAACCTTGGTGCGAGCAGTTGTCTGGTAAGCTGTTTTTGAATCAAACCAATGTTAAAAACCAGTTTGGCAACTATCCACTAGGCAATATTGAACTTGGCCTGAGTTGCGTTGATGGCAAAGCGCAATTAGCCACAGATGAAGCTAAAAATCAGCTCGGCATCGTCGGCACTTTGCAGTTAGACGAAGGCAATATGGTCAAAGTAGCAGCTAAGATTAAAGAAACGGCTGAGCAACCAGAAGATATGCGTAAGTCACTGGGTATGCTAGGCAAACGCGGCAGCGACGGTTATTTCCCTGTGATATATCAGGGTCGTATTCCTGGGCTATAGCGCTGTTTCAGCGCGCGATGATAGATCTGCACTATGAATGAAAACGAAGGCACCTTAGGTGCCTTTTTTATTGTCTTTTTATCGTGTTAGATCATTGAGTAGCGAGTGATAGTCGGTAATCGCGGGGAAATCTTGAAAGACTTTGACTGGCTTTTTACTGTCTGGGTTAGCAATCCCTAATTGATGACCCACACCGGCAAGTTTAGCGGCCTTGAGTATGGGTTCGCTGTCATCGATAAAGAGACAGTGACTCGGCTCAAGTTGAAACTTTTCAAACAAGGTCAGCCAAAATTGTGGGTGTTCCTTGGGATAGCCCGTCTCGTGGCTGGAGATCATGGCATCAAGCCCTGCGGCCAGCTCGGTATGTTCAAGCTTTAGGGCGAGACTCTTAGGGTGGGCATTGGTCACCAGAATGCGCTGTTTACCCGCAGCGGCTAAGGCCGCCAAAAACGGCATACTGTCTTGGCGCAGCTGAATGCGATCCACCAAAGTGCGATGCAAACCCATAATGTCGAGTTGTAGCTGCTCCTGCCAATAATCGAGGCAGTACCAATCGAGTGTGCCGACGACTTTCTCATAGGCATTTACAACTAACTGCTGCGCTTCGTCCGTGCTCAAACCCCGTTGCCTGCTTAATTCCAGTGGCACTAAACTCAGCCAAAAATGGTTGTCGAAGTGCAAATCCAATAGCGTGCCGTCCATGTCGAGCAGAACCGTATCGATAGTCTTCCAGTTAAACATTGGGTATTTCCTATTCTTTGCATGATGAACAACGCCTGCGATTGACGTATGAGCAGGGTAATTCTCAGTGGTCGCTATGATGATTATTCCCGTAACTTGTATGCTTACATCTTTGTGCTAGTCTTGGATGACTAATTATTTTTAGTGTGAAAATTAAGCGGTTGGATATGGATATCTGTTCTTTTGCCCTATTAGCTCAAGTTCCAAACTCCCTTAGTTTACAGCAAGAGCTGAATGCTTTGCTGCTGCAAGACTGGCTACCCCACGTAAATCAGCGTGATTATCGTCAAGGGGGTCTGGGCGGTTGGGATGTATTGCCTTTGCGCTGCGCCGCCGAGTATCAAACAGCACATCCTATCTTGCAAGCCTTCTCAATCTCTACACCGGATCACTGGCATGATCTGCCTCGTCTCGAATCGAGCCCTGCATTATGCCGTTTTCTGCAATCCCTAGCCTGCCCAGTGAAATCAGTGCGTTTGATGCGCTTACATGCGGGGGCTGAAATCAAACCCCATAGAGATCAAGGGCTCTGCCTAGAGCAAGGTGAGGCAAGACTGCATTTGCCACTGCAAACGAATAAACAACTCAATTTTTACGTGGACGATAAACGTGTACCTATGCAGGCCGGAGAGCTTTGGTATATCAATGCCGACCAAGTCCATTGGGTTGAAAATAAAGGGCAGGATGCGCGGATCAACTTAGTGATTGATTGCGAAGTGAATACTTGGCTAAGGGAGTTAGTCTATGCCGCAAAGATCAGAGCTTGAATCAGGACAAAGTGCAGATATTAAAGCGTTAATTCACTTCGCCAACGCGCTATTACAGGCCTCTTCGGCAGGGGAGGCTAAACGACTTATCGACCCTATGCTGGCGCAATTATGTGCCATGACCGAGATTGAATTACACCCCGAGTATTTTTTGGATACTGAGGCGAGTACTACACCTTTTGGTAAAGCTGTGTCGCTCACTACTGCGGCGCAGTGTGCTGAAGATCCTGAGCGTGGGCGAGTGTTTATTCAGGGCATTTATCAGGCCATACAGGATAAGTTGGCGCTAAATCCGCAACGGCCAATACAGATTTTGTATGCGGGTACAGGACCTTTTGCCTGGTTGTTATTACCATTACTGCCGCTGTTTTCTGCCAGTCAGATTCAAGTCACCTTGCTCGACATTCACCCTGCCTCGTTAGATAAAGTCACCAAGCTTATTGAACACTTTGATTTAGCAGATCGTGTGGCAACGTATGTCTGCGCCGACGCCACAGTTTGGCAACCAGAAGCTGCAGTAAAGTTCGATATGATAGTCTCTGAAACCATGAAGCATCTGCTGCAACAGGAGCCTCAAGTCCAGATATTCAGCCACTTACAGGCGTATCTTGCGGATGGCGGCGTGCTGATTCCGCAAAACATTGAACTAGACGCTTGGCTTGAGTGTTGTACTGTGCAGGATTTAGCTGAGACGCATTATTTAGGGCCTTTGTTTGCACTCAACCTGCAAACTGCGCGCTTACTTGCCGATGGAGATCGTAGCTTCTTGGCTGGTACTTTACTGCTCCCCGATTTCAGCCCGAGTGCGGTAACGCTTAAGTTCACGACTTCCATTCAAGTCTATGGTAATTCCACGCTGAGCGAACACCAATCCCAACTCACTCTACCTCGATATCGACGTAAGCAATGGCTTAAGCCTCTTTCATGCCTTGCTTTTCGATATGAGCAGGGCGCTTATCCCGATTTTGTTTTTGATGTTATAGAGCAAAAACCAGTACTGGTGTCGAGTGACGATCTGAGCTGCTTAGGCATTTATCATTTACAGCGGCTTTGGCAAAAGATACAGCTACGTAAGCGGGGAGTGCCATTCACTGAACGGGCAAATGAATGGCACTTAGATAAAACCTTGCTGGATCTTTGTGGCATAGGGCTAGAGCCGGGTCTAAGAGCTTTATACCAACACGATCATCAGTCAGCTTTTGTTGCTTACATTCAGCAAATAGCCAAGCTGACAGCCGCGGATATTGCTGGAATTAATCAGCAATTAAGCACTATTTCCCATGGATTAACGCTTGCGCTCACAATGCCAGAAGTCGATGATTTAAATTCAATAGAGGTTGAAGACTCAAATCCGGCTGCAGTACTCAGCGAGTCACAACTCAATTTTTGGCGTAGTGAAGGCTACTTAGTGATCCCGCATGTGCTCTCGGCAGAGCAATGCGCCGCAACTCGAGATTTTATTTGGCAGCAGTTAGGTGCCAATGAACAAGATCCAGCCACTTGGTATCAAGCTCATGAGTTTATGCAGAAAATAATGCTACAACTGTTTCGCCATCCTCAACTGGACGCGAATCGACAAGTCCCCAAAATCCGTCAAGTGTTTGAACAGTTGTGGCAGCGAACGGATTTAGTCATGACAACCGATAGAGTCAGCTTTAATCCACCTGAAACGCCAACTTGGCGTTTTCCCGGGCCAGATATGCACTGGGATATGCCACTGCAGCTACCCGTTGAGTTTGGCACTCAAGGGTTAATTTACTTAACCGATACCAGTGTTGACCAAGGCGCATTTTCTTGTGTCCCAGGATTTCATCTCAAGATAGAAGAATGGCTTCTCGAACAAAACAAAAAGCAAAACAAGACGGATATCGAGCTTCAGCAACAGGATTGGAGCAAGTGGCCTATTAAACCCATAGCCGCAAATGCAGGTGATTTAATCATTTGGCACCATGCCTTGCCCCACGGCGCCAGTCCTAATCGTGGGACGATACCGCGAATGGTGCAATACATTAACTTTTATCCTATGGCTTGCTAATGGTTGATTTTAAAGAACAGGAGCAACGCTATTGGCAATTGTTACATCAACCAGAGTCATTGTTTTTACTGCATCGAGCGAATGATGTGGAACATTTTATCGCGCTGATGACGGATTTTCTTGCTTGGCCAGAGCTTAGTTTGGAACACATGCTCGCATTTATTGCTTTGCAGCAAGATAGCTTTATTCCAGATTTAGATCGCTTCAGTCAAGCCTGGTTCCCTTGTCGTTATCACTCACAACATAAAACGGTGAGTTGGGTTCCCGCATTTCATAGGTTATCTAAACCCTTCTTAGAGGACGATATCAGTGATGCTCGTCGTTGTTTGCTCGCCAGTTTTATCCAACCTAAAACCTTGCTCGAACCCCTATTATCCCAACGCGAAAGTTTGCCTATCGTAAATCCAAGTTTGATGATTTTTCACTGGTCGCGTTGTGGTTCGACGCTAGTGTCGAGCAGCTTTGCCCTGCTAGAAACTTGCCGAGTGCTCTCTGAATCTATGCTATGTAGCGATGTTATGCATGATGACCATTGGCCTTTGGCACTAAAACCTCAGCTCGTCGATTTATGCTTAAGACTACAGGGGCGATTGAGGCTGGGCGAGCGTGAGTTAGTGATCAAGTGGAATGCATGGGATCTGGCCTGCTGGCCCATGTTACTCGAACTTTACCCTAAGAGCCGAGTGTTATGCTTGATACGCAATCCTAAGGATATTATGTTTTCTCATCAACGAGTTGCAGGGAGACATATGGCTGGAGGGCAAAGTTTACTTCCAACTGAACTGCATACTCAACAGATGGAAAATACTGAGCCTAGCTTAGATGAATTTCGTACCACCGTCTTACAGCATTTTGCGCAATTATCTGCCGCTTTATACCAATCTTCTCGAGCTATTCTACTTGATTATCATCAATTAAAAGATTTTAAACCCACAACATTCTCTACCATCTTAGGATGGCCATTATCTGAAGGTGAGATTGAGCGCTGGCAACACCATTGGCGTTTTGATGCAAAACAGCAGGGGCAACTATTTACGCCTGTTGTATCAAATGAACCAGTCCCTCTTCGTGAATTGCAAAGCCCATCGTGGCAGCAATTATTTATGACCTATAACCAACTGTTGCAGCGTTTATATTGGGATAAAAAGCATGATATTTGATGAGTTCAATTCACGAATAGGTTTAAGTGCTAAAGCCGCTAATGCAAACGACAACCTATTTATGGCGCAGCTTTTTTATTCTACAAAACCTTTCTTTTATGGACTGGGTTTACCCCGTGAAGTGGTTGACACTATGTTGGCGCAACAATATCAACTGCAGCAAGCCTCTTATCGGGAACAATATCCAAATGCCAACACTTATATCTTGTTCTATCAACAGCAAACCATCGGGAAAGTGATGCTTGATATCAGTGAATATAGGATTCATCTTATTGATTTTATTATTATACCAAGTATGCAGGGACGCGGTTTTGGTTCGGCCATTTTAGCGGCCATTAAGCAAGAAGCGATGAAACGCCATTTACCAGTCGGTTTATCTGTGGAGAGTGAAAATACTCAAGCTAAAAAGCTCTATCTACAGCATGGGTTTAAGCTCGAAAGTTACTCTGGCGCCTATGAATCTATGCTATGGCGTTAAGTGGAGAGTGATAATTTACACTGATTCATTTTTGTATAATTGTGTTTATTGATTTTTAATGTATGTTTAATTGTAATCAATTTGTTTTGTTTTTGATTTAGGTTATCTATATAGTCCTCTCATCGTGTGATGTGGATGATGTTGTAATCAGCAAAAGGAACTCGCTGTCGATTAAATGTCGTGAGTAATCATTTCGTTGAAAAACGTTAAATAGACAAAATCGTGATTTTAAGGAGAAAAACAATGTCAGATCCATTTATCGGTCAAATCTCTATGTTCGCTGGTAATTTCGCTCCCCGTGGTTGGGCCTTTTGTGATGGGCAATTATTGTCCGTCTCGCAAAACTCTGCGCTTTTTGCAATTCTAGGCACCACATATGGTGGCAATGGCCAAACGACTTTTGCACTGCCTAACCTGCAAGGGCGTGTGCCTGTGCATCAAGGCCAAAGCCCTGGCATGAGTCAATATAACCTTGGACAAACGGGTGGGACTGAAAATGTGACATTGACTGCCAATGAATTACCCGCGCATGTTCATTCCGTGGCACTAAATGGAACAGGAAATACGAGCGTTGCATTGGGAGCCTCCTCCGCTAACGGTAATACCGCTATTCCAGGGCCAACCACGGTACCCGCCAAAGTGGTTAGTGGGCTAACTGCTCTTAATGCTTTTAGCACTACCGCACCAGACACCACACTGTCGCCTGCGACTGCCACCACAACGGTTAACGTAAATGGAAATACTGGTATTGCCGGTAATAATATGCCAGTGCATATCGTACAACCTTACCAAGTTGTTAATTTCATTATTGCTCTTGAGGGGCTTTTCCCTTCTCGTAATTAAATCTGAAACAATATGGTTTAAATCTGTAAGTGCAAATGCGCGCAAGGATTGTGCGCTACTTGTATTTAAAACAAGCTAATTTAGGGGATGTGTCATGCTGCAACATGCTTACAAAATGATTCATGCTTTTAAGCATATTATGACTAGATTCTGTCATTCTTATTTGAAAATGTTCATTGTAGGCAGTTTTTTTGCGATGACCTCCCTCTATGCTAGCGCACAAAACCGTTCTTTTGACTTTACAACTGGTGATACCGTAACGCTGACAAATGCGGGATCTGCGCTATCTAATCGAACAACATTTACACTGGAGTTTTGGGCCAAATTTACTAACGTCAGTGGGACTATCAATTTAGTGGATTTCACTGGCGGTGCCGATGCCGGTGGCCTCATATTTAACTCAAGTAAACTAACTGTCGATCTTGAGTGTGATTTTGGTTGCCTGACAGAAAGTAATGTGTTGTCGTTAAGCACAGGAACCTGGTATCACATTGCAGTTGTATTTGATAATGGAACTTGGGATTTTTATGTTGATGGCGTCGCACAGGGAATAAACGTTTTAGATCAAGGCGCCCGTAGTAGCGTTCCTAATTATACGGGATTTGGAGTGACCAATCTTGTGTTTGGGTTGCAGAACCTCGGAGCGGTAGATGATTTCGTCGGTAGTATCGATGATATACGTATGTGGAGTAGTGCGCGCACGCAAGTGCAGATTCAAAATAACCGCAGTATCGAGTTGGTAGGCAATGAATCCGGCCTGCTGGGGTATTGGAAGCTGAATGAAGCCAGCGGTACGACAGTCAACGATAGCCAGACTAATTCCTCCATGTTAACAGGTACTAGCAGCGGTATCGGGTATAACGCAACGGGTGCATTTGTTACCGATTCTGTCGCCCCTACAGTAAGCTCTATCACAGCCAGCACTGCAAACGGTACTTACAAAGTCGGGGATGTTATTAGTGTAGAGGTTAATTTTGATGAAGCAGTATTGGTGACTGGTACACCTCAACTCACACTTGAAACAGGCACCACTGATCGCACCATTAACTACGCCAGCGGTAGTAACTCCAGTACGTTAACATTCAATTACACCGTTCAGTCTGGCGATACTTCGGCCGATTTAGATTATGTTGCTACCAATTCATTGATGCTAAATAGTGGCACTATTCGCGACGCGGCAAGTAACAACGCCACCTTGACCTTGCCTTCACCCGGTACAGCAAACTCTTTGGGTGCGAATAGAAATATCACTATCGATGGCGTCGCCCCGACGGTTTCATCTGTTAATGCCAGCACCGCGGACGGCACTTACAAACTGGGCGATATCATTAGTATCCAAGTTAACTTTAGCGAAGTGGTGATCGTCACTGGTACCCCGCAACTAACGCTGGATACGGGTACAACGGATAGAACGATTGACTACGCAAGTGGTAGTGGTTCCAGTGCGCTGACATTCAACTACACCATTCAGTCCGGCGATACGTCCAGTGACCTAGATTATGCCGCCACTAACTCCTTGGCATTGAATAGCGGAACCATCCGCGATGCCGCTACTAACAATGCGACTCTTACGTTGGCTTCACCCGGCGCTGCTAACTCCTTGGGTAATAATAAAGCGATAGTTGTGGATGGTGCAGTGCCCTTTGTAAACAGTACTGTCCCTGATGGTGGTGCGGCATCAACCGACACCAGTGTGGGTTTCACAGTGCAGTTCAGTGAATCGGTCAGCAATATTTCAACGGATGACTTTGCGCTTGGTACCACAGGCACAGCGACGGGCACTATCTCCAGTGTCTCCGCAAACTCGGGCTCAAGTGTAACAGTGACGGTCAGCGGTATCATAGGTAATGGCACCATCAAGCTCAATCTGAATGGTTCTACCAATATCAGCGATGCAGCGGGGAATTCCGCCCCCGCGGCCTATACAAGCGGCTTGACACACACAGTAGCGATTCCAACAGCCCCCGATGCCCCCACCATAGGCACTGCTACCGCAGGCGATGGACAAGTCAGCGTTACTTTCACTGCCCCCGGGAATAACGGTGGCTCAGCCATTACCACTTATACCGCTACCGCAAGCCCTGATGGCGCCATTGGCACCTGCGCCGGCCCGGCAGCTTGTACAGCTACGGTATCCGGGCTTAACAACGGTACTGCTTATACCTTCACCGTTACCGCGACCAATGCCATTGGAGCCAGTGTTGCTTCTGGTGCATCCAACGCCGTAACCCCCAAAGCTAATCAGATAATTACCTTTGCCAATCCGGGGGCACAAAACTTTGGTGCGACGCCAACACTGACAGCAACTTCATCTGCAGGCATCGGATACGCTGTCTCGTTTTCCAGCGCAACTACCGGGGTTTGCACTATTACCACCGGCGGCGCCCTAACCTTTGTTACCGCGGGCAGCTGCACGATTGACGCCGACCAGGCGGGTGATGCCGCAACCAATGCGGCGACAAAAGTTACCCAATCCTTCGCTGTTAATGCCATCGTTCCGGGCGCACCGACTATCGGCGCTGCAACCGCAGGCGATAGTGAGGCGAGTATCAGCTTTGTCGCGCCCGCCAGCGCAGGGGGCGCCAATATTACCGGTTATACCGTAACGTCCTCGCCAGACGGCTTTATCGGCACTGGGGCGGGATCTCCGATTACGGTAACCGGGTTAACTAATGGTGTTAGCTATACCTTTACCGTTACGGCCACCAACTCAGCAGGCCCTGGCGCGGCATCTGCGGCTTCAAACTCCATTACACCAGCGGCGCCACAGACCATAACCTTTAATAATCCGGGCGCGCAGAATTTTGGTACTTCGCCGACGTTGACGGCTACGTCATCAGCTGGCGCTGGCTATGTGGTAACGTTCACGTCATCGACTACCGCTGTTTGTACCATCACCAGCGGTGGTGCACTAACATTCGTTACTGCTGGCACCTGTACCATTAATGCCGATCAGGCCGGAGATTCCTCCTTCCTGCCTGCATCGCAAGTGAGCCGCTCTTTCAGCGTTAACCCAGTTGCTCCCAGTGTGCCGACGTCGGTAGTGGCTACGGCAGGCGATACCCTAGCCAGCATTGCGTTTGTGGCTCCGGTAAATATTGGTGGCTCTGTGATTACAGGTTATACAGTGACAACAAACCCAGCACATGTGGCGCCGGTAAATGGTACAGCTTCTCCAATTGTGATAGCGGGTTTAACTAATGGTCAGGGCTACACTTTTACAGTAACAGCAAATAACATAGTTGGATCAGGTGCGGCATCGGTTGCATCTAACTCGATTACTCCGGCAGCAACCCAGACCATTACTTTTGCAACTCCTAGTGCACAAAACTTTGGTACTACGCCAACACTTACGGCAACGTCAGATTCAGGCTTAACACCTGTCTTTACTTCATCCACTACGGGCGTGTGTACAATTACCTCCGGTGGTGTGCTGACCTTTGTGACGGCAGGTAGCTGTACTATTAATGCAGATCAAGCAGGTAATAGTAGCTATTTACCTGCTACACAGGTGAGCAGAACATTTGCGGTTAATCCTGTACAGCCTAGCGCGCCCACTGCCGTTACTGCGGTCGCAGGTGATAGTTCAGCGTCTGTTTCGTTTACAGCTCCAATCTCTAACGGTGGTTCTGCAATTACGAGCTATGCCGTGATAGCGAGTCCTGGGGGCGCAACGGTGAATGGTACTGCTTCGCCTATCACGTTTTCAGGCTTGACGAATGGCACTGCATACACCTTTACCGTTACCGCAACTAATGCTGCAGGAACAAGTGCTGTTTCTGCGGCATCAAACAGTGTGACACCTCAGCCATCCAATTCTGCGCCCACGATTACGGGTTCACCCATATTAACCATTAACCAAGGTGCTTCGTATCTGTTTACGCCTACAGCGGCTGATTCTCCGGGAGATACACTAAGCTTTAGCATCCTAAATAAACCAGTGTGGGCGACTTTTAACCCAATAACAGGCACCCTATCAGGTACGCCATCTAATCAAGATGTTGGTGTAACTAACGGGATTATTATTAGTGTCTCCGATGGCACTTTGTCTGCGAGTTTACCTGCATTTAATTTAACTGTGGTAGACGTCAATGACGCTCCGATCATCAGTTCAACGGCCATCACAGCTGCCACTCAAGATGCGGCGTACAGCTACACCTTTGTGGCGAGTGATACCGATGTGGGCGATGTACTGACCTTGAGCGCGGTGACTAAACCGAGTTGGTTGAGCTTCAATGCGGCTACGGGCGTGTTAAGTGGTACGCCAAGCAATGCCGATGTGGGCAGCCATGCGGTGACACTGAAAGTCACCGACACGGACGGCTTAACGGCAGAGCAAAGCTTCAGCATCACTGTGACCAACGTCAACGATGCGCCTGTGGCGACAAGTTTAACTGTGACGTTAGAGGAAGATAGTTCTGTGGCTATCACCCTTGCGGCAAAGGATGTGGATAATGATCCGCTCACCTATGAAGTGGTGAGTCAGCCAGAATCCGGCACATTAGAGCAACATGGCACTGTTTGGTTATATACCCCTGAGAAGGATTTCAATGGAACAGACGTGTTTAGCTTTATTGCTAAGGATGCCGAGCTGAGTTCAGAGCCTGCAACTGTCACTATTAATGTCACGCCAGTGAATGATGATCCGCAAGCGGTTGATGACGACTACACCTTAACAAGTACCGCCAACGATATTTATGCGCTTGCGGTGCTCGCGAACGATGTTGATGTCGATGGTGATACCTTAACGATTGATGGTGCGGCTGCGGATATCGGCAGTGTGCAAATCACCAGTGAGGGCTTGAGCTTTACTGCGCCTGAAGCGTATGTCGGGCCTGTGGCGCTTCGCTACACCATCAGTGATGGTAACAAGGGGCGTGCAAGTGCCAAAGTGAATGTACTAATTGAAGGCGCTGAGTCGGCAAATCAGCCAGTGATCACTTTGCCTGACGATGTCGATGTGAATGCGACGGGCCTATTTACTCGCGTTAAGCTTGGCTTCGCAAAAGCGGTCGATCGTAACGGTCATCCATTGCCCGTTTCTCTGGTGAATAAGAGTCTATTCTTCGCACCTGGCAGCTACTTAGCTTACTGGCAAGCTGTAGACCGCGATGGTAATAAGGCGATCAAGGCTCAAAAAGTGAAAGTACATCCACTGATCTCCTTGAGTAAAGATCAGCTTGTGGGTGAGGGCAATGAGGTAGTGGTGAGTGTGCACCTTAATGGCGCCGCACCCGTATATCCACTTTCTGTGCCTTATACCGTTTCAGGCTCTGCAGGTAGCAGTGATCATGATTTGGTTGATGGGGTGGTCGAAGTGATATCGGGCCAACAAGCTGAGATCCGCTTTAGCACCTTTGAAGATGGTGAGGTCGAAGTGGATGAGGATGTGCTGATTAATCTAGATCCTAGCTTGAACTTGGGCAGTAAGCAGCAATCTCAGGTGTTGATCACCGAAGCGAATATTGCGCCTAAGGTAACGTTGGATGTGACTCAAGCGGGAGTGCACCAATTTATTGTGGCGCAAAATGGCGGTGATGTACGCATTGATGCCGATATCACTGACGCCAATATGCAGGATAGCTTAACGGCAACATGGGCAAGCGGTTCGCTGAACTTACAATCCGATGACGCGGGCATGTTCTTCTCTCCAGTATCTGTCCTGCCGGGCATTTACACTGTGAGTGTGACGGTTACTGATAATGGTTTGCCAGCGCTGTCTACCACAGAGAAAGTCTACATTGTGGTGCGTTCAAGCTTACCTGTATTGACTGGCGCAGACACGGACGGTGATTTGATCCCTGATGTTCAAGAAGGCTTTACCGATACGGATGGTGACGGTATTCCTGATTATTTGGATGCGGTCAACGACTGTAACATTATGCCCGAAGGTGAATTACAGCCTGTGTACTTCTTGGCTGAGGGGCAGGCTGGCGTGTGCTTACGCTTAGGTAATATTGCACTGATGCAAGAGCAAAGTGGTATTCAACTATTACCTGATCTTGTCCCAGAAGACAGCATAGCGGCCAATGTCGGCGGTATTTTTGACTTCATCGCGACGGGATTGCCACAACAAGGGCAGAGTTACAGTCTGGTGATACCACAACGTTCGCCAGTTCCTGCCAATGCGGTATATCGTAAGTATCAAGCCCAAAATGGTTGGAAGGATTTTGTGATTGATACGCGCAATAGTGTCGCCAGTAGTGAAGGTGAGCGTGGTTTCTGTCCTCCACCGGGAGACAGTCGTTGGACTTCTGGATTAACTGAAGGCCATTGGTGTGTGCAGTTAACCATAGAAGATGGTGGACCAAACGATGACGATGGCGTCGCTAACCGTACTATCGTCGATCCAAGTGGCGTGTCCGTGATACTCAATGGCAACCATTTACCGGTGGCGAACCCAGATACGGCCTCTTTACCTTGGAATCAGAGCCTCGATGTTGATGTGCTCGCCAATGATACCGATGGTGATGGTGATGCCTTGACAGTTACACAAGTGACTAGCGAGTTTGGTACCGCCGTCATCTTGGCTAATCAGCAACTAAGTTACACGCCAGCAACCGATTTCATCGGTACGGATGTGCTGGTGTATAGCATTACTGATGGTAAAGGTGGTACTGCAAGTAGTGAGTTGACTGTGATAGTGAGTGGCAATACCGCGCCAACGACAGTCAACGACAGCGCCGCAACCGACGACAGAACGAGCTTGCTACTCGATGTGTTGAGTAATGACAGCGATCCAGATGGCAATGCTTTAACCTTAGTCAGCGCAACCGCGCAGCAAGGGACAGTATCCATTGAGACTAACAAGCTGCGTTATATCCCTAAAACAGGATTCGATGGTGTCGATACTGTGAGCTATCGGATTAGTGATGGGCTGGGTGGTGAGGCAATAGGACAAGTGTTGATTACTGTTAAAGCCTATCAAGAAGTGGTGATTGATAACAAATCGGGTGGAGGTAGTATGGCCTTGTGGGCATTAGGCTTGATCGTTGCGACGGGTTTAATTCGCCGCCGTGAATTACATAAAGTGGTCTTGGGTGCTGTGTTGCTCGCCAGCACAGTGACTCAAGCGAATGCCGCTGATAACTGGTATGTCGAGGGCTTTGTCGGCCAAGCTCAGGTTGATAGCGGCAGACGAGAGTTACAGTCTGACGCTGCAGCGGGCGTAGTGACATCGGTTGATGACAAAGATACTGCGTTTGGCTTAAGTGTGGGTTATCAATGGACTCCCATGGTGGCAATCGAATTAGGCTATGCCGACTTTGGTAATGGAAGTGCGCGGATTGAGGGTGCAAGTCTGACTCCGGCGCAATATCATGAGCAGGTCAAAGCCGTGACCCCCGTACTGGCTGATGGCGTGATGTTGGGATTGCGTTTAACCTTACTGCAGCATGATGCTTGGCGGTTTGAAGTACCTATCGGATTATTTCGATGGCAAGCAGATATCAGTAGCACTATGGGCAATAGCCGTTTAACCACAGAGCTTGATGGCATTGATTGGTATGCCGGTGTGCGGTTTAGCTATCAAGTGAGCGACGCTTGGTCAGTTGGCTTGGGGTATCAGTATGTGGATATCGAGCCGAATGACTTCCTCAGTTACCAGCTCAATCTACGTTATCAATTTTAAGCGTTAGCATATCAAAAGGGGCATTCGCCCCTTTTTACTCTCTAATAGAAACATCATATTTGAGAATATTTTGAAGGTGTTCACTTAAGGCTGGGCTTGGTTTGTGATGCATATCGCAAAGGATTTGTGGCTTACCCTTAGGAGCATGTAACAAATTCAGGTTGTAGATTAAAGACAGGATAGTAAGATTGTCACTTATCTTATTTAATTTATCGCTTTTTTATCTAGAGGCAGTTATGTCGCAGCGGCAGAATAAGCCGGAAATATTGCATACCGAAGTTGTCGCGAAAAGCCGATTATTTCAAATTGAGCAAGTGCATCTTAAGTTCTCAAATGGTGTCGAGCGCCAATACGAGCGCATGAAAGGTGGCAGCCGTGGCGCTGTGATGATAGTGCCTATTCATCAAGGGCAAATGCTACTGGCACGCGAATATGCTGCAGGAACCGATAATTACGAGCTCGGGTTTCCTAAAGGTCTTATCGACCCAGGTGAATCGCCAATCGAAGCTGCTAATCGTGAATTGCAGGAAGAAATTGGCTTTGGGGCGAATAAGCTCACGCTATTGAAAGAACTTAGCCTAGCGCCGGGGTATTTCTCCAGTAAGATGCAAATTTTTCTTGCAGAAGATCTGTATGAGAGTCGCCTTGAAGGTGATGAGCCAGAGCCCATTGATGTGGTGCCTTGGGCGCTCGCCGATTGGGAGGCCTTGCTCGATGATGTCGATTTTTCAGAATCCCGTAGTGTGAGCGCGTTGTTTTTAGCGCAAAAGTATTTATACCCAAACAACCTGAAGATGCAGGATTCAGCGGGAGTTTAACGCACTTTAGGCAAGGCGGTTATTTACAGACCTAGCGGGCTAAGTTAAAAATAACCAACACAGCATAAAGTGCGTTAAAACCCGCCGGGACGGAGCGCCTAGGGCACTCCACTTCCGTGTTGCATCAATTCAAAAGGTAGCCGACATTCTGTCATTGATGCGCCTTGAATTGAAGCACCCTAGGCGCTCTGAAACTCGTATCTTCAGGTAGCTTGGGTATATACCTTAAATAATCTTTTTCCTTTTAAGCGTTCAAAGCTGGAACGCTTGCAAAACATTCGCGAACTTTGCGATTGGAGTTGTTATGAAGCCAGAAGAGTTGATCGACGAAGTTATTGCGATTGCGACCGATGCAGGGATAACTATCCGTGACATTTATCTCAAAGGTAATTTTGAGCGAGAAATGAAGTCTGACAATACCCCTGTCACTTCCGCAGATTTAGCGGCGAACCAGATCATTTGTGACCGATTAACTGCTTTAACGCCTGATATTCCTGTGTTATCTGAAGAGGCGGCCGATATTCCTCTGAGCGTGCGTGAATCTTGGAAGCGCTATTGGTTGGTTGATCCACTCGATGGCACGGGTGAGTTTATTGCTGGTAGTGGTGATTTTTCGGTGATTATTGCACTCGTCGAGCACAATCGTCCCGTGATGGGCGTGGTGTATGTGCCTATGACGCAAGTGTGTTATTACGCGATTGCAGGTTTAGGCGCATATAAACGCACGGATAAACAGGAAGTGCGTATTAGTAGCCGCCAAATTGAGCACCGTGAAAAGGTATCCCTAAGATTAGCCGTGAGTCGTCGTCAGGATCCTCAATCTGTGTTGACCCTATTCAACCATCCCAAACACTGCGAGTTAGTCGTTATGGGCGGCGCAGCGTTAAAGAGTTGTCTTGTCGCCGAAGGTCGAGCCGATTGTTATGTGCGAGTTGGCCCAACGGGCGAGTGGGATACGGGAGCGGCGCAAATCATAGTCGAAGAAGCGGGTGGACAGTTGATGGATACTGAGCTGCAACCGTTAACCTATAATGAGCGCGAGACGTTAGAAAACCCTAACTTTATCGTAGTGGGCGCACCCAACTTAGAGTGGGATAAGATTTTAATAGGTGAATGATTTTCGAATGCAGTCTATACGTCCGGTATTAAAGTCAGATTTATTCGCGGTTTATCAGCTTGAGCAGGCCATTTTTGGCGAACATAGCTATCCCGATTTTTTCTTCCGTCAGGGATTTGATTGTTGGCCAGAGCAATTTTTAGTTGCCGTGGATGAAGATAATCTTCTGCAAGGTTATTTGCTCAGTGCCCAGAGTAGCGATCCTACATGTATGTGGATTTTATCTGTTGCCGTAAGTGAAGATGCTCGCGGAAAGGGATTAGGCAAACGTTTGATGCAGCAGTGTTTAGCTGAGTTACCCGTCTCTGTTGAACGTGTGTGTCTAACGGTTGACCCGAGTAATCCTGCCCATGGCTTATATCAGCATTTAGGTTTCGTTGATTCGGCTTTTGAGGCCGATTATTTTGGCGCTGGTGCTGATAGAGTGGTGATGACTTATCGTAGGCCTTAAATTCCATGGTCACTTTTAATTAAAAACACCTTTGAATTAAGAATGATTTTTAAACCAAAATAATGGACGGCGTGCTGACTGAGTGCGCCGTTTTTTATGCTATTTTGTGTGGTGTAATCCCACATATATAGTTCAGTTTTACTGAGTGAATCGATTTCGAGCGTCTATCTTTATTTATCATTCTCAATGATATCCTTCACTATTTATCCGCGACTGTACGTAAAACAAACTTATTTTGAACGTTGTTTTTTATTTTGACTACTGTTAGTCTCTTGCTATCCAACAGGGAGTGAGACCTATGGCCAGACGAAAAGAACACAGCCATGATGAAATTCGCGCTATGGCAATACAAGCGGCAACTGAGTTATTGACCGAACAAGGTGTTGTAGGGCTGAGCTTACGCAAAGTGGCTAGCCAAATTGGCTATGTCCCTAGCACCTTGATCAATATTTTCGGCAGTTATAACTATTTGTTGCTGGCGGTTTCTGAGGCAACGCTTAGGACTTTACACGATCGATTAGCGGGTGTGTGTGCTGCCGACAGTTTGCGTAAAATCATTGCAATGGCGTGGGAGTATAGTCAGTTTGCTAATGAGCGGCGGCAAGCTTTCAAGCTGGTTTTTGAGTTGCAATTACTCGATTCTGAGCCGCTGCCGCAATCACAAGGACAATTGATTACAGGGTTATTCATACTGATTGAACGTGAGTTAGCGCAGCTTTTCCCTGAGGCGACACCGGAGCAGCATCTCAGTATGAGCCGTGTGTTGTGGGGGGGGATTCATGGGCTAACTGCTTTGTCCCTCGATAATAAGCTCTTTGCTGAATCGTTATCACTGCGGGATTTACTCGAGAGCCATGTGAAGGCTTATCTACAAGGAATGGGTTACCAGAGGGAACTATCATGTTGCTAACAAAACGTTTTTTACCTTATTTTGCGACTCAGTGCCTCGGCGCCTTGAATGACAATATCTATAAAAATGTGTTGCTGCTGTTAGTGACCTTCAGCCAAGTCAAAGATTTACCCATAAGCGTCGATATGTTTGTGAATTTAGCCGCTGGGGTGTTCATCCTGCCGTTTTTCCTGTTTTCGGCCCACGCAGGTGTGGTTGCCGATAATATGGATAAGGCCAAACTTATCCGTCGATTGAAATTACTCGAAGTTATTATCATGTCCTGTGCCGCTATCGCGATAGTGAGTGAGAACTACATGATGATGTTATTACTGTTATTTTTAACAGGTAGTCAGTCGGCTTATTTCGGTCCGGTCAAATATTCCTTGTTACCCCAAGCGTTGAAAGAGGACGAGTTAGTCACAGGTAATGCGTGGGTTGAAATGGGCACTTTTCTCTCTATTCTGGTCGGCACGTTAAGTGCGGGGATCTTAGTTTCTGAAGTAAACGGTACGCTTTGGGCTGCCATTACCGTCGCCGTATTGTCTTTAGCGGGATACTTGTCGAGTCGGGCCATTCCTGCTTTACCACCGCAGGGCGTCATCGAAAAAATACGTTTCAGGCCGTTATCGGGTACTTGGCGCAGTATTAAAAAAGCGCGTCAAACACCTTCAATCTGGATGGCAATCCTCGCTATCAGTTGGTTTTGGTTTTTAGGCGCGACCTATCTGACTCAATTCCCTAACTTTGCTAAGCTGCATCTGCATTCTGGCGCGACTGTGGTGTCGTTATTGTTGGGCATGTTTTCCATCGGGATTGCCGTTGGCTCCTTCGTTTGTGAGCGTTTTTCCTACGGCCATGTGGAACTCGGTTTGCTGCCATTTGGGGTATTGGGATTAACTATCTTTGGTGTCGATTTGCTTTGGGCTATTCCACCTGCGCCAGTGGATGCTGGTTTTGTCTATGGATTAAAAGCCTTTATTGCCGAGTCGCAACATTATCGGGTGATGCTAGATTTCTTTATGATCGGCGTTAGCGGCGGGCTGTTCATCGTCCCCTTATACGCCTTTATTCAATCGCGTTCGGCTAAGGGTGAATGTGCTCAGGCGATTGCAGCCAATAACATTATGAACTCATTGTTTATGGTGGTTTCGGCACTGTTATCTATGCTGTTACTGGGCGTTGCAGGTTGGACTATTCCGCAGTTATTCTTGTTGCTTGCCGTAATGAACTTTGTCGTTGCCCTTTATGTTTATTCGCAAGTGCCAGAATTTACTCAGCGATTTATCAGTTACTTACTTAGCCATGTTATGTATCGCGTGACTGTTACAGGCCGTGAAAAAATTCCAAAGGAAGGGGCTGGCATCATAGTCTGTAACCATGTGAGTTATGTGGATGCATTGATTATTATGGGAGCCTCGACACGGCCGATCCGCTTTGTGATGGATAAATCCATTAGCGAAATTCCTCTGCTGAAGTATGTGTTCCGCCACGCTGGGGTGATCCCTATCTGTTCGCCTAAGCAAAGTGAAGAGACCTATAATCGTGCTTTCGAGGCAATTCATGTGGCGCTCGCCAATGGCGAGTTGGTGTGTATTTTCCCGGAAGGTCGACTCACCCCTGACGGTGAACTTGGCGATTTTCGTCCCGGAATTGATAAGATCTTAGCCAGAGATCCCGTGCCTGTCATTCCAATGGCATTACACGGATTATGGGGCTCTTACTTTAGCCACAAGGGCGGGCATGCCTTAGCTAAAATGCCCAAGCGTTTTTGGTCAAGGGTGTCGGTGGATTTAACGGATGCCGTCGATGGCAAGCTCGCGAATAAGGATTCTTTGAGAGTCCAAGTGGCGAGTCTGCTGGGTAAATCTTAAATCCGTTATGTCAGTGTGAAATAAAATGATAACCGCGAAGCTAATGTTCGCGGTTATTTTAGGGTGGTGATTTATCGTGTCTGATAGCTATCCAGCCATTCATGCATAGCTTGATGCGAACCTTTAAAGAGCACTCGTTCGGACTTATTCTGTAATTGGTATAGGTACATAGGGTCGTAATACTTGTGCAATAACAAGTTTATCCAGACTAAGTGCAGCGAAGTGTCATTCTGGTTGATTTGCTGATCGAGTGCTTGTTGCATCAAATCTTGCAGTTCTTGATGCTGCTTCCCGCCTAAACGTTTACGAATGCTCACTAAACTTTGCAATAGATAGTCGCTAAATGCCGCAAAACCCGCTTCCGGCCCTAGGCGCTCACAGAAGCCACTATACATTTTATGCACATATTCATTGCGTAAGCGTTCGAGCCTCGCATCGTCCGACTCTTCTAGCACTAAGACATTGGCGGCTTGCATGGCATTGTAAAATGTCTGCGGCAGCGCCGAACGCCCAATCAGGAAGCTTTCATCCTCGAGTAGTAAACAGGCTGCGTCACTCGTTTGGTGTTGTAGCAAGGCAATGGCAAGCTGATTTTCAAAGTTAATCTGCGTCGGCTGTGGGTCGATATTCTTCCCAAAGCTAGAGCCTCTATGATTGGCTATCCCTTCAAGATCAACCGCTTCTTTACGCTGCAATAAGAAATCGGTTTTACCGCAGCCCGTCATCCCGCTCAAACTCAATAACGGCTGCTGAGCTGGTGCCGCTTCAATCACGCCGATCAGATATTGGCGCATGGCCTTATAGCCACCCTGAATATAAGGGACTTCTACACCGGCTTCTTTAAGCCATTGTTGCGTGAGTTGCGAGCGTAAGCCGCCACGAAAACAATAAAGGTAGGCGTTGGGGTTGGCTTTCACATAGCTTGCCCAAGCTTCGATTCTCTGTTGCTTGATGGGGCCATTAACCAGTGAATGACCCAATGCAATCGCGGCTTGCTGACCTGATTGCTTATAACAAGTGCCGACTTTTTCCCTTTCACTATCCAGCATCAAGGGTAAGTTGGTCGAGTTGGGAAACGCACCTCGAGTAAACTCTATGGGTGCTCGCACATCCATGATGGGATGTTGATTAAGGAAAATTTCCCGATATTGTTCTGCAGCGACGATCGCGTTTGACATCAGCACAACACCACATTCGCTTCAGTGGTGGGTGTTTCCAATGATCCAATGCAAATTGGGGCGATGTGATGCGCATCGAGTAGAGCAATCAATTCCGCTTCGGCTTCGGCCGATACGGCAACTAACAGACCACCACTGGTTTGCGGATCGCACAGAATCGCTTTTTGATGCTCGCTGAGCTCGGGGAGATGCTCGCCATAACTGTCGTAATTTCGGTGAGTCCCGCCAGGAACGCAACCTAAGGCTAAGTAATCTAAGGCGCGTGGCAGTAACGGCACCGCATCAAATTTGAGTTTTGCCGTGAGCTTGGCACCTTGGCACATTTCGAGTAAGTGTCCCGCCAGTCCAAATCCTGTGACATCGGTCAGGGCGTTTACACCGCTAATTTTGGCAATCTTCGTGCCTATAGTATTCAGCTGACACATAGCATTAACCGCAATGTGACAGTCTTCATCTTGGAGTTTTTTCTGTTTTTGCGCCGTGGTTAAAATGCCAATGCCGATAGGTTTAGTGAGATATAAACGATCGCCTGCTTTAGCAGTGTCATTTTGTTTTAAGTCAGTTAACGCAATTTGTCCTGTCACTGCGAGCCCAAAAATCGGTTCAGGCGCATCTATGCTGTGGCCACCGGCTAGCATGATCCCGGCTTCCATACAGGCCTGTCTGCCGCCATCGACCACTTGTTGTGCGACTTCTGCGGGTAGCTTATTGATTGGCCAGCCTAAAATAGCGATCGCCATGATAGGCGTGCCGCCCATGGCATAAATATCACTGATCGCATTAGTCGCAGCGATGCGGCCAAAGGTGAAGGGATCGTCAACAATTGGCATGAAAAAATCGGTAGTGCTGATGATGCCTATGTCGTCATTGAGTTTATACACTGCGGCATCGTCACGGCTTTGATTGCCGACCAGCAGATTAGGATCAGTAAACACGGGTAACTGTGAGGCCAAGATAGTGCTGAGCACTTTAGGGGATATCTTGCAGCCACAACCTGCACCATGACTATATTCTGTTAGTTTGATTGATTCTGGGAGTGTAACTGGGGAATCTGACATGATCTCAACAGCCTATTTAAGTGATTAAGGCATCATCATAATCAGATACGGCCACCATGCAAGGTGGCCGTATGACTTTCGGGCAGAATTGTGGTTTAGCTATAAGTTGCGGTTAGGCTTCGCCAATGTTTTTGCTGGACTAAGAAACGCGCTTTTAGCTCTTCAACTTGCTGCAATAGCTGCTGATCGACAAGTTGTTTACGCTTGGCCTCAAGCAAGGTTTTCTTCGCTTGGTAGTAATCCATTAAGTGAAGTTTGAGTAATTCATACTCAGCTTGGACTTTTTCAATAATTTCATCGGCATTGGGTAAGTGCACGACTTTGTTCTTTGTCCGCAGTAGCTGCATCTGCAAACGTGCGCTCTCTATACGCTCCTGTGGACTCGTACGTAAGTCCTTGGCTAACCCCAACCAAGATAATGACTTAATCAACCATTTAGTTGGATCGTAGTGCCACCATTTAATGCCATTACGATAGTCATTTTCGAAGATGTGATGGAAATTATGGTAGCCCTCACCGTAGGTCAACATGGCGAGAAAGCCATTGTCGCGGGCGGTGTTCTTATCGGTATAAGGCTGGCTGCCCCAGACGTGCGCTAAAGAGTTGATGAAGAAAGTGCAGTGATGCACCACCACTAAACGCAGTAAACCCGCCATCAATAACATAGACAGCACGTCGCCATTTAACCAGCCGAGCAGGGCAGGCAGTCCAATGTTCATCAGTAATACGAGTGCGAGGTAATGTTTGTGTTGCCACATAACGATACGGTCATTTTGCAGATCGCGCACATTTTGATAATCATGATAGCGTTGCGACTGATACTCACGCAGCATCCAACCGATATGGCTGTACCAGAATCCCATGTTGGCCGAGTACGGATCTTTGTCGTTATCATCGACGTGCTTATGGTGCACTCTGTGATCGGATGCCCAGTGTAATGCACTGTTTTGTAATGCTAAAGCGCCACCGAGTGCATACATGAAACGCACAGCTGGATGGGCTTTATAGGCTTTGTGTGACCACAGTCTGTGATAACCTGCGGTGATCGACAGACCACTGGCAAAGGCTAAGACAATAAAAGCGATCCATTCACTGGCACCGTAGCCGTGAACAATACCGCGCCATGGAACTAAGATCACCGCACTGAGGAAAGTGATGGCAAACAGACTGACATTAAGCCAGATGATAGGGGGTTTTTTCATTATAGGTTTCCAAAATTCGCTTTTGAGCGTACATCTGTAAGCTAATTTAGCCTAGCTATATTGTTTGGTCAAGGACGATGGGGCTGTGTTTAATGCCTAAAAGCGGTATTATCGCGTCATTACATTCAGTTAGCGGATTTAAGAATGGGTATTCGAGCACAGCAAAAAGAGAAAACTCGTCGAGCTTTAGTCGATGCGGCCTTTAATCAGCTAAGTGCTGAGCGCAGTTTCTCAAGTCTGAGTTTGCGAGAGGTTGCTCGGGAAGCCAATATCGCGCCGACATCTTTTTATCGCCATTTTAAAGATATGAACGAACTCGGTCTCACTATGGTGGACGAGGGCGGATTAACACTCAGGCAGATGATGCGAAAAGGCCGTCAGCGAGCCGAAGCCGGTGGCAGTGTGATCCGTATCTCTGTTGATACTTTTATGGAAGTGCTTGATTCTAATCCAAACGTATTCCGTATCTTATTGCATGAACGTTCAGGAACTTCAGCAGCTTTCCGTGCGGCGGTTGCCCGCGAAATTGAACATTTTATTTCTGAATTGGCTCACTATACCGAAGCGAAAGCGGGCCGAACCCCGTTATTAGCTCGGGCACAGGCAGAAGCCTTAGTAACTTTGGTGTTTAACGCCGGCGCTTCAGCATTAGATATGAAACGCGCCGATCGAAAAATCTTGGCCGATCAATTAGTCATGCAACTGCGTATGGTCGCCAAAGGCGCCGAGGCTTTGCAGCATAAGGTCGAACATCGCTGATTTGAGAAATATGTAGAGTCGCAAAAAATAATGGAGCCTGAGGCTCCATTATTTTTGCGAATTTATGTTTGAGTGCTGTGCAGCGTTTAACTGCTATGCAGTCGAGCTCAATGCATTTGAGGTGACTAACGACGCTCTAGTAGGACACCTGTTTCCATGTGATCGGTATAAGGGAACTGATCAAACAAGGCGAAGCGAGTGACTTTATGGGTTTCGTTCAGTTGCTGCAGATTGTCTTTTAAGGTTTCAGGGTTGCAGGAAATATATAAGATCCGCTCGTAACCTTGTACTAACGCCAATGTATCAGGATCAATCCCTGCGCGTGGTGGGTCGACAAAAATAGTGTTGCACACATAGCTGTCGAGATCGATACCTTCTAAACGTCTGAAGCTGCGTTTCTTCGCCATGGCATCGCTAAAGTCTTCGGCCGACATGCGAATAATCTGCAGGTTCTCAATACCATTCACTTCGATATTATATTGCGCCGCATCGACTGAGGGCTTAGCGAGTTCGGTGGCCAATACGCGATTAAAGTTTTGCGCCAGTGCGATAGAGAAATTGCCATTACCACAGTAGAGTTCTAGTAAATCACCCTGACTGTTCTGAGTTGCATCGATAGCCCACTCCAACATTTTTACGGAAACTTTGGCATTCGGTTGAGTAAAGCTGTTCTCGATTTGCTTATATAAGAAGGTTTTATCATTCACTTGTAATGACTCGACCACAAAGTCTTTATCTAAATCGATTTTTTGCTTACGGGCACGGCCGATGATGTTGACGTTAAACTGGCTGCTTAACTTGGCTTTTAGTGCAGCCGCATCGGCGCGCCATTGGTCATCAAGCTGTCTGTGATAAAGCAAGGACACTAAAATCTCGCCGCTTAAGGTCGACAAAAAATCCACTTGGAACAGTTTATGTCTTAGACTAGGATTCGGTTTTAGTTCGGCGATTAAGGCCGACATCATTTGATTGATGAGCACGCTGGCTGGCAAGTATTGATCGCATCGCACTTTCTCATTCAATACTTTATCGAACATGTAATAGTATAAGTCGTCACCGTCATGCCACATGCGGAACTCAGCACGCATACGGTAGTTGGCAGGCTCTGAGGCAAAAACTTCAACACTCGGTGTTTCAAATTGGGCAAAGGCTTGTTCTAGCTTGATACGCTTGTGTTCTAACTGCGTATCATAAGTCTGAGGGTCCATTGCTGCTAAGTTCATTGTTTGATTCACCGTTGCTGTAAATTGGGGCGCAAATATTATACTAGGTGACACGAATGTCCAGCATCTTGCTTTTGCTGTTTATGCAAAGCTGTGGGAAAATCTGCGCGCTTGAGTGTGATTCTATGGATATTCAATGAGTATTTGGTTGGATTCATTCAGTCATCAAACATCGAATCAGTTAATGTTGTAATGCGTTCAATCTGTATAGCCAATTTGTTATAACCGAAACGGGAGACTCGCTTGTCGCGACCTATATTAGTGTTTGATTCTGGGATTGGTGGCCTATCCGTATTGGCTGAAATCCGCAAGAGTTTGCCCCATAGCGATTATTGTTATCTTTTCGACAATGCGAGGTTGCCCTATGGCGAGTTAGAAGAGCAGGTATTAATTGCTGGCTGTGTCGCATTAGTATGTGATCTTGTAGCTCGCACCAATGCAATGATAGTGGTCGTCGCCTGCAATACCGCGAGCACTGTTGTGCTACCGGCATTACGTGCAAACCTCAGTATTCCTGTTGTGGGCGTTGTACCCGCTATCAAACCCGCGGCACAGATGTCTAAGAGTAAACGTATTGGACTCTTGGCTACCCCTGGCACAGTTAAGCGTCATTATACCCATGAGCTCATCAGCCAATTTGCCGATGATTGCCATGTCGAACTTTTTGGTTGTTCTGAACTTGTCATGATGGCGGAGCAGAAAATAGCGACAGGTGAAATGGACATGCACAGACTGGCAGATTTACTCGCGCCAGTCGTTGCCGCGCAATTGGACGTGCTCGTACTGGGTTGTACTCACTTCCCGATGATCCAAGCTGAATTACAACAAGTGCTCGGTGCGGGCGTAACGCTAATGGATTCTGGCGCTGCGATAGCTAAGCGAGTCGTGACTCTTTTAACGCAACAGAATCTTATTGTGGAACAGCGCAGAGTAACAAATGAGAGAGAAGCATTAGGGGAGTCAGCAATGCAGGCGTTCTATACTAAAGCGGAAATCAGTGAAGGCTTAACAACAACATTAATTGATTGTGGCTTTTCAACTATCGAACGAATCACCACAACCAACTAAATTTACAACGTCAAACAAAACAGTTTAAACGGTAATGCTACTCGTCAGTACCAGTACGGTCGGCAGCTTCCGAATCTTGTGTTTTTGCTTCTCTTACTTTTAAGGTTCTTTCTTGGAAGCTATAGTCATTCAGTTTAACCATGGCTTTCTGAGCGCCAGACTCTGACATCTCCACAAAACCAAAACCTTTACGACGACCAGTCTTACGATCTCTGACTAAACGCACAGAGTTTACTGGGCCAAACTCACCAAACAATACTTTTACTTCACCTTCATGGACACGATAAGGCAGGTTACCTACATATAAGGTCATAGTAGGACCAACATATTGTTCTTCTGTAGCATGAGATGATGAAGTCTCTGGAACAAGTTTAAAGATAAGGCTAGTCACAATAACGCCTGCAACGAAGGCAATATAAGCCGGCAGCGTAGGTGCAAACTGAAATAGCACAAAGGCGCCAACAATGGCGACAATCAAAACAATAAGAAATGACTTTTGCATAAGAATGCTCTCTGATGAATGGAAAATTGATAAATAACTGTTAACAGCAAGTATATGGTAATGAATTATTTACTTTTACACTAGACCATTGCTGAAATATTGAGCGTGAATTATCAATTATTAGCTAAAAAAGCTGACTTATCTCTGATAAATAAGGTCTACAAGCTAAAAAATGGTCATAACGTTTAAAATATCGACGTACGATTCAATGATCGCTAAAAAGCCCTTGCGGACTTTCTCAATCTCCCTATAATGCGCATCCACTGACACGGCAGACAGCGTAACGCAAGTTAAGCAAAGAAAGCCAAGCAGTTCATCGGTTAGCGAGCTAAACGATGAGTGTTGAGAAAGTTGAAAAAACTACTTGACGCATTAACGGGAATGCGTAGAATACGCAGCCCTGACCCGCTGAAAACTCAGTGTGTGGTCAACGCTCTTTAACAATTTATCAAGCAAATCTGTGTGGACACTCACAGGTGTTGAGTTAATCGAAACTGCTTAACCCTCGGGTTGGCAGTCAAAAATTTAAATCAACCAATTCTTTCACGAGAGTGATGAGTGTTCATAGCAATATGTACAAAGACTTACTACTTATTTTCGGATAAGTAGAAGTCGAACAGAATTCGTTGAGCCGTTTGACGCAAGTCAAACAACAAAACTTTAATTGAAGAGTTTGATCATGGCTCAGATTGAACGCTGGCGGCAGGCCTAACACATGCAAGTCGAGCGGCAGCGGGAAGGTAGTTTACTATCTTTGCCGGCGAGCGGCGGACGGGTGAGTAATGCCTAGGGATCTGCCCAGTCGAGGGGGATAACAGTTGGAAACGACTGCTAATACCGCATACGCCCTACGGGGGAAAGGAGGGGACCTT